>DAOQAU010000001.1:0-36237 GCA_035354275.1 Candidatus Gastranaerophilaceae bacterium
AAGAATTAAAAATGTACGAAAATTATTTTGATTACATTATATGTGGTGATGTTTTAGAACATCTATATAATCCTCTTGACGTAATCATATGTATGAAACATTTTTTACAAAGTGACGGACACTTTATAATTTCATTACCAAACATAGCACATGGAGGCATAAAGTTAAATTTATTAAAAAATAAATTTAATTACAATGATTATGGCTTGTTGGATAAAACACATATTAGGTTTTTTTCATTAAAAAGCATTATAGATTTTATGACGAATGCAAGCCTCGAAATAATTGATATTAATATGGTGGTTATGCCAATCGAAAATTCAATTGAAAATGTTCAGGAAAAAGAACATCCTATTGAAATAGTTAATTATATTAAAAAAGATATTGAATCTTATGTTTATCAATATGTAATTAAGTCTAAAATTTCTAAGCTAGATATGCAAACTTTATTTGAAAAAAATTTTAAAAAAACTTTATTATCCAAAGAAGAAAAACAAATGTTGATGCGAAATCTGATTTTAAGTGAAATGCCTCACAAAAAATTATGGGGTTCGAAATTAAGGCCATTTTTAAGAAATTTAAAGAAAAAATTTTTACCCCCCCCCGTCATAAAAACCCAAAAAATACCAAATACAACAAATATTAAAATGCAAAAACTTGTTAGAAAATTTTTGCAAATTAGTAATAAATATATTATTAAAAACATTAATAGAATATTATCTAAACTTAAAAATCCCCTTTTTTTAAAAACCTTATATATTAATGCTAGTGAAAAATCGTCTGAATATGTTAATGGTTCAAAAATAAATATAAAATTAACCGATGATACCATGAAATTGATTGCTTTTTATTTACCCCAATTTCATCCTATAGATGAGAATGATAAATGGTGGGGAAAAGGCTTTACAGAATGGATAAATGTTACAAAAGCCGTTCCCCAATTTTTAGGACATTATCAACCACACCTGCCGGATGAACTTGGCTTTTATGATTTAAGATTAAATGAAATTATGTATAGACAAATAGAACTCGCCAAACAGTATGGGATATATGGATTTTGTTTTCATTATTATTGGTTTTCCGGCAAAAGATTATTAGAAAAACCGATATTTGATTTTTTAAACAACAAAGAATTAAACTTTCCGTTTTGTTTGTGTTGGGCTAACGAAAATTGGACAAGGCGTTGGGATGGGCAAGACAATGAAATTTTGATTTCACAAACTATGGAAGATGGCGATGATATTAAATTTATTGAAGATATTATACCTTTTTTCAAAGATTCCAGATATATAAGAATAAATAACAAACCGGTATTAATTATTTACAGGATACATCTTTACACTAAAGAAAAAGTACAAAAAATAGTTCGTAATTGGAGAAATTATTGCAAACAAGTCGGCATAGGAGACTTACATTTAATTGCGGCACTTACGCATGGTTTTTTTGATAATCCTTCCGAATGGGGTCTAGATGCAGCAATTGAATTCCCGCCTCACAATATGAATTTGCCAAATATAAGTAATTATCTGCCAATTATGAATCCGAATTTTAAAGGTGCTATTTATGATTTAAGTAAATATTTTCAACAAGACAATTACTTGAAAAAAAATGATTTTACAATATATAGAACTGTTTTCCCAAATTGGGATAACACAGCAAGACTCCCCAATAATGGTAGCATTTTCCTTAATGCAAATCCTGAAACATATAAAAAATGGCTTTCTGATGCAATTAAATTCACAAAAACAAATTATTCAAAAGAAGATCAATTTGTTTTTATAAATGCTTGGAATGAATGGGCTGAAGGTGCTCATCTTGAACCTGATGCAAAATACGGCTATGCTTATCTAAACGAAACGAAAAAAGCCTTAGAAAATCAATTTGATAAAAATTAATTTAACTATAGCCAAAAAGTCTTTCTTAGAAAAAACAACGGGTCTTTCTTAATATATTTAAATATTTTTAAAATAATTGTTCTGATATTGTTTGAACTAGAACGTAATTTATCATTAGCATAAACGCATTTTATTTTAGATAATTCACTAAATTTATTATTTAAAATTTCTTTTTTATAACCCTCATAAAGCCTTTTTAAAACATCATTATCTTCAAATGACACTCTGGTATAATTTTCTGACAGTACATCTGCTTTATTGAAATTATAATCACTAAAATGATAAAAAATTAAGTGATATTTATCATTTATAAAATATTTATCCCCCTTTAATGTTAAAGTGCGTTCATGTAAATTCCAAGGCGCAACATTTAAACCCCAATTTTCAGAAACCTTTACACGATTGAAAAATATCGGTGCAAAGTTCATTGGAAGTTGATCAACAAAAATACCCTTTGTTGGTTTTATATAACAATTAACTTCCAATCTTCTCTTCCACCAATCAAGTATTTCATAGACATCTTCACTTCTTTTTAAAGCCAAAAATCCTAAATTATAAGTTCCATGTTGAGTAAAATCATTTTCTACAGGTGTTTTACCATCAAACTCAATAGGTTTATAAATATGAGGAGTTAAAAGAATTGAACTCTCCATAAGTTCTTTTTCTATTGTTGCTAAATTATCAAAGACGTAAGTGTCGGGGTCAAAATACATAATATATTCAACATCTTTATAATTTTTAAATAAATAATCAAATACAAAAGGTTTAATAGATGTATTTAATTCAATTATATTATATTTATTGCACATTTGCTCAAATTTTTCTATTTCTAAGTTATGTGCTTCAATCACCCTATAAGGTTCAAAAAATGAATAATCAATATCTGGATGTTTTATGTCACATAAACATATTATAAACTTATAATCGGAATTATGCCTTAAAAGACTATCCCCGAGGGCTTTTGCTTTTGCCAGATAATTATTTGAACATATTGTAAAAATTATTTTCATTATGGTATTATCTTATAATTATAACCCTTAGTAGTCAAGCTTACTTTTATGCTAAAATAATTTAATAAAAGAAGGAAATATTTATTTGATACTTAATTTTATTGATATTTTAAAAAGAAAACATGCAAATAAAAAGCAAAGGCAAATTATTGAAAACTTTCACACTTTATATTACAACAATTCTGAACGAACTTGGCGTAACACAAATTGGCTTGGTATAAATGTTTTAAAATGTCCTTTGGATTTATGGATTTACCAAGAAATATTATTTGAAGTCAAACCGGATTTAATAATAGAAACTGGAACTTATGTTGGAGGAAGTGCTTATTTTTTGGCTTCAATAATGGATTTATTAGAGAATGGCGAAATTGTTACTATTGACAGCGAAATACGAGGAAATTTACCAAAACATAAGAGAATAAATTATTTAAACGGTCTTTCAACTTCAATAGAAATTATTGAAAAGGTAAAAACTTTTACAAAAAACAAAAAAAGAATATTAGTAATTTTAGATTCTGATCATTCTAAAGAAAATGTTCTAAAAGAAATGAGGATATATAACAAATTTGTATCAAAAGATAGCTATTTAATAGTTGAAGATTCAAATATAAATGGGCACCCGACTCTTCCCGAATTTGGACCAGGCCCATGGGAAGCAATAAACTCCTTTTTAAATGAAAATAAAGAGTTTAAAATAGATAAAGAAAAAGAAAAATTTTATTTTACTTTAAATCCTAATGGTTATTTGAAAAAACAATAATTACACTTAAAAATTATAAATTAATCTATGAATGTAATACGCCGTATAATTTATTCGCAACAGGACTAAGTTGTACAAAAAAACTCCCCAGGTTGGACTCGAACCAACAACCTACCGGTTAACAGCCGGTTGCTCCGCCATTGAGCTACTGAGGAATAATTTCTACTTCGGTCTTTGTAGATTTACTTTTATTTAATTGTTTTTCATTTACCCCCACGTGCTTCTCACGCTCTGGAGCTACTGAGGAATACCTTTCAAAATTTTAACAAAAAAAACTTTTCTTGTAAAGTATTTCTTGACTTAGCGAGTGCTCTTTCTTTATCTAATCATTAATTTTTATTAAAAACCCTCGATTTTTCCGCAAAAATATTATAAAATAAATTATCTTTACTAATAAAAGGGGGTCTCTATGGAAATTCAAAGTATAAACTCTGCAGAATCAGGGTTTGCAAATTACGATAATCTTGAACCAAATGATAAAGCAAGTATCCAAAAATCCCTACAAAATCTGGGGATACCTTTAATTATAATTAACAGCAGTGCCCGAGCAATTAAAACTTATGCCACGGAGCACGGAATCAATTTGAAATCAATATCTGCAAGAATTGATGCCATGATAAAAGAACAACAGGCAAAAACCCCTGCTCAAACGCCTCAAAAAGATTTTGAAGACGCACTTTTTTTATCTGGGATACCACAAGAAATTATAAATAAAGGTCAAAATTCCATTGAACGGTATGCAAAAGAAAAAGGAATAGAGTTACCAAAATCTCCGGACGGTACTGCTTTTAACAAATCGTTTTAGATAAAACATAGGGCAAAAATTTTGTGGCGGATTTTTCTCTGAAAAATCCGCCCTTTAAAATTAAAAAACTTATCCTTAGATATTCGACAATTTAACCAAATTTTCAAAATCAGGGAATTTTTTTGACAATTCCGAAAAACTTCCTGTGGCAACAACTTCACCGTTTTTCAAATAAACCAATCTGTCGCAGCTTTTCAGCGTCGAAAGCCTGTGTGCTATTGCAATAATTGTTTTTTCGCCTTTTAGATCGTTGAGCATTTTTGTTATTTCGTGTTCGGTTTCAACATCAAGCGCGGACGTTGCCTCGTCAAAGATAAGCACCTGCGGATTACGATAAATCGCTCTTGCAATCGCCAGCCTTTGTTTTTGACCTTGCGACATTCCCCTGAGACCTGAGGTGATTTTGGAGTCAATTCCCTCTTCAAATTCGCCGACCAAATCAATCAGCTTTGCTCTTTCAAGAACTTCCAAAACTCTTTTATCGTCAATATCGGATTCATTTACTCCCCATGCCACATTTTGCTTAAAAGTTCCGTCTAAAATGTTTATTTGCTGGGGCACATAGCCGATTATTTTCCTGAGTGCAACAAAATTTTCCGAATTAAGCGTTATTCCGTCAACTTTAATTTCCCCTGCATCAACAGGCAAAAGTCCCATAATAATATCTGCAAGCGTGCTTTTGCCCACCCCTGAGAGCCCTATAATTCCTATAAATTCGCCTTTTTTAATTTCAAGGCTTAAGTTTTTAATAACTTTTCTGTTTTCGCTGTAAGAAAAATCTATATTTTTGAGCTCAATTTTATCTTTAAAATCAATTTTCAAATCCGACTTTTTCTCAACTGAAGAAAAGTCACAATGCTCGTATTCCGTAATTAAACCCCTAACAACTTCTCTTGAAGCATTCATGGCATTTAGGGATGTTTGAATTTTGTTAAGGGCAGGCGCAATCCTGAAAATCGCCGCAACCGTAATCGCATAGGATGCAATCATCACCGAAGAATTTTGCGCTGTCTGAACAGAAATTATTGCTGCCAGAATCAAAAGCGAAACGACAACCAAAATTTCTACTATATAAGGCGGAATTGAAGCAAAAAAGTTATTTTGAAAAACAGCTTTGTTGAACTCTTTTTGGGTTTTAAGATATTGTTCATAAAAGTAATTTTCCGAAGATAAAATTTTCAGTTCTTTTAAATTGTTTATGTTGTTGAGAACCTGAGAGTTGCTTTCCAAAGACACTTCAAGGAGTTTTTTGGAAAGTTTTTTCATCTTGTTTTTAAAAAATGCGCTTTGAATAAAAAGGCTCAATCCCACAAAAACAGTTGTAACAAGAGCCGCAAAGGGAAATTTTATGAATAAAAGCAGCAAAATCATTGCCACAATTATAAAATTTGTCGCAAAATTAACCGCCCTGAATACAAATCCGTCTAAAGACTGCGGAATAAGGAAATTTAATGTGTAAAGTTTTTGTGCAGGCTGGGTTTTAAGTGCCATTTTATAAGGCGCAAAAAGATAATATTCCATAAACTTTCTGCTGATATCAAATTTCCAGTTGTTAGCAAATTTATTTTGCAAATAAACGACGCAAATCATAAAGATATTCTTAAGAATAAACAGCAAAACAACAAAAAGTCCTATAATAAAAGAACCGACCAGAGCGTCTTTAATTTGAAAAATTTCACTGAATTTAATGTAATAACTTGAATTGATAACGCTTTGAGGGTTTATTATCAACAAAACGAAAGGATAAACAAGTGCTATTCCTATAAATTCAAACAATCCGGCAATCAAAGATAAAATAAAAAAGCCCAAAAGCCTTATTTTTCTTCCTTTGCCGAAATATCCGATAAATTTTCTTAAATTACCGATGAACATAAAACAAATTTATCATAAAAATCATAATTGTTGTATAATATGGGAAATAGTAAATAGTAAATAGTAAATAGTAAATGGTAAATAGAGAGGGCAAAAATTCAAGTAAAAACTTTTCACCTTTTCAGCTATTCACCTATTCACCCAATAAAGGAGGGAGATATGACAAATCCGGTATTTAACCAAAACGCAATCGACAGAGAGCGCGTACTTGATTCAGAACCGATGACGGTAAACGGAGCTATAAACAAAACTTTTATACTGTTTTGTCTGCTGCTTTTATCCAGCCTTGTGGTTTGGGACATGTTTTTTAAAGGCTACACTGATAAAGTCGCACTTTTAACTATGGTAGGCTTTATTTCAAGCATAATAGCGTTTATAGTAATAATGTTCAACAGAAACGCTTTGCCTATTGCAGCACCTGTTTATGCGGCATCGGAAGGTTTGCTTCTGGGCGGAATTTCTGCCTATATAGATAAAGCGTATCCGGGAATTGCAATTCAGGCTGTGGGTTTAACGCTTATGGCACTTTTTTCAATGCTGGCACTTTATAGGGTGGGCGCAATCCGCTGTACGGATAAGTTCAGAAGCGTTTTGTTTATTTCAACGCTTTCTATTGCAGGGATTTATCTGGTAAACTTTATCGGCTCGTTTTTCGGGATGCACATTCCTCAAATTTTTACTTCAAGTAATTTCGGAATAGGCTTCAGTATTGTTGTTGTAGCGATTGCCTCTTTGAATCTGATAATCGATTTTGATTTTATCGAGCAGGGCGCTCAAAACCTTTTGAGCAAAAATTTTGAATGGTACGGCGCTTTCGGGCTTATGGTAACACTCGTTTGGCTTTACATTGAGATTTTAAATCTGCTGGCAAAACTCCGCGACAGATAAAATGATATTGTTACTTTTTCTTATATAATTTTTCTTTCGGTACTTTTTGGTTGGGGCCCACCCTTTTGATTAAGTATCAAAAGGGAAGGGATAAAAGTACCACATAGCCACTATTGCAAACAAACATATTAAGCGGAATATTTTTGTTGTTCCGTGTCGCCATTTTCTACGGCTCGATTTGTCATCCCGCACCTGTTGCGGGATCTAATCTCGCCTTGAAAAGAAGGCAAAGCCACGGCCTACCTGCGTTCGCTAATTATTACTAAACTCAACTCAAGCTCGCGAACTCGTGCCTTAAGCACTCAAACACACTCGCTTTGCAGTTGTTTCGTTAAGTAATAATTGCTCACTCCGATAAGGTCGGAAGGGGGTTAGGGGCACAGCCCTGACGCTTTGGCATTTTGTTCGCGTGTTTTTTTCTTTTCTTTCGGTTCGGTTTCTTTTCTTTTTTTCAATCGCAAGAAAAAAAGAAAAGAAATGGAACAAAATAAAACTAGCCTATTTAAATTCAAAAATTAATAAATATTATATTTTAATACTTATTTCACAACTATATTAACAAGTTTTTTGGGAACGACAATCACTTTGACAATTTCATTGCCGGCAATAAATTCTTTTGCCTTTTCGCAATTTAGCGCAATTTGTTTCATTTTTTCCTGCGATAAATCTTGCGCCACTTCAACTTTGTCCCTAACTTTTCCGTTAACCTGAACAACCAAAGTAATTGAGCTTGTTTTGGCTAAATTTTCATCCCATTCACACCATTTTTCATCATGGATAGAAGTTTTTGCACCCAATGAAGTCCAAATTTCTTCTGTCAAATGCACCGCAACAGGTGACATCAATTTCATCAAAGTCAAAACCGCAAAGCTGAAGACGTTTTTATCTTCTTGTGAAAAATCTTTTTTCTTGCCTAAATAATCGTAAATAGCGTTAGTCAATTCACGATACTTAGAAATCACCGTATTAAACTGGAATTCATTTTGAATATCGTTTGTAATTCCTTTAATCATGATGTGGGTAAATCTTACCAAATCATCGTTTTCTTTTGATAGATTTTCGCTCAATTTATAATCAAAAATAATTTTGTCCTGATTGGTTGAAACTAATTTCCAAACGCGGTTTAAGAATTTATAACAGCCTTCAACGCCCGCATCTGACCAGTCAAAATCCCTTGCAGGAGGCGAATCGGAGAGGATAAACAGCCTTGCCGTATCAGCCCCGTAGTTTTCAAAAATTTCATCAGGATCAACCGTATTTCCTTTTGATTTTGACATTTTTGAGCCGTCTTTTAAAACCATTCCCTGAGTTAAAAGATTTTTAAAAGGCTCGTCAAAGCTCAAAAGCCCCATATCACGCATTGCTTTTGTGAAAAATCTTGAATAAAGCAAGTGCAAAATTGCGTGCTCAATTCCGCCCACATACTGGTCAACGGGAAGCCATTTATCGACAATATTTTTATCAAAACACTTTTGACTGTTTTTGGGATCAGCGTATCTTAGATAATACCAGCTTGAACAAATAAATGTATCCATAGTGTCGGTTTCACGCTTTGCATCACCGCCGCATTTAGGACATTTCGTATCAATAAACGTTTTGGATGTCAAAATGGGCGATTTGCCCGTAACCTTAAAATCAACATCTTCCGGCAACAAGACGGGCAAATCGCCCTCATTTACCGCCTGAATTCCGCATTTATCGCAATAAACAATCGGAATCGGTGCACCCCAGTAACGTTGACGAGAAATCAACCAATCACGCAGACGGTATTGGGTTTTAAATTCGCCAAAACCTCCGTCAGCGGCTTTTTGAGTAATTATTTTTTTGAATTCTTCGTTACTTATTCCGTCATATTCGCCGCAGTTTACCATAGTGCCTGATTCAGTATATGCAACAGTTAAACCACTAAAAGAAACGTCATCCTGAACTTGTTTCAGGATCTCATTATTTGCGATGACTTCTTTAATCGGCAAATTATATTTTTTTGCAAAGTCAAAATCGCGCTCGTCGTGCGCGGGAACCGCCATAACCGCCCCTGTTCCGTATTCGGCTAGCGCATAGTCCGCTGTCCAAAGCGGGAATTTTTCGCCCGTAAAAGGATTTATGCAATGCGTTCCCAAAGGCACGCCCGTTTTAATTCTTTCTGTCGAAAGCCTTTCGATTTCTGTCATTTTACGAGCGTTTTCGCGGTATCTTTCGACTTCTTCTTTGTATTGAGGCAATGTAAGTGCTTCGATGTCTTTGTATTCGGGGGCTACTACAAGATAAGTTATGCCCAAAGCCGTATCTGGACGTGTTGTATAGACAGGAATTTCCATGTCATATTCTGCGACTTTGAACTTCAAAATCGCCCCTGTTGATTTTCCAATCCAGTTTGACTGCATAGTTTTAACGTTTTCGCCCCAGCCGTTGAGTTTATCCAAATCTTCAAGAAGCGCTTCGGCATAATCGGTAATTTTCAAAAACCATTGGGATAAATTTTTCTTTGTAACAACTTCATCGCAACGCCAGCATTTTCCGTCGATTACCTGTTCGTTTGCAAGCACTGTGGCACATTTTTCGCACCAGTTAACCGCCGCCTCTTTTTTGTAGGCAAGTCCGCGTTTATAAAATTGCAAGAAAAGCCATTGTGTCCATTTGTAGTAATCTGGCTTGCAGGTGGTGACTTCTCTGTCCCAATCGTAAGAAAGACCGAGCATTTTAAGCTGTTTTGTCATATATTCAATATTTTCATCGGTCCACTGTGCGGGATTTGCACCTTTTTGCATGGCGGCGTTTTCCGCGGGAAGCCCGAAACTATCCCACCCGATAGGATGTAAAACGTTGAATCCTTGAGCTTTTTTAAAACGTGCAATTACATCTGTTATGGTGTAATTTCTGACATGCCCCATGTGAAGCCTGCCTGAAGGGTACGGAAACATCGAAAGCGCATAATACTTAGGTTTATCACTATCGGTCGGAGTGGCAAAACATTTACATTCCCCCCACTTTTTTTGTAATTTTTTTTCAATTTCCTGCGGAAAATAATGCTCTTTCAAATTATTGCTCCTCAACTAATCTTTTGTTAATTAAATTTTAGCATAAAAATTTTTTAAATAAGGAAAAATTAATCTTGAAGAATATTAAAACTTTAAAAAACTAAGGGCCAAAAGGCGCTGCTGGTGTTGGTGGACCGGGAGGACCGGGAGGGCTAGGCGGATCAGGAGGAGGTGTAACAGAAAAGTCCTATTGGCAGGCAATGCAACCCCCGGGAGGGCTAGGCGGATCAGGAGGAGGTGTAACAGGATCTTCTTCTTCCTCTTCTTCAGGAGGATCTTCAGACAAAGGAGCTGCGGCCAAACTTGAAATATTAGCAAGATAGTCCATTTTCCAACCTTCTTCTATTATTCTTGCAGCACAATAATTCCCGTCAGTATCGCTTGGAAAACAATGCTGAGCCGTATCACCATTTTTCCAATGACCATTTTCTTGATCGTCTATTCCTCCACTTGGATATAACAAAGGTCCCTTACCATTTGTAATATAAAAACGAAATATATCTTTACCCATATTATTGGGAGGTTTAAGCCCATTTAAATCAATATACAATTCGCCACAAACTTGTTCCATATTTTGAGTTACGCCCGTGCTCATAGAAGATGAACAGTTATTATGATTATTTTTTAAAATAAAAGCAATTCCATCCGCACTAATGAAACGGTAAAACCCGCTTGAAATTTTTGCATAGTCATCTGTTCTGGCTAAACTTCCATCGTAAGAATCGCTAACACTTTCAGAAAAACAACCTAGAGTATTTGTTTCACAATTTTTCAAAACGTTAAAATGCTTAACAAGCTCAGTACCAAGCGTTTGGCTAGTAGTCCCCACCTTAAAAAGACCGGTGCAAATCAAATCACCGGTGCAAGTAAAATCATGAGCCGTTCCTATTAAAGCTTGATTAAATTGAGTATAAGCTTTTTTTAATCCTGACAAAAATTTTTGCTGTTCAAAATACCCCAACAAAATAGGAATTGTAACTGCGGCAATTAAACCAATAATTAAAAGAGTCAACAAGACTTCAGGCAAAGTAAAAGCCGGTTTCTTTTTTGTTTTTAAAATAAAACTATTCTTACAAAACATAACTTGATTGAATATAACATAAATTTATAACTTATTCTATTGCCCAAGCAGGCTATAAGACATTTATAGCCTGCTTGCCCCAGTTATTATTTATATTTTTATGATACAATATAAGAAAAAAGAGGATTAAATTATGAGCATAAAACCCTGGATAGAATATTTTTTGGATTTGGCAAAAACCTGCGCATCACGTTCAAACTGCATAAGAGCGCAAGTCGGTGCTGTAATTGTAGGCGATGATAAAAAAATTAAAGCAACAGGCTACAACGGAACGCCTTCAAAAGTTCAATCTTGTTATGAAAGAGGCGAATGCTACCGCATTAAAAATAATATTCCTTCGGGAACGCGCTATGAAACCTGCCGCTCAATCCATGCCGAACAAAATGCCATAATTCAGGCAGGACAAGACCGCTGTATGGATGCGACAATGTATATCTGGGGACACGATTTTATCTGCATTCTTTGTAAAAGGTTTATAGTTCAGTCGGGAATTAAAGAAGTCTATCTCAGAAAAGACGAAAACTCACCAATCTTAAAAATTTCTGTCGAAGACATAAGAAAAGAGCTTGAGGCTGAGCCTCAGTTGGTTTAAAAAGTGAACAGTGAACTGTGAACGGTGAACTGAGACTATAGGACTATAAGTTTATTTTGCCTCGCACTTCGCATTTTTACCTATCGAGGATACCGAAAAATTCGAAAAATTGTCATTTTTCGAATTTTTCGGTATCCTCATCGCACATATTTAACCTTAACAATGCTTTACATTTCCCAAAAGTGTCTAAAATACACGCTTTTAGCTGTGTTGTTTTTATAAAGATATGTAACAATTACTCCTTTATTCATATTACAAGAGGAGTTAATGATTTGAAAAAGTGGTATAATATTAGTAGAATAATTGTACAAGTGACAAATCGATAGATTTAAGCAGCCCGCAAGCGAAAGGTTGGCTAATATATGACAGACGTGCAATTTCACAGTGATCTGGATAGATTAATTGAAATTCTGCCTAAAAAAATAACGAAGCACATAACTTATGAAAACATGGACGATGTAATAGAAATAGTGCTGGACATAAGCCGTTTACCGGAAGTCCGACACTCGGGAGGAAGGATTGAGTCTCTTGGCGTTGAGCCGATAACGGATGAGGACATTAACTATATAACTCAAAGGGTACAGGAATTTACTTCCGATAACCGTTCAGGAATCCCCGGAACACTCCACAGAATAAGCGCAATAAGAAACCGTCAAGGAAAAATAATCGGTCTTACTTGCAGGATAGGTCGAGTCGTTACGGGGACTATTTCATGTATAAAGGATTTTGTGACTCAAGGAAAAAGTATTTTATTCCTTGGTCGCCCTGGGGTTGGTAAAACCACAAAATTAAGAGAAATTTCGCGCCTTATGGCAGATGAATTGGGCAAAAGAGTTATTGTAGTAGATACTTCAAACGAAATTGCAGGTGACGGAGATTATCCTCACCCGGCGATAGGAAAAGCCCGCAGAATGCAGGTAAGACAGCCGGAATACCAAAAAGACATTATGATAGAAGCTGTTGAAAACCACACACCTGAAGTAATTGTAGTTGATGAAATCGGAACAGAAGCAGAGGCTCAAGCTGCAAGAACCATTGCAGAGCGCGGGGTTATGCTCATTGCAACCGCACACGGAAACAGCTTGGAAAATCTTATTAAAAACCCAACTTTATCGGATTTGGTAGGCTCAATCCAATCTGTAACACTGGGAGATGATGAGGCAAAACGCAGGGGTAGCCAAAAAACAGTTCTCGAAAGAGAAAAACAGCCCACTTTTGATATAGTAATCGAAATAATAGACAGAAACACTTTAGCGGTTTACAAAGATGCCGCCGAAGCCGTTGACTACATTTTGCGCGGCTGGCCGATAAGACCCGAAATAAGAAAAGTTGACCAAAATTACAGCGAAAAAACCACTGAAACAGTTTCAAATAAAATTTCACAGCTTGAACAAAAAGCCCTTCCGCACGCTGAAGACAGCTTAAAATTCAGTTTTTCAAGACAAAATTACGTAAAAGAAGTTAAAAATTTCAAGAAAATTTATATCTATGCGGTTTCAAGAAGTATAGTCGAAAAAGTTATTGAAAGACTTGACCTTAACGCGGAAATTACAAGAAACGTAGAAGATGCAGATATAGTGCTTGCCCACAAGAATTTTGCAAAGGGCGGGGCTAAAGTTTTAAGCACGGCAAACGATTACAGAATACAGGTCTTTTACGTAAAAACAAACTCTATGGCACAAATTCAAAAAGTGATAAAAGAGGCCCTTGGAATTCAACAGGACACTTCAGAAACGCTTCAAGGCTACTATGACGAAGCAGAAAGAGCTTTAGATGAAGCCAAAGCTGCGATAGCAAAAATACTTGAAGGTGAAGAACACATTGAACTTCAGCCTCAAAATCAGCAGATAAGAAAGCTTCAGCACGAACTGGTCGAACAACACAACCTAGCCAGCCAAAGTGTGGGAGAAGGCGAACAAAGACATTTGAAGATTGTGGGCGGCAAGGACTTTAAAGAAAAAAATGCAAGTTGAAAATAATTAGTGTGTGGTGAATAGTGAAGACGGGCGCCGGACTTTCAGTCCGGTGCCGTTGTTTTGTTATGTCTTTGCGAGGAGAAACAAAGTTTCGACGAAGCAATCTAAAATAAAAGAATTTTTGGATTGCTTCGTCGTGCCAAGGCACTTCTCGCAACGACGCGGGTGGTTGAGAATTAATTGGAAAATACGTTTACCTTACTCCGCTTCAAAGAGAAAACGCCGGCTCTTAAAAAGAGCCGGCGCGGAGAGAATCTCGACTTTGAAGTCTTTATTGTAGAAGTTTAAGAGCGATTGAAGGAAGCTGGTTAGCTTGAGTCAGGATACTTGCTGATGTTTGTTGCAGTATCTGGTATTTGACTAAGTCCGAACTTGTTGATGCAATATCAGCATCCAATATCCTTGAATTGGTTTCAGACAAGTTTTGGTTCATAACAGTCAAGTTGCTTGAAGTTGCTGCCAATCTGTTACCGTATGCACCTAAGAGAGCTCTTTTTGAGCTTAATGAAGTTATTGCCGTATCAAGTCTGTCCATATAATCTCTGATATCCGAAGTGCTCCAAGTTTCTCCTGTAGTGGAATCCGGAATTATAATACCTTTAGGATCATCTACGTTACCTACAGGGTTACCCAAGACAGATATGTGAACATCTGCCAGTGCAGGGCCTATGTCTAAAGCGTTTGTAGCTTCATCTGAATTTGCACCGATTTGTAAAGACAAAGATGTTTTTGAGCCGTCTAAAAGTTTAACCCCGTTAAAGGTAGTAGATTCTGATATGTTGTTAATGTCTTTAAGACGTTGCTTAATCTCTTGCAAAATGTTATTTTTATCTGATGCCGTATAAGTTTCGTTTGCCGCCTGAACGCACAGTTCGCGAATCCTTTGAAGGTGGTTTGTAACTGTAATTTCGCCGCCTTCTGCAACGTTTAGAAGGTTTTGACCGTTTGCTATGTTAGAAATAGCTTTACTGTTACCGTTAAGTTGTGTTTTAATACTTTCAGAAATTGATAAACCTGCTGCGTCATCGCTTGCGCGGTTGATTCTCAATCCTGAAGAAATCTGTTCCATTGCTTTTTGATAAGCTTCCGTATTCTTAGATAAGTTGTTCTGAGCAACTAATGAAGATACGTTTGTGTTAATTGTTACTGCCATGATTTTTCTCTCCTATTTTTTACCACAATGCAAATATCGATTTTATACAAATCAAACTTTAGTATAGTTTTTTGTATTTTTTTAATACAAAATTACCTAAAAAGCTTGCTATATAAAGTTTTTGCGTGTATCATACTAAAGTATAAAATATCCACCGTTTAAAGTAGAAAGGAATTGTTTTGCCGCATTTTTTCATAAGCTCAGATTCAATAACAGAAGGAATTTTAACGATTTCTGACGAAAATAATTATAAACATATCGCAAAATCTCTCAGAGCGAAAATCGGCGAAAAGCTTTTGTTTATTGACGAAAAACAAATTCAACACGAAGGGATTGTGCAGAAAATAACTTCAAAATTGATTGAAGTTAAAATAACAAAAAGCGCGAAATCCAATCGTAAATTGGATTTTGCGCTCTACCTCGCACAAAGCCCCCTTCGAAGCGATGCTCAAAGTCTAATTGTAGAAAAAGCAACAGAGCTTGGAGTAGCGGGGTTATATCCGATTTTAACGGATAACTGCGCACTGAATAAAGAAGTAATAAACAAGAAAATTCCAAAATGGCAAAAGACCATGGCAGAGGCTTCAAAGCAGTGCGAAAGGGCTGATGTTCCCACTTGTTTTGAACATGCAACCATACAAACTCTTTTTGAAAAAGGCAGCTTTGACAGGATTTTTGCGTTTGTTGAAAGAAAAGCGTGTTACAATTTAAAAGAGTATTTGAGAAAAAACCCGATAAAAAAAAGTGAAAAAATTCTTGTTATAATAGGACCTGAAGGCGGATTTTCTCAAGACGAACTTGAATTTTTTAAACAAAACAAAATTCCTATGCTTTCTTTGGGTAATTTAATTTTAAAAGCAGAAACCGCCGCATTCGTGGCACTTGGAAACATAATTTATGAATACAGTAATTGAGAAAATTAAAAAAGACAAAATTATAAAAAAAATTAAAACACATTGTAAAGCTGCGCAAGTTTACCTTGTGGGCGGCACTATAAGAGATTTTTATCTCGGGTTGGAAAATTTTGACAAAGACATTGTAATAGATAAAATTAACGCAAAAGATTTTGCAAAAAATCTTGCAAAAAGCCTTGACGCAACATTTGTTCCCTTGGATGAAGAAAATAAAATTTACAGGCTTGTTTTAAAAGATAAAATTAATTACATAGACATTGCAAATATTATCGGAAACTCTATTGAAGACGATTTAAAACGCAGAGATTTGACGATAAATTCTGTTGCAATAAATTTAAAAACATTTGAAATAATTGATATTACAGGCGGCGTTAAGGATTTAGAAAATAAAAAAATTAAACATATATCAGAGCAGAATTTTGTTGATGATCCCCTAAGATTGCTTCGCGCCTATAGATTTGGGGCTGTTTTAGGATTTAAAATTGATGACGGGCTTCAAAAAATTATCACACGCCATGCTGCCAAAATACAAAAGCCTGCCGTTGAGCGTATAAATTATGAACTTTTAAAGCTTTTTGAAGGAAGATTTAGCAGCCAAATTCTTTTTGAAATGGATAAATCGGGGCTTTTGGAAGAAATTTTACCTATAATAAAAGATTTAAAGAAAGTTCCGCCCAATTCTCACCACCATTTGAACCTTTTTGACCACTCGATAGAAACGGTAAAACAAATCCAAAGAATTTACGAAGAAAGTTCAAATGAGGTTAAATTACATCTTGAAAAACACGACTTTGGCGGAGCTTCAAGACTTGCTCATTTAAAATTTGCGGGGTTTTTGCACGATATAGGAAAATTTGAAACCTGGACAATCGAAGAGGAAACGGGCAGACACAGGTTTATTAAGCACGACGATTTAGGCTCAAAAATGGCTATTGAATTTTTGAAAAAAAATAAGTTTTCCAAAAAACAGATTGACTATATTTCAAAGATGATTAAACTGCATATATATCCTTCTCATGTGATTAAAAACCCTGAAATAAACGAAAAACTTTACATGCGCTTAATCAGAAAAATGAAAGAGAATGTGATTGATATTATTATTCTTGCGATGGCAGACAGGTACTCTGCAAGAGGCGTTGAAATAACAGATGAAATAGTAAACAAAAATATATCGGATTTAAATTTGCTTTTGGAGTTTTATTTAAAAATAAAAGACGAGCTTAAACCTTTACCGAAATTGCTCTCAGGTGATGAGATAATGGAAATTTTAAACATAAAACCTTCAAAAGAACTGGGTGAAATTATCAAAAAGCTTCACGAATCCCAGCTTTCAGGCGAAATTCAAACAAAAGAAGAAGCGCTAAATTTTATTCAAAATTTTACCGCCAAGAACACTTAAAAATTCTTCTGCCGATTTTTGGGGGGATTTAGCATTTATTATTGCTCTTACAACAGCAATTCTTTTTGCGCCGACACCTAGAACCTTATCAACATTTGCCCCGTCAATTCCTCCGATTGCAAAGAAAGGAATTTCAATATTTTCAGCCGCCCATTTAACATAATCAAGCCCGACGGCTTTTCTGCCTTGCTTTGTGGGGGTTTCAAAAACAGGCCCGACACCGATATAGTCCGCGCCCTCTTCAACTGCTTTAAGGGCCTGCTCGGGCGCATGGGTGGACACACCTATAATCATACCTTCCCCTATCAACGCTCTTGCCGATTTTACATCCAAATCATCTTGACCCAAATGTACCCCGTCAGCTTCCAAAATCATTGCAATATCAACCCTGTCATTTACAATAAAAATTGCACCATACTGCGCGCAAAGCTGTTTAACTTTTTTGCCCAGCTCTATTAGGTTTTTTGCGCTCATTGTTTTTTCTCTCAGCTGAACAATCTCAACTCCGCCTTCAAGTGCTGATGCAACCGCATCCAAAAATTCGTCTTGCGTTTCAAATTTGTCCGAATTTGTCACCAGATACAAACGTTTATCCGAAAGCTTAATCGAACTAAAATTTTCCTTTAATTTTTCCCACATAATTTTTTCCAAAGTGTAGGATGTATATCTTAATTTTTCAAAAACTTTTACGTTATCAGAGCTTTGTCCGGAATATTCCGCAAGGGTTCTTAATGCCTGCTGAAGCCTTTTTATATTTGCCTTAAAAATATTTTCAACATCGGTTCTTTTGGTGGGATTTGAAATATCAACCCCGACGTCATTTTGAGTGTCTCTTGATTTAAGGCATTTGTCGTAATCTTCTTGCTGAAAAGCACAAATTTTATGTCTTATGTTTTTTAATTTTTCGGACAAGTCGAAATCATCGAGCAAAAAACGTGCAATTTCTTCCAAAATCCTTGAAGCTTCTGCGGCTCTGTTTAAATTTGCATCGATTATTCTTTTCAATATAATCTTCCTTTTAATAAATCCCCTAACTGATTATATAACAAAGAGTGAGCAAAATTCCACAAGATTTAATTAAAATTTTTAAAAATACCTTTGAGTCTTTGTAAAAAAGTTTAACCAGAAAGGAAAGTGATGCTTGGGAAATTGCCTTATAAAAAAATTCCTATGGAAGAACTTGTTATGCTTTCCCAAAAAAGCGATTACAGGGCACTTGAAGAATTAATCAAACGTGAACAAAAAAATATTTTTGCAGCTTTTTCCTATCTCAGCAAAAAAAGAGAAAACATTGCAGATTTAACCCAAGAAGCTCTTTTGAGAATGGCAAGGGGAATTTCAAATCTTAAAAACCCCAAAACCTTTAAAAGTTGGCTAAATCAAATCGTAACAAACCTTTTTTACGACGACCTGCGAAAATCAACCCGCAGACCCGAAACCATTTCAATAGACAACGATGAAAACGAAAACCCATATCACACACAAATCCCGGATACAAAGCATCGTCCTATGGAAAAAATTATGTCATCGGAATTAGACAGACTTATAAAAGAAGAAATACAAAATCTGCCCGACCATTTCAGAATTGCGATTATCCTAAGAGAACTTCAGGGCTTGACTTACGAAGAAATAGCAAACGCAACAAACACCAATGTCGGAACAGTTAAATCAAGAATCGCAAGGGCAAGAGAAAAACTACAAGACGGACTCAAACATTATATATAAAGGAGTAAACTATGACTATAAACCTCACCTGTACACAGGTAAGCGCGCTTTTATCTTTTTATCTTGACGACAGACTTAACCAGCAGCTTAAACAGTTTGTCAAAGCTCACCTTGATATCTGCCCGACGTGCAGGGCAAAATTTGAAACTCTTAAAAAAATGGTAGAAAGCTTAAAAGAAGTCCATGAGAAAGTAGCGACAGTAGAATCTCAGGAAAAAGAAGCTTCAGAATCACCTCAATACAACGAATTCAGAACAAATTTATCCGCATACATAGACAATGAACTTTCAGATGAAGAAAATATCAAAATTAAAAAATATGTAATTTCAAACCCTAAAGCAAGGCTTGAAATAGAAAATCTCTATGAATTTGAAAAAACTCTTCACAATTCTTTTGAAAGAATAAAAAACCACTCAAAAACAGACTTTTCAAAGCAAATTATGAGAAGAATAGATATTCAAGAAGAAATTAACACCCCTGATTCTTTTGCAAAAATAATCGCGATTTTCATCATTCTTTTTGCGGTTTGTACTTTAGGGATGCTTTTTATTTACTGGATTTGATTACAACAACATTTCTTCAAAATTCACAGTATCGTTGTAGCTGAACATGTGGATAAATGTATAAAGTGCTTCTGCAGAGAACTTTCTTGTACCAAGCTGAAGCATAATTCGAAGTGCTTCTTTTGTATTTTTTATATTATATTCGGTTCTGTTTGAAGTTATATTGTCAAAACAGTTACAAACATTTACTATTTGAGCCTCAACATTTATGCTGTCCCCTGATTTTCCTATAGGATACCCCGAACCGTCATTGTTTTCATGGTGTTCAAGTGCCACTCTGGCAATATTTTCGGGTAAATCCATTTCATGTTTAATTATTTTATAACCTATTCTGGTATGATTTTGAATAGCTTTGTGCTCATAACTTGAAAGATTGCTTTTTAAAAGCAAATCTTGAGGAATTTTTGTTTTTCCTATGTCGTGCAAAAGCCCTGCAAGCACTACATCATTTATCAAATCCTCATTAAGTCCCATTTTTTTTGCCACTGCTCCGGATAGAATCGCAGTATTAAGAGCATGGCATTTTTTGTATTCACCCAATAATTTAAGCTGGGAAAACAAAAATACATCGTTATTTTCAAATATAATATCCTGAATTATTTTGTCACGAACATTTGCAAACATTCCAAGCATTTCCAACGGAGGCTTTTCTTCCATCATTTCAAGAATATTGTTGTAAAACGCCTTAATCTTAATCTGGGTTTGAGGGTCTATTTTTGCACGCTTATTAACAGGTCCTTTGTAACTCATAATATCTATGTCATCAACAGAAAGTTTTGTTTTTGTAATTTTACTTGAAGGATTCATGTCAAAAACTTCGACAACAACCTTTGGTTTTTCCGGCTTAACCTCTTTTTCTACAGGCTTTGCCTCAACAACTCTGGCTTCTGCAGGAACAGCCTGAATTTCATCGTCTCTGTAAAGAACAGTCATATGCCTTAATTGCAGGAGTTTCCCGGGAGTTAAAACCTCTCCGGCAGAAAATAATTTTTCGCCAAACTCTGAATAAATATTGAATGGCAATATTTTATAATTTATTATCTCTTCTGTTGAAACCAGTTTCATATTCTATCCTTCACAAATATTATAGCAGATTTTCAATACAAAAAACTATACGTTTAGATGAAATTTTACATTGTGGTAGAAACACTTTTTGTATTCATTGTAGTTATTTTCTCTTTTATATTTTTCTTTCGGTACTTTTTGGTGGCAAAAAGTACCGCAAAAAGCCACGACACGGATCTTCGTTCGCTAACTATTACTAAACTCAACCCAAGCTCGCGAACTCGTGCCTTCGGCACTCAAACACACTCGCTTTGCCGTTGTTTCGTTAAGTAATAATTGCTCACTCCGATACGGTCGGGGGTAAATGCTTAAGGGGGTTCGGGGCGTAGCCCTGACGCTTTGGCATTTTGTTCGCGGTTTTTTTCTTTTCTTGCCTTCTTTTGCCTGAAACTTGTTTCAGTGCAAAATGGCGTCACGAAGAGTGACTACCGTCTGGTTTCTTTTCTTTTTGCCTACTTTTGCCGAAATCTGTGATTTCGTGCAAAATGGCCTCACGTTGTGAGAAATCGCGACAAAAAAAGAAAAGAAATGAGACAAAATAAGAGGTAGCCAGGTAAAAAACATAAAAAAAACAATATTTTAATGGGCTTTATTTATATACATTGCCAAAATATTATTAATTTACTATTTTAATTATTTTGCGCAAGCGTATCCTGACGAATAAATTCACAAATTTCTTCAAGCTTTTTGTCTTCCATTGCCTCAATTAAATCATCAACTGTTTTTATTGTTTTAAGCTCAAATCCTAATTCCGCATAAAGCACGCAATCGTTACAAAGCCTGTAATCCCCGTATTGGATTGAACCAGCAAGACACTTGAACTTTCCGCAACAATCGCAGTCAAAAAAATCATTTACAATATCAGGATTTTCTTGAATATCGTCAAGCCGCATTTGCTCGACTACCTCCTGCATTTGTTTTACAATTTTTTCTCTTGATTTCATTTATTCAACCAACTCTTTCATTTCTTTGACTGCTTTTTCTAACCCCACATAAATCGCCCTTGAAATAATGCTGTGTCCTATATTCAACTCAACAAGGTTTGGGATTTCCTTCATTCTGTGAACATTTTTGTAATTAAGCCCGTGACCTGCATTAACTTTTAACCCCAAAGATTGCGCTAATGAGGCGGAATTTTTAAGTTTTAAAAACTCTTCTTCCTCATTCTCTCTTTCGAAGGCTTCAGAATAAGCCCCCGTGTGGAGTTCGATAAATTCCGCTCCTGTTTCAAAGGCTGCTTGAACCTGTTTTTCGTCGGGGTTAATAAAAAGGCTTACGGCAATTCCTGCATCATTTAAAGGTTTTACGAATTTTTTTGCGCGCTCAAGTTGGGAAAAAACGTCCAACCCGCCTTCTGTTGTAACTTCCTGTCTTTTTTCCGGCACTATACAGCAGGCGGAAGGTTTTAATTCAAGCGCTATTTTTTGCATCTCGTCTGTCATCGCCATTTCAAGGTTCATGCGTGTTTTCAAAACTTTTTTCAACGCCCGAACATCTGCGTCTTTTATATGTCTGCGGTCTTCTCGCAAATGTACAGTAATGCCGTCAACTCCGCACTTTTCACAAATAAGCGCACATTCTATCAAATCCGGTTCAAAACCGCCTCTTGCGTTTCTCAGCGTTGCTATGTGATCAATATTTATTCCTAAAAGCATTATTTTACCTCGATTTTATCTAATTCCTGTTTAACGGCTTTGGGCGAAAATGAAAGCGTTTTATACTGTTTAAGAGCATGTTTAAGAGCTTTGACATAATCCTCGTTGTTTCCCTGAAGCTTGTATATTTGAGCCAAAACATAATATAAATCAGCTTTATCAGGATTCTCCGTTATCGCATGCTCAATCAATTTTTGCGCCTCTTGTATTTCACCGGATTTAATCAAAATTTTTGAATATATTTTATAGGCTTCAATGTCTAAAGGATTAAGCTCAAGGGTTTTTTGCAAATTTTCGACTGCAAGCTCCATTTCGCCTTCTTCAAAGGCAATAGAAGCAATATTAAAATATGCCCAACTGTATTCCGGGCAGACTTCAATAACTTTGTAGTATTTTTCTTTTGCCTCTTCGGTTTCCCCTTTGTTTTTATGAATGTATCCCAAATAAAAGTATGCAAAAACATCGCAAGGATTGTATTCAAGTGCTTTGTTAAAACATTTTGCCGCAGGTTCGTATTTGCCCTGTTTAAAAAAACAAAGCCCAAGATTAAAATAGCTGTTTGAATCGTCTTTGTCTTTTGTAAGGACTTTTTTGAAGCACTCGATTGCCTTATCGTATTCCTGCTTGTCAATGTAAACAAGCCCCAAATTGTAGTAAAAATCAGTTTCATCGGGCGATATTTCTGTTGCTTTTTTATAGTAATGTATTGCATTATCAAGTTTTTTTAATTTTTCAAAAACAATTCCCAAATTGTAAAAAAGCCCCGCATCTGTGGGGAAAACTCCCGACAAGAACAAAAACTGTTTAAGTGCTTCCTCGTTAAATCCGTTGTCAAGCAGCAAAACTGCAAGCCTACGCCTTGCCTGATAATTTGACGAATCAGACTTTAAAATTTCCTGTAATTCTTCTATTTCTTCAACAGCAGACATATTTCCCCAAAAAATCAATATAACAAGTTAAGTATAACATGTTTTTAAAAATGTGTCATTCTGTTAAATCAAAAGACAATAACTGGAATATGCTTATAAAAGAGATTCTTCGCTACGGACTAAAATGAAAAATAAACCTTTAATATGCTCAGCCTTTTAGCCAAATTTCGCTAATTAATAATTTGGCTTAATAATTTAAATATAGCGCAAACGCAATAATAATAATAATAATAATAATAATAATAATAATAATAATAATGTAAAAAAGTAGCCCGAAACTCCTTTTTTACATTATTATTGTGCTATTATTTAATTAATAAATTAATTTGAGGATTTTTTACTGAGTGATAAAATTTACTAAAAATACAAAAGTGTCAACAATGTCTCAGGGTTATACAGGCTTTACTCTTGCAGAGGTTTTGATAACTTTGACGATAATCGGTGTGGTTGCAGCACTTACGGTGCCGAATTTATATGCGTATTATCAAAAAACACAATATGTAACGCAACTTAAAAAAGTTTATTCAGAGATTTCGCAAGCAATAAAACTTTTAATGGCAGATGAGGGAGTTAATAAATTGTCAGCTTCAAATACTTTGACTTTTGATGAAGTATCTGATTATGACGAGTTTATTCAAGGATTAGGGGATAATTTCTTTAAAAAATACTTCAAGGTAATCAAAGATTGCGGAACTGGGTATGAATGTTTTGCGAATAATTATAAGACAATTGATGAAAATAATTTCAGTGGCATCACTTGCAGTTATAGTGTCATTATTGCAAGCGGTGCAAGTATTTGCACTAGTCAGATTGCATCTCCTTCTATGCCGGGAGATTTTTTTGTTGATATAAACGGACTAAATCCACCAAATGTAGCAGGCAGAGATCTTTTTAGTTTTTCGTATTACCATGATGGGTCTATAGATTCATTCGTTTCTCCAGAATGTAGAAAAGGAGTACCTAATTCTTCAGGATTACTTTGTTTTGGTCATAACTCTCCAAAAGAGGCTCGAGACTATTTTTTTGATAATGGAGAGGGCACGGGTTGCTTAAAAAGCACTTACGGGGTCGGCTGTTTTGCTAAGATTCTAAATGATAACTGGAAGATGGATTACTAAACACGTCATTGCAAGGGGGTAAATGCATTTTCGCTTTTTGTACCACACTCACGTCATTGCGAGACATGAGTTTGCAAAACTTTACTATAATTGAAGGAACGAAGCAATCTCATTCGCATCCTCAAGACTTGCAAGAGATTGCTTCGGTGGATAATAATTGTCAAAGCCGATAACTCTCGTCTCGCAAAGACGTGAACGGATAGACAAAAAGTTAAAATCTCATTTACCCTTCGCAAAGACGTGAAGTTAGTTTATAGGATGAATGGATAAAGGGTGAGTAGCTAAAAAGCTAAAAGACTATAAGCCAAGTCCACTTCTCACAGTTAACCTTTCTGCATATTTATTTGCAAAAGTAAGAATTTAAGCTAAAATAAATTTATGGAAAAGGTTAAACCGATTGTTTTTTATCTGATTTTTTTCTTGTTCATTCTTGCCTATTGCACAGGCGCAGGCGGCTACGATTACGACCTTTGGGCAAGACTTATTGCAGGAATGGGCTTTGTACAGGGCGGGCATGTCTTAAAACAAGATTTTTTGTCTTATACCCCAACCCACACTTGGTTTGATCATGAGTGGGGCAGCGGAGTTATATTTTATCTTGTCCAACACTTTTTCCCTACAGCAGGGCTTATTGTTTTGAATGCCGTTTTAATATTTATCCTGTTTTTTATAATTACAAAAATCGTAAATTTAAGAGGGGTAAAAGTTACAACAGCATATAATTTTATATTTTACCTTTTTGCTTTTCTTGCAATAGCTATAAATGTTATGGAGCCTATAAGGTGTCAGATGTTTTCGTTCATATTTTTTGCGCTGTTCATTTATATTCTGGAGCTTGCAAGAAAGGGGCAAAACAGACCGCTTTGGCTTTTACCGTTTATTATGATAATCTGGAACAACCTTCATGGCGGCTGCGTTTCTGGTATCGGTTTAATTTGTCTCTATATTTTGGGTGAATTTTTAAACAAAAAAATGTTTAAAAAATACATTTTTACACTTATTCCGACAATTTTGGTTTTGGTAATTAATCCCTGGGGCTTTTCATATCTTAATTTTTTAATCGATGCTGTTACAATGAAAAGACCTGATATTATGGAATGGTGGGGGCTTTTTCACAAAATCCACATCCACAATTTTTTAATTTTTAAACTGTTTTCTCTTACCATGATTTTGACTTATCTTATTTCGTCTGTAAAAAATTTTTCTTACAAAAATATCGACAAAACAAAATTTCTAATACTTTCTGTAACTTTATATCAGGCAATAATTCACATAAAAATGATTCCGTTTTTTGTAATTTCTGCCACTTGTTTTTTGTATGATGATTTTTACACGCTTTTAGACAATATTATTAAATTTATAAAACAAAAATTAAAAATTCCTGCGGAATTTTTCGGAGAAAAATTTATAGTAAAAAAAGAATTTGCAATTTACTGTTTTATCATAATTTGTTCAATCGCAACAATACACACAAATAATTTAGGAATAATTTTAAAAAGCGACAAATTTGCTTACAAAGAAATTGAATTTTTAAAAATAAATAATATAAAAGGAAATTTGTTCTTAAATTTCGGGCAGGGAAGCTATGCTGCCTACAAGCTTTATCCGAACATAAAAATCTTTATGGACGGGCGCTACGAGGAGGTTTATTACAATTACATGCTTCCTGTTATGAACGAATTTTATTATTCGAAAGTCGATAATACAAAGCTTATGAAAAAATTTCCGCCCGATATTATGATAATCGAAAAAAATTATCCGGTTTATAAAAACCTTTTAAAACACAAAAATTGGAAACTCGCCTATGAAGGAATATTTTATGGAGTGTTTTTAAATAAAAAAGATTTAAAGAAAAATTATAAACTTCCTTCAAATGATAGAAAATATTATAAAAAAACACTTTTTGACACAAATATCAATTTCAAAAAATAAAAACTTCTTTTATGGTAAAATCAAGTTATGAGCAGAGAGAATAATTCTTTAAAATACACTTGTATATTCGGCGGCGGTGCCATAAGAGGCGTTTCTTACGTCGGTACAATAAGGGCGTTGGAAGAAATAGGAATTTGCGCCGACACGATAGCAGGCTCATCTGTCGGGGCTATTTTTGCAGGGCTTTGGGCAACAGGATATAAAGCCGATGAACTTAAAGATATTTTCATGCACACAAATTATGAACTTTTCAGAGATATTCACTTCGGGTTTGGAAAAGATTTTGCCATAAGCAAAGGTGAAATTTTTCTTGACTGGCTGCGTGATTTAATTGAGCAGAAATTCTACGGCGAACGCTACAAAAAAGGCGAAAATCCTCCCGTAACGTTTAAAGATTTAGATAAAAACGTGGTTATAATTACAACGGATTTGACCAATTTTAAATATAAAGAATTTTCCAAATTCGAAACACCCGATGTTGAAATCGCCTATGCAATCAGGATTTCTTCTACAATGCCGGGTTTAATGAAGCCAATTGTCTATCAAGACAGTCTTTTAGTTGACGGCGACCTTCAAAAAAGCTGGCCTTTATGGAGATTGTCAAAAAATCTTTGTCCCGATGATCAAAGGGTTTTGGAATTCAGACTGGAAGGCGATTATGAAGGCAAAGGAAGCAACGCGATAAATTTTATTAACACAATTTACAGCTGCGTAACCTCGCTTGCGACAGATTTTATCATTGATACCTACGGAAACAAAGACAAATTTGATTATATAAAAGTAAACACAGGTGCTGTTGTGGTTGTGGATTTCAACCAGCCCAAAGAAAAACGCGAAGAACTCATGGATATAGGCTACAAACAGACTGTTGACTATTTTGAAGTTGATTTGAGAAAGAAAAAAAGAGAAATTTTAAAACAATATGAAAGAATCTTAAAACACGTAAAAAAAATCAAAAATGATGTTGAATCAAATAAAATAAAGCAGGCACAAAGTGGGTTGGGACTTTTGTATATGGATTTGAGCTCAATTAAAAAAGTAATAGATTTAAAATATTTTAATTTGATTGATGATTTTAAAGAGTGTTTTATGTCGAATGTCAACCCTGCTTCGCTTTTTGGAATATTTTCTCTTAACAATTCAAAACTTGTAAAATCAAAAATCAACGCGATAAATTTTGAGCTGGAAGAAAAAGTGGCAGAGCTTGAAAGCTATGTTTTTAAAATATAGGGGATTAAGATGCAGGAATTAAAAATATACAAAGACAAAGACATTGACGAAAAAATTATAAAAGACAAAAAAATAACAATTATCGGCTACGGCTCACAAGGCTACGGCCAGTCGCAAAATTTGAGGGATTTTGGCTGTAATGTCATTTTGGGATTAAGAAAAGACGGGGTTTCTTATAAAAAAGCTCTTGCCGAAAAATTTGAGATAATGGAAGTTGAAGACGCCGTAAAATGGGCGGATATAATACAAATTCTTGTACCCGATGAAATTCAGGCAAAACTTTATAAAGAAAAAATCGCACCTTATCTCAGGACGGGGCAATACTTGATGTTCTCGCACGGGTTTAACGTTCATTTCGGAAAAATTGTTGCACCAAAGGATGTAAATGTGATTATGGTAGCACCAAAAAGCCCGGGGCACGCACTTAGAAGTGAATTTTTAAAGGAAAAAGGTGTTCCTGCCTTGGTTGCTGTTTATCAAGATTATTCGGGTGATTCAAAAGAAATGGCACTTGCCTACGCTAAAGCAATAGGCTCGGGCAGGGCGGGAATTATTGAAACCACTTTTAGAGAAGAAACCGAAACAGACCTTTTCGGCGAACAGGCGGTTTTGTGCGGTGGGTGTTCCGCGCTTATCAAAGCAGGATTTGAAACACTTGTCGAAGCAGGTTATTCTCCTTATATGGCTTACTTTGAAGTGCTTCATGAACTAAAACTTATCGTTGATTTAATTAATCAGGGCGGCTTAACAGATATGCACTATTCGATTTCAAACACAGCAGAATACGGTGATCTTACAAGAGGACCGAGAGTCATTAACGACAATACAAAAACCGAAATGAAAAAAATTCTCAAAGAAATCCAAAACGGTACTTTTGCAAAAGAATTTATTGACGAGATAAATTCGGGAAGTAAAAATTTCGACAAATTGAGAAAACAAATCGAAGAACACCAGATAGAAAAGGTCGGAAAAACAATCCGCACAAACTTTTCATGGGGCAGTGAAAACAAAATTATTGATAGAGAAAAGAACTGAGGCAGAAAATGTTTGACAATGAAACAATATATGAAGTGGTAATATTTTCAATCGGAGATACAAAATCCGGTACAAAAATGGGCAAACTTCAGCTTAAAAATACCCAAAATGAAACCCTTTTAAATTGCATTTTGTGGGAAGAAACCCTTAACCGTATTGACAGCAAACTTTTCAGGACAGGAAATTTGGTAAAAATTGTCTCTGCCACTTATAACGAAAAGTTCAACAACTGCCTTGTATCGGCACTTGAGCTTGTAAAAGAAGCAAAACTCGGCATTGACGAGAGCGAAAGAAATTCTCTTTACAGTGAAATTTTAGAATATGTAAACAAAATTTCTGACGAAAAGCTTAAAAATTTTATTATTGATTATTTTAAAGAGCATGAAAAAGAAATTAAAATAGCACCTGCCGCAAAACTTATGCACCACAACTATATGGGCGGATTGCTTGTTCACATAGTCGAATGTCTTAAGTTTGCCGATGCTAATATGGAACTGTTTAAAATCAAAATCGATAAGAATAAAATTTATGCTGCTTGCATCTTGCACGACATAGGAAAAATATTTGAATACAAAATCGACACCGAAACCGGAATTATAGATTACGACGAAAATTTCAGGCACGACTGGGTAACCCACTCTCAATACGGATTTTCAATCTGCATGGCACAAGGCTTTAAAGATGTTGCAAGAATGATTGCAGCACACCATGCAAGAAGCGATTGGGGAGCGATTATAGACCTTGACCAAAAAGATTTGGAATCGTGGGTTTATTTAATGCATCACATTGACGACCTTTCTGCAAAATACGGCAGAATAAGTGTTTCGCTTTTAAGCTGAAAAATCTGACATAGCGGTTGACAATTTGTTGAAAATAAATTATTCTAAGAAAGTAGCCAAGAAAAGGTAAAGTTATGCATAAAAGGTGGTACGATGCCGACCCCACAGTGAGTTTGGCAATAAGTTTATTAAGAAACACAAATGAAAAAACGCAGCTCAGGTGTGCCGATTTTATAATTGACTATGCAAAACAAAGAAATGTTACCCGACCCGCAAACGCCTTAAATGATGCTTTTAACTACATTTTGAGACGTTGGTACGATCAGGATAAAAAAATAGCAGAAGCTTTTGAATTTTTCGAAGCAGCTCAGCCTGATGTCCAAAAAGAAATTTCAATAGAGATAATTAACTTTTTGCAGTTTTCTGAATTATATTAAGCCTTTTCGCCTTTTTTGATTAAATATTTTATATAAAAATTAGTGAAAAATTTTCTTATTTTGCCGTAAAGTCTTACTCTGCTCATTTTGAGAAGTTTTCCGTCGCCGCATAAAACCGTTATTTGATTGTTTTTAGGCGATTTTGCAACGATTGAACCGACTTCGTTAAAATTTGTATTGTTTTCCAAAATTTCCAAACAATAAGGGTTTGGTACAAAAAACTGATTTTTATACTCGTAATAACATTTATGCCATGGGTGAAATGCCCTTATTTGCGCGCTTAGTTCTTCTGCAGATTTTGAAAAATCGAGCATAACTTCATCTTCTGTGATAACGGAAAAATAACTTGCTTTTTTCTCATCCTGAACAACAGGAATAATTATTTCTTCGCCTAATTCCTTAATCAACTCTGTAACCGCCTGCCTTGTTGCCCCTGCAATCTTTTCTTTGAGTTCTTTTCCTGTGTCTTTGTCTGTTATTTCAACCGTTTTTTGAAGCAAAATCGGACCTGTGTCAAAATCTTTATCCATTAAATGAAACGTAACTCCGGATTGTTGCTCAAGATGTTTTATGGCTTGCAGATAAGGATTTGGTCCTCTGTATTTTGGCAAAAGCGAAGGATGAACGTTTATTGTAGCAATTTTTGGCAAATCAATAATGCTCTTTTTTAACTTTTCGCCCCATGTAGCAACAAAAACAATGTCAGGGTTGAGTTTTAGGATTTCTTTTTTAAACTCGACACTATTTGCACTTTTTGCCTTAATTTCATAAAGCTTATGACCTTTTATATAATTGAATTCTTTTGACGGGTTAAAAATATCCAGAATCAAACCGTCTAACCCCTTGTGGCGGACTTTGTCGTATCTGAAAACACCTACCACATCGCAGTGCGCATCTAAGCACCCTGCAATAAGGTTCATAAACATTTCTCCATAACCTAGAATAACAACCTTTGGCATAAAGAAATTATAGCATAAGGGGCACAAAAATTTGTAAAATTTTTGTGCCCCTTATTTAAAACTTAATTAAACCTCTGTAACGACTTTTTGCAGACCTTTCGGTTTGTCCACATTGCGCCCCAGTTTTTGTGCAATTTTAAGCGCAAGAAGCTGTACCATTACCGCCATTGAAAATATCTTTAAATTTTCATCATCGACTTCCAAATCAACGTTAAAAGCAGAATTAATCCTGTCACTTGATGTTCCTATAACGCAAATCGGCGGATTATAATCTCTTTTGATTTTTTCCATGTGTTTAATTGTCGAATAAGAAATCGGTTTGTTGGAAACATAAACCAGCACGCATTTGTTGTTTAAAACGGCAACATGCCCGTGCATAAATTCACCCAAAATATGCGACATTACGTTAATATAAGAGGTTTCTTTAATTTTTAAGCATGCTTCTTTTGCAAGCGCATAAGAAATTCCGTCTGCGGTTATCAAAATGTTGCTGTATTTTGACAAAAACCTTGCAAGTGCTTTAATTTGAGGGCTTAATTCAAGAGTTTTTTCCAAAATTTCAGGTAAAGTCTTAACTTTTTCTAACTGCTCGGTTATATCAACTTCGTGAATTTGAGCGTATTTAAGTGCCATTAAATAAAGACAAAGCATTTGTGCGGTCAAGGATTTTGTTGAAGCGATACTTTTTTCTTCACCCGCGTAACAGTTAATTCTGTAATCTGCAGTCTGCCATGCGGTTGAATTTTCTTTGTTGGTAATGCACATGGTTTTCACACCCAGCTGTTTTGCTTTGTTTAGGGCACTCAACGTATCTGTTGTTTCACCCGATTGGGTTATAAAAATGTATAAAATATTTTTATCGTGTGGAACTATTTTTTTGAGCAAAAATTCACTTGAATAAATGGCTCTTGCTTCTATATCGGCAATTTCGCCAAACATTTCTGCGGCAAGCCTTGCGCAGTGATAAGAAGTTCCGCTTGCAACAAGGACTATTTTGGTAATTTTAGTGGGTATATTTAAAATAATATAACCGTTTGGGGCAATATATTTTTCCAAAATTTGCCTTAAAATTTCGGGCTGTTCAAAAATTTCGGCTTCCATGCTGGTATCAAATTTCTGCTGTTTTAAATCTGCCATGTACATCTCCTTCACAAAATTGTGAAATTAAAGCTAAACTCAATTAATAAATAATTTGACGGGACTATCGGTATTCAATCATAAAAGTTTAATAAATTTAGTCAAATATTGCAAATTGTTAACTTTCAAGTAAACTTTTAATTAATTCATTAACCGTTTTCGGGTTAGCCCTGCCTTGTGTTTCCTTCATAACCTGTCCCACAAAAAAGCCCAAAAGTTGAACCTTTCCTGCCTTGTATGCACTAACCTGCTCGGGATTTGCTTCTATAATTTTTTTGACTATTTCCTTAATCGCCCCTTCATCTGAAATTTGGCTTAGCCCTTGTTTTTCAATAATCTCGGAAGCTTTTGTCCCTTCTTTTAGCATTTGCGGAATAATTTGTTTTCCTATGTTATTGGAAATTGTGCCTTTTTCAATCAGATTGACCAATTCGGCAAGGTTTTGCGGTGTAAGTTTTGTTTGATTGATGTTAATTTTTTCTTCTTTAAGCAGAGCTGCAATATCTCCCATTAAGAAGTTTACCGCAGTTTTAACATTTGCGCCGAGTTTTATCACCTCATCAAAGAAAAGTGCTGTTTCCATTTCCTCAACAATGACTTTAGCATCATACTCACTTAATCCCAGTCCCATGTAGCGTTCTATTTTGGCACTTGGAAGCTCGGGCATTTTTGCTCTTATTTCTTCTACCCACTCTTTCGAAATTTCAAGAGGCATCAAATCAGGCTCGGGAAAATACCTGTAATCGTGGGCGTCTTCTTTGCCTCTCATTGATTTTGTTTCGCCTGTGTTGTCATTCCAAAGGCGTGTTTCCTGAATAACTTTTTCGCCGCTTTCTACTATATCAATTTGTCTTTCGATTTCAAATTCAATCGCTCTTTGAAGTGCCCTGAAGCTGTTTACGTTTTTGATTTCCGCTCTTGTGCCGAATTCTTTTGAGTCTTTGGGCATAACAGAAATATTGGCATCGCAGCGCATGGAGCCTTCTTCAAGGTTTCCATCACAAACGCCTATATATCTTAAAATATTTCTTAAATGTTCGACATAAGCCTTTGCCTCGTCGCTTGAACGCATATCAGGCTCTGATACAATCTCTAAAAGAGGCGTTCCTGCTCTGTTCAGGTCAACAAGCGAATAGCTTGAACCATGGATTCCGTCTGCTCCGGCATGTACGAGTTTGCCCGCGTCTTCTTCAAGGTGAGCCCTTGTTATACCTATTCTTTTGCCGTCGATTTCAACAGAACCGTTTACGCAAATAGGCTCATCGTATTGAGATATCTGATAACCTTTGGGAAGGTCCGGGTAGAAATACTGTTTACGGTCAAATTTGCAGCGGTTGGGAATTTGACAGTTAAGCGCAAGCCCTGTTAATATTGCCATATTTACGACTTCTTTGTTAAGAACGGGTAAAACACCCGGCATGCCTAAAGTTATAGGACTTATCTGGGTATTTTGTTCGTTTCCGAATTCTGTTCCGTCGGGTGCGAAAATCTTTGACTTGGTTTTAAGCTGTGCGTGCACTTCTAAACCAATTACAACCTCGTATTTATCTTTTAATTCCTGCTCCATTTAAAAATCCCTTCTTAGATTATTTTTATATTAATTTTATCACAAAATAATTTATTCATTTATTTTCCTGATATAATAATCCTATGACTGAAGTTAAAAAAATAAAACTTAAAAATTTCGAAATCGGCGGTAATAAATTAACTATTATCGCAGGTCCTTGCGTTATTGAATCTATGGATATTTTAAATAAAACCGCAGAAGGTCTTAAAAAAATTACAGAAGTTTTGGATGTGAATTTTATTTTCAAATCTTCTTTTGATAAAGCAAATCGCTCTTCAATAAATTCTTTCAGAGGTCCGGGCATTGAAAAAGGACTTGAAATGCTCTCCAAGATCAAAAAAGAATTTGACCTGCCCATTGTAACTGATGTTCACACAGAATCAGAGACAAAAATCGCAGCCGAGGTTGCCGATATAATCCAAATTCCGGCATTTCTTTGCCGTCAGACGGATTTGTTGATTGCAGCTGCCAAAACAGGCAAAATTGTTAACATTAAAAAAGGTCAGTTTTTAGCACCCGAGCAGATGAAATCTTTGATTAAAAAAGTTACCGATTCGAGCAATGCCGACGTTTTGCTCACCGAGCGCGGTACAACCTTCGGATACAACAACTTGGTGTCTGATTTTCGCTCAATTCCTATTATGCAAGAATTCGGTTATCCCGTAATTTTTGATGCGACACACAGTGTTCAGCTTCCCGGTGTCGGCGAGGAATGTTCGGGCGGCGACAGAAGGTTTGTTCCCGTACTTGCAAAAGCTGCGGTTGCAGCAGGAGCTGACGGATTGTTTTTTGAAGTTCATCCGGACCCTGACAAGGCACTTTGTGACGGACCGAATATGATTGCACTTAAAGATGCGCAAAAACTTTTTAAAACTTGCAGGGATATTTTTGAGATAGTGAAATAATGATTTTAAAACATTTTACAGTCGGGTTTTTAGAAGTAAATAATTATCTGCTTATTGATGAAAAATCAAAAGAAGCGATTCTAATAGACTGCACAGATAAAAATCCGCAAATTGAAGAAGCAATCAGAGAACTTGGCGCAAAATTAAAATATATTTTGCTCACCCACGGGCATTTTGACCATGTTTTGGGGGTAAACGAGTTTAAAAAGTTATACGGATGCAAAGTTTTAATACACAAAAATGATGAAATCATGCTTGAAAATGTCGATAAAATTTCTTCAAGTTTTGGCTTTGGTAAATCTGAGGCGCAGCACACAGACGGTTATGTGGAAGATAATCAGAGTATATATTTCGGCGGGCATGAAATAAAAGTTATACACACTCCGGGGCACTCTCAAGGAAGCGTTTGCTACCTTATTGACGACATGCTTTTTTCGGGGGATACTTTATTTAAAGAATGTGTGGGAAGAACAGACCTTTACGGCGGTAACTTTGACCAACTCAAAGCAAACATTGAAAACAAACTTTTCACCCTTGATGGTCACACAAAAGTTTTTCCCGGCCACGGCGAATTCAGCACAATCGAATATGAACGGGTAAATAACGAATTTCTATAAAAAGCAAAACGTGAATAGGTAAATAAGTAAATAAGTTCAATTTGTTGCTTTGCAATATAAAACAAAAAAAATTAAAGTAGGGTGGGTTCCCTAACCCACCGAAACGAGGAAAAATGAAAGAGACTTTAGAAACAATTTTAAAAAATGCGAAATCAGATATTCAAAAAGCTTCGACAACCGAAGACATTGAAGAAATCAAGAATAAATATCTGAGCAGAAAAGGCGAGCTTAATTCGATTAAAAAAAATCTTAAAGACTTGTCTGATGATGATAAGAGAATTATCGGTGCTTTAGCAAACGATATAGCACAAGAGTTAGAAAGTGCTTTGGATGAAAAATTCAATACAATTTACAGAAAAGAACTTGAACAGCAGCTTAAAAAAGAACAAATCGACATAACTTTGCCCGGCAATTTTACCCCTAAAGGCAATGTTCATCCGCTGACTTCCACCACAAACGAAATTGTTTCAATATTGCAGACTTTAGGCTTTTCTCTTGTTCAAAGTGAAAATTCTCCTGAAGTCGAAACCGAATATTTCAATTTTGATATGCTGAATTTTCCGCCCGATCACCCTGCGCGCGACATGCAGGATACTTTTTACACAAAAATCGCTTCAAATGTTATTTTAAGAAGCCAGACTTCAAACGCGCAAGTCAGAGAAATGACTGTAAAAAAGCCTCCATTGAGGGTAATCTCACCGGGCAGAGTTTACAGAAGCGAAGCAGTTAATGCCAGGAAAAACAATCTTTTCCACCAGATAGAAGGGCTTTATGTCGATAAAGACATAACTTTTGCCGATTTAAAAGGGGTTTTAAACGAATTTATAAGACTTTACTTCGGCTCAAGCCGTGTAACAAGATTCAGAAGCAGCTTTTTCCCATTTACAGAACCCAGTGCAGAAATTGATGTTCAGTGCATAATCTGCGGCGGCAAAGGCTGCAAAACCTGCTCTAACACAGGTTGGCTTGAAATTTTAGGTGCAGGAATGGTGGATGTAAATGTGCTTAAAAATGTCGGTATCGACCCTGAAATTTATACGGGATTTGCCTTCGGAATGGGTGTTGAAAGACTTGCAATGCTTAAATATGCAATCGATGATATAAGACTATTTTTCAATAATGACGAACGCTTCTTAAAACAGTTTTAACGGTATTATTGCCCTAATCACATTTTTATGATATGATTTTTTCATTAAAAAAA
>DAOQAU010000001.1:36337-111720 GCA_035354275.1 Candidatus Gastranaerophilaceae bacterium
AACGGTATTATTGCCCTAATCACATTTTTATGATATGATTTTTTCATTAAAAAAAGAGAGGGTTATATATGGCTTCAATTATAGATTCATTTAGAGAAACATTTACCGATAACATGTCTTTTTTCAAACTGTTAACCTTTGCTGTTCCGCTTTATTTTGCTCACGATTTATATCTTAAAAATCCGCAAAATCCCACGGGTGCACTTTGGCTTGCGGGGATAACAATATTCTTTCTGTTTGGATTTTTAATTAAAGTAACCGGCGAGGTTCTAAACGAAGGTGATACAGTTTTACCTTTCTTAAACCCTTTAAAACTGGCTCTTGCCTCACTTAAAGGAATTATTGCTATAGGCCCTATAACCTGGCTTTCTGCATCAATTGCAACCTACGTTATTCCCAAAGTTAATGTTATAGGTTGGTTCAATATAACTTTTCAAATTGTTATTTGGCTAATTGTTATAGGAATTGCTCTTACTTCTTTTTTAATGTTTGTAAAAAATGAAAAAATAGCAGACTCTTATAATTTAAAAGTTTTATTCAATAAATCTGTCGATTTGAGCATAGCCATAATATTTTTTATTTTTCAGCTCACACTCATTAACATCCCTACAAACGTATTTATAGGCTATATTATTCTTGTCCTTTTTGGATTTGGGCCTCTGTTCTATTTCTTTGCTGCCTATGCTATTGTATTTAATGTCGCAGTAACAGGGCACTATATGGCACAGCTTCAATATGAAGTATTGGGATACGATAAAAACAAAATGGACTTTTAAAAAATCATTTAACCATTTCACGTAGCTTTTTTAACTGGTCACGGATTTGTGCCGCACGCTCAAAGTCAAGAATTTTGGCAGCTTTGTGCATGTCCTTTTCAAGTTTATCAATAAGTTTTGGTAACTCTTTCTCGCTTATTCCCAAATCCACCATTTCTTCTGCCACAATATCTTCAAGGTTTCTGTAGCTTGCAACCAGCGATAACAAATTGTTTTCTATGGGCTTTTTGATTGTATGCGGAATAATCCCGTATTTTTTATTGTAATTAAGCTGAATTTCTCTTCTTCGGTTAGTCTCATCTATTGCCTTTTTCATTGAATCGGTTATTTTGTCGGCATACATTATAACAGCACCGCAAGAATTTCTTGCAGCCCTGCCGATTGTCTGGATAAGACTTGTTTGGGAGCGTAAAAATCCTTCCTTGTCCGCATCCATTATCGCAACAAGCGAAACCTCAGGAATATCAAGCCCTTCTCTTAATAAATTCACCCCGATAAGAACATCAAACTCTCCAAGACGCAAATCCCTTAAAATTTCCACCCGCTCCAGTGATTGAATTTCGCTGTGCAAATACCTGACTCTAACCCCCTGTTGAAGAAAATAATCGCACAAGTCTTCTGCCATTTTCTTTGTAAGCGTTGTAATCAAAACCCTTTCATTTTTTTGAGCCCTTAAATCAATTTCTTTTATTAAATCGTCAATCTGAGTTTCAATAGGTCGAACCGAAATTTTAGGATCTACAAGCCCTGTCGGACGAATAATTTGTTCCACAAGCTGCGCTGAAGTCTGTTTTTCAAACTCAGCAGGGGTAGCAGAAACATAAATTTTTTGATGAACTTTGTCAAAAAATTCATTTTCCTTCAAAGGTCTGTTGTCCTTTGCACAAGGCAGTCTGAAGCCGTATTCTACAAGGGTTTCTTTCCTTGCCATGTCCCCTCTGTACATTCCTTTAAGCTGAGGAAGCGTTACATGCGATTCATCAATCACGGTCAGAAAATCCCCACGGAAATAATCCAAAAGCGTTGAAGGCGCAGACCCTACGGGTCTGCGCTCTATTATTCTCGAATAATTTTCAATTCCCGAACAGTAGCCCATTTCCTTTATCATTTCGATGTCGTAATTTACTCTTTGCTCGAGCCTTTGGGCTTCAATAAGTTTATTTTGCTCGTTTAGCGTAGCTAAACGAGCCTTCAATTCTTCTTTAATAAGCCCTATGGTCTCATCAACGTTTTCATCGTAGGAAAGATAGTGAACGGCTGGGTATATAACGGTTTTTTGCGGAGTTTCAAGTATTTCTCCTGTGACAGAATCAATTTTTACTATTTTTTCGATTTCATCTCCAAAAAAATAAATTCTTGTGACAATTTTTTCATAAGCGGGCATGATTTCAACTATATCACCACGAGCCCTGAAAGTAGAGCGTTCCAAAACCAAATCATTTCTTATATATCGGACTTCTACAAGGTGGCGCAGAAAATCTTGTCTGGAAATTTCTTTTCCGACAGAAAGTTCAATTGAGCCTTTAAAGTAATTTTCAGGTAACCCCAAACCATAAATACAGCTCACAGAAGCCACGATTATAACGTCATTTCTTTCATACAAACTTCTTGTAGTATTGTGGCGAAGGCGGTCTATTTCTTCGTTTATGCTTGAAGATTTTTCTATATAGGTGTCTGTGCGCGGGATATAAGCTTCTGGCTGATAATAATCGTAATAGCTTATGAAATATTCAACCGCATTGTCGGGGAAAAGTTCCTTAAATTCGTTATAAAGCTGTGCTGCAAGAGTTTTGTTATGAGCAATTACAAGAGTGGGTTTTTGAACCTGCTCAATAACATTTGCAATGGTGAAAGTTTTACCCGAACCTGTAATCCCAAGCAAAGTTTGCGAATCATCACCGCAATTAAGCCCTTTGGTCAGCTTTTCGATAGCCTGCGGCTGATCACCTGAAGGCTTGTATTTTGAATGGATTTTAAACTTATTTTCCATAAGAATATTTTAACAGACTATCGATAATTTTGGAATTGCAGAGGATAATCGTATTTCTCTTCGTTTTCTCTCAATATTTTTATAACCGCCTGCAGGTCGTCTTTGTCTTTGCCAGAAACTCTTACCTGATCGCCCTGAATAGATGCCTGAACTTTTATTTTTGAATCCTTGATGTCAGAAACAATTTTTTTGGCAAGTTCTTGGGTTAAACCTTTTTTAAGTTTATAAACCTGTCTTACATTTCCGCCCAAAGCGTTTTCCATCGGCTGAGGGTCAAGAATTTTTATACTCAAATTCCTTTTAACTAACTTTGACTGCAAAATGTCGAGAATGTTTCTTAATTTCATATCATCACAAGTTGTTATTGTAATTGCTTTGTCCGCTTCAAGCTCAACTTTTGAATTGGAATTTTTTAAATCAAACCGCGATATAATTTCTCTTTCAACCTGATCAACGGCATTAACCAATTCTTGTCTGTCAAATTCCGAGACCACATCAAAACTGCATTCTTTTGCCATACAACCCTCCTTTTTTTCGATTGTATCACAAAAACTTAAGGGCGGAAATTTTTTTAAAAAAATTTCCGCCCTTTGTTTGGTTTATATTAGGATTTACTAAGGTAAAATGATTTCCCCTTTTGGTTTTTGAACATATGCACTTTCGATGATAGGCTCTGTAGGCTTATGAATATAAGCACTTTCAATTAAAGGTTCTTTAGGGATATTCACCGCATAAGGTGTTGTAATAACCGGCTCTTTTGGAACATTAACCGCATAAGGGGTTTCAATTATTCTTTTTGTTGCTCTGACACTATTTGAGCCTTCACCGATGAAAACGGTTTCTGATGCTTCTTTTCTAAGCTTATTTTGTTCTGCCGTATATTCCCAATAATGATTTGTTTTTACTTTGCTTGGACTTTTCGGTCTGTTATAAAAAGTTGCAACATCGTCAGAAGTATTTTTTATAACTTCTATAGCCGATTTTGAAGCCTCTTCTGCAACATTTGCAGCTTCTTGAATACCTTTTTTAATTGTTTGAGGAGTTTTTATTTTGTATTTTCCTCTTGCCAAAGTGTATTTTGATTTTTTAGCAACTGTATCAGCAACTTGTTCCACCGCTTCTGTAGCAGGTTTTGCAACATCATCTACTACATTTGCAACTGCTTCTGTTGCAGGTTTTATAGCTTCTTGAGCCGCTTTTGCAGCTTCTTTTACTGCCTTTGTGCCCTTTCCTTTTCTTAAAAGTGCCAAAGAGCCTATTAACAAAGCTATAGTACCTATTATGGTTCCGGCCTTAAGTGCAGTATCATCCTTTTCTCTGTGAACAAAAGCATCAAGAGGTGCCGGTCTTCCAAGATAATTCGTGTTGAGCCCGCCGTTTACGCCATATCCCGGTACTGTCATCCCCGGCATTGTCATTGTATTCATCAAATAAGGATTAAATCCCGTTGTTCCCGGATTAATTCCGTAAGTATTACCGTACTCGTCAGGCAAATAATTCATAACCTTAACCTCCAATATAAAACCAAACCTTATCTATAAAAAAACAATCAAAGCCTGATTATTGCATGTGCTTTATGAGTTTTAAGATTTTTAAAATGCAAAAAGTATTTTAAATCAAGTGTTTACAGGATTGTAACAAAATATTACGCAAGAGAATTTAGTACAAAATTTATTTATCACTTGACCAAAAATTTGCTTAATTTTTGTGTTTTTGATAGACTGAACATGGAAAATTAGTTTAGACAAGATGAGGATTTTTTTATGAGCTTGATGAAAGGTAAAAAAGGGGTAATATTCGGAGTTTCCAACCAAAGGGGAATAGCCTATGCCATAGCAGAACAATTACACAATGCAGGGGCTGAAATTGCCTTCACCTATGCCGGTGAAATAATGGAAAGCAGAGTCAGACCTCTTGCAGAAGGCATGAATGCCAAAATAATTATGGAATGTGATGTCACAAAAGAAGAACATGTTAAAAAAGTTTTTGAACAATGCGAAAAAGTTTACGGAAAAATAGATTTTGTAGTGCATGCTGTTGCCTTTGCAAACAAAGAAGATTTAATGGGCAAGTTTATCGATACAACAAAAGAAGGCTGGGATTTAGCACTTGGAGTAAGTGCCTACTCGCTTATTTCAATAGCAAGAAACGCTCAACCGATTATGAATGAAGGCGGTTCAATATTTGCCCTGACCTATCTTGGTTCTGATTATGTTGTTGCAAACTACAACGTAATGGGTGTGGCAAAAGCGGCACTTGAATCCAGCATGAGATATTTGGCAGAAGATTTAGGAAAATACGGTATAAGGGTTAACGCAATATCAGCAGGTGCCGTTAAAACTCTTGCGGCAAAAGGAATTGCAGGATTTGATAAAATGCTAAAAGCAGCAGTTGTTAAAGCACCGCTCAGAAGAAACGTAAGCCTTGAAGATGTAGGTAAAGCAGGGCTATATTTAGCATCTGACCTTTCTTCAGGCACTACAGGACAAATTTTGTTCGTAGATTGCGGATGTCACTGTGTTTATGCTTCAGGAGAAGAAATGGAACTTATTTCCAACTGTATTCAGGCACAATCATAGTATTATAAAATAACAAAAGGGCGGATTTTTTCAAAGAAAAAATCCGCCCTTTTGTATCATTTAAAATCATCGGGCTTTTTATCTTTCAGCCACTTTTTCATGACGTGGTGTTCAAAGCTTAGCGCAAAATTATAAAGCGCATTGGTAAGCTTTTGTCCGCTGGGTGACTTTGCAACAAGCAAAAAATCGCCGGCTTTATTTTTTGCAAGAGAAATTTCTGCATGAATTATTTTTTCAACGTTTGTTTTGGGTTTGCGCTCAAGAATTTCTTTGAGCCAAAATCCTAAAAGCTTTGTGCAAGATTGTTTTTCAATAATTTCATCTTCTCTTTCTTGCAGATATTTGGCAAATTCGGATAAAATCATACACAAACTCCGCTTTGGGCAAAGGGCGTAGAGGCTGAAAGGCAAACAATATTTTCTATTCCCTGATTTTTAAGTTCTAATATTATATTTTCAAAAGTCGCGCCTGTTGAGCAAATATCATCCATAAGCAAAATGTCGCCTTTCAAAAGCTTATTTTTGTTGACTTTAAAGGCTCCTGAAAGATTTTGCATCCTTTGGTCTTTTTTTAAATTATACTGAGGCTTTGTGTCTTTAATTCTTTGTACAAGATCCAAATTAACCTCGTAACCAGTCAATTTTGAAAATTCCTGTGCGACAAGCACCATGTGATTGTATTTTCTTTGTTTTTCCCTTGCTTTGAACATAGGAACGGGAACTATTTGATAACATTTATCCAAATCACCCGTTTTTAGCCAAAAAGTGTGCATAAATTTTGCCTGATAGTAGGCTAAATCCCTTTGTTTATGGTATTTAATTCCTCTTATAAGTTTTTGCAATTCGCCTTCATAAACACCCGCACAGAACACTTTTACACCGCAAATTTCTCTTTGCTCGAATTCGGGCAGATGCTCAAGGTTAGAAAAGCACTTTGAACACATTTTTACGCTCTCTTGTGAAGAAGAACAAAAATAACATTTCTTTTTATAAATCCAATCCAGACAGTATGAAATAAATTTTTTCATAGAAAAATTATACAATAGATATTTACATGTTAAAATATAGTTTGAGGAGAGAAAATGTCAATTATAATAATGCTTCTTCTTTTAAGTGTATTAATTCTGGTTCACGAAGCCGGACACTTTATTGCCGCGCGTTATTTTAAAATCAAAGTTGACAAATTCGGATTCGGGCTTCCGATAGGACCGACTCTTTATGAAACAAAATGGGGCGATACAAAAATTCTTATTCACGCATTTTTGTTAGGCGGGTATGTCGCATTCCCAGATGACGAAAAAGATTGTGAGCTTTCAAAAGATTCTCCCGAAAGGTTTATTAATAAACCGGTTTACCAGCGTGCGATTGTAGTTTCAGCCGGTGTTTTTGCAAATATCTTATGTGCTTTTTTCTTTGTATTTTTAACAGCCGCCCTTTGGGGAAATCTTCCTTCTGGCAAGTACGAAATATATGTAAACGACATCGTTGCGCCCAAACAAGAAAGCATTTGGCAGTCAGGATTACAAAAAAAAGACAGAATTATTGAAATTAACGGAACAAAAGTAGAGAACACATACGCGCTTTTAGATTTTATAAAAATGAGCAAATCCTATGACGGAAAAATTGATGCAAATACAAAAACGGACAATTATTTGCGGCTAAAAGCCCTAAATTCTGTTTTTACACAAGATGAAATCATACCCGAAGGTATTGCGGTCAAATTACCTGAAAAAACTTTTGAAGCACCGGTAAAAATAGAACAAAAAGTCTTAAAAGGAATGAAAAAACACGTTGATAAACAGATTTCTTTAAATTCCAAACAGACAAAATTAAGAGATAAGCTCATCGGACAAACAGCTTACATTTCAGACGGAACTTGCACTTTAGATGATTTGGCTTATGCGATTTCCGATAATTCAAGACCTTTGGATATAAAAGTTTTAAGAAACGGAAAAACAATTAATCTCAAAACTGTTTATGCAAATAAAAAAGGGCTTTTAGGAATAAAATTGGAAGCAAAAGAGGTTTTAATCCCGACAAAGACCCCTCAACAAGTAATTACAAAAGGGACAAAATACCTTTGGGACAACACTTATATGCTTTTATACGGGCTTTACCAGATCTTCAGCGGTCAAATCCCGCTTAAAGACCTGCACGGAATTGTCGCAATAACAAAAGTGGGCGGAGATATAATTACAAACAGCGGAATTTTCTTCGGATTGCTTTTAATCGCAATAATCTCAATGGATTTGGCAATAATAAACTTCCTTCCGATTCCCGCACTCGACGGCGGACACATAATGTTTTTGATTATAGAAAAGCTTCGCGGAAAACCCCTTGACGAAAAAGTTATCGACAAAATAGGCTCCGTCGGCTTTGCTTTTCTGATAACATTAATGGTTTTTGTAATCTTTAACGACATTGCAGGCTTAATTACAAAAAAATTCTAATTTTATAACGAATTTGAAAAATACAGCAAATATATGGTCTAAATCCCGCTAAATTGTATTATCTTTGTATGATAAAGTGAGGGCTATTATATGGTTGATAAAATTACAATTGAACTGGATGAACAATTTCTTAAAAAGTTTTTCGGGCTTACGGAAAAATTTATCCCCGAAGATCAGGAAATAACTCTTTTGATGCTAAGAAAGCAACTCGAAGAAATTGAAGAAGCAATATTTAATGCAAAAATGACCTCTTCTGCTGCTGCGGCTGCGCCTGCATATCAAAAACCATCAGGTCCGCAAGCTCCGACAAATGTCGATGCCTTTGGCGAAGAAATACATAACGGAGATGAGTTCAATGTACCTAAAAAAAGTATTTTGATAATTGATGATCTTGGGGTTATAACTTACCAACTCAGTGTTTTATTTAGGAATATGGGTTATTACGTTGTTGACTCAAAAGAAATTTATGATGCCATAGAAAAATTCAAAAAAAATAATTTCGACTTGGTTATTATGGATTTATTTATACCGACCGAAAGAGAAGGTTTTATCTTACTTGAAGAACTGAAAAAGACTTCTCTAAGCAAACAAAAACAAGCAAGAATAGGTATTATGTCGGCCTCTGCCAAAAAAGAACACAAACAAATCTGCAAGATGAAAGGTGCCGAATTCTACGTCGAAAAAGTAGATGACTGGCAAAAAGAACTTATTAATGTAATTCAAAATTTAAGTTAGCCTTTTAATGCGTCTGCTCCTGATACGACTTCCAAAAGTTCCTGTGTAATTGCAGCCTGACGTGCTTTGTTGTAGTCGATTGTAAGTGTTCGTATCATCTCTTCGGCGTTATTTGAAGCGGCAGACATTGCTGTCATCCTTGAAGCCAATTCGCTTGCCTGCGCTTCCAAAAGCGATTGAAATATAGTATTTGTAATATACATCGGAACAACTTTTTGTAAGATACTGTGTTCATTAGGTTCAAAAATCATAACAGGATCAATTTTTACCGCCGATTCTGTTTTTAAATCTTCTTCAGCATTTATAGGCAATAAATTCCATTTTTCTGCCAAATAAGACATCATATTTTTGAATTTTGTCGTAAAAATTTCTATAGTGTCAATTTCTCCGGAAACGTAAGCCTGAGAAAGGTCTTCAGCAACATATTGAGCACCTGCAGCAGAAATTTCGCCTGCCACTTTTATATAAGTTTTTACGATTTCAAATCCGTAATCTTCGGCTTTTCTTTTTAAAGCTGCATTTCCTTTTTGTCCGATAATAAAGAGTTTACAGTTAATTCCTTGCTGTTTATATTCTTCAATTGTTTTAATAGTATTTCTTACCACGTTTGCATTATAAGCACCTGCAAGTCCCTTGTTTGAAGTTATAACCAAAAGCCCTGCTGTTTTAACTTCGTGCTTTTTGAGCAATTCAGGGTAATTATCTATTGCCAGTTTAATTTTTAAACCTTCGGAAGAATAATCACCGACTGCCGACAAAAGCTTTTTGAAGGCAATTATCAGCTCCTCGCTGAAAGGTCTTGAAGCTTTTACCGCATTTTCCGCTTTTTTAACGTTTGCGGCAGCAACCATTTTCATCGCACGGGTAATTTTCTTCGTGTTCTGAACGCTTAGTATTCTGCTTTTTATGTCCTTAAGATTTGCCATTATTATCCTTTTTGAGTGAATAAGTGTATTTTTTGTTATTATATTTTTTTGCGAAGCAAATAATTGAACCTATTCACCTATTTACTTATTCACTTATTTACTTCTATATTTTTATCCTTTAAATTTCAATATAGCATTTTTCAGAGCTTCTTTGTCTTCATCAGAAAGTGCCTCGCCCGCGTTAAGCCTTTGGCTTAATTCAGGCATGTTGGCATCGAAATATTCAAACCAGCCTTTTTTGAAAGTCGGAATTTCTCTGTTTTCAACTTCATCCAATAAGCCTTCGTTTGCCGCAAAAAGAACAGTTACCTGTTGGGCAACGCTTAGCGGCTGATATTGAGGCTGTTTAAGGACTTCTACCAGTTTTTGACCTCTTAAAAGCTGTTGTTTTGTTGCTTTGTCAAGGTCAGAGGCAAACTGTGCAAAAGCTTCCAGTTCTCTAAACTGCGCGAGGTCAAGCCTTAGCTTACCTGCAACCTGTTTAATACCTTTTGTCTGAGCAGCTCCGCCCACCCTTGAAACCGAAATCCCCGCGTTAATCGCAGGTCTTATGCCGGCGTTAAACAAACCCGATTCCAAAAATATTTGTCCGTCTGTTATTGAAATAACGTTTGTCGGAATATAAGCTGAAACATCGCCCGCCTGCGTTTCGATAATAGGAAGGGCGGTGATACTTCCACCACCAAGTGCGTCAGAGAGCTTGACCGCTCTTTCCAAAAGTCTTGAGTGCAGATAAAAAACATCGCCCGGATAGGCTTCACGGCCCGGCGGTCTTCTCAAAAGCAAACTCATCGCACGGTATGCCTGAGCGTGTTTTGTCAAATCGTCATAAATTATTAAAACATGTTTTCCCTGTTCCAAAAATTCTTCTGCCATAGCGCAACCCGCAAAAGGCGCAATATATTGAAGCGGCGCAGATTCATTCGCGCTTGCGGCAACGATAATTGTGTATTCCATAGCTCCGTAAGATTCCAAAGTTTTGGCAAGCTGGGCAACGGTAGAAGCTTTCTGACCGATTGCAACGTAAATACAAATTACATCCTGACCTTTTTGGTTAATTATGGTATCAATTGCAATAGCGGTTTTTCCTGTCTGTCTGTCACCGATGATTAACTCCCTTTGACCTCTGCCTATTGGAGTAAGTGCATCAATCGAAGTTAAACCGGTCTGAAGCGGCTGATGAACGGATTTTCTTTTAACAATACCAGGTGCAACTTTTTCTACAGGAAGGGTTTTATCGGCTTTTATTTCGCCTTTTCCGTCAATGGGCTGACCTGTGGGATCGACTATTCTTCCGATAAGCCCGTCACCTACCGGAACAGAAGTAATTCTTCCGGTTGTTTTTACCAGCATACCTTCTTTAATATGCTGATATTCGCCCAAAATTACAACCCCGACGTTGTCTTCTTCAAGGTTAAGGGTTATTCCCAAAGTACCTTTGCCGTCTTGAAATTCTATAAGCTCGTTTGCCATAACGTTTCTGAGCCCGTAAAGCCTTGCGATGCCGTCGCCGACTTCAAGCACGGAACCTACATTTGAAATTTCGGTTTGAGATTCGTAATTTTCAATCTTGCTTTTGATTATTGAACTGATTTCGTCCGGTTTAATTACTGCCATGTCTTTTTCCTCATTATCTTTATTTTGTTATACTTTTGCTTAAATCTTCCAATTTGTGCTTCAAACTTGTGTCAATTACGTTGTCGCCCATTTGAATTACAAGTCCCGCAATGATTTCAGGGCTTATTTCCCAATCGAAAGTCACTTTTTTACTTAATTTATTTTCCAGTTTTTCTTTTAACCGTTTTTTTGCATCCTCGCCTAAAGCAACGGCGGAGGTCACTTTAATCCGGCTTACGTTGTTGATTTTATCAAGAATTTTGTCGTAAGCTTCCGAAACCGCTTCAAACTGGCAAAATCTGTCTTTATCTATAAGAATTTTTATGAAATTCAACACTAAAGTATCAATTTCATCTGTAAAAACTCTTGCTGCAACTTCTTTTTTATCTTCAATAGAAATCAGAGGATTTGTTAAAAATTCCTGCAGGTCGAAAGATGTTTTGAGAGTTTGCAAAACGGTTTTTATATCAGCCGAAACTTTTTCATAAGTAAGTTTTCCGTCTTTGACCAATTCGACCAAAGCTTCGGCGTATCTTTGTGCTATTAGAATGTTTTTTGTCTGATTATTTGCCAAAATTTAACCTGTCCAATTCTTCTATACTTTCGTTTATGTATTTTTCGTGCAATTCAGGGTTGCTCACAAGCGAATTTGTAATATGGCTTTTTGCCGCCTCGATAGAAGCCTTTGATGCCTTTTGAGTAAGTTTTGAAATAATCATTTTTTCTTCGGCATCAATAATTTTTTTTGCATTTGTCCCGATATTTTCAACCTGTTTTTTAGCGTCATCTAAAATCTTTTCTCCAATAACATGCGCACTTGCTTTTGCCTCTTTTATCATCTCCTCAAGCTCTTGAGGAAGATTTTCGACTAACTTTTCAACTTGTTTCAAATTTGCATGTGCTTCTTCCTTGCTTTTTTTTGCCGCTTCGATAGCTTCGACTATTTTTGTGTGAAGCGATTCGATAGCTTTTTTTATGTCGATTTTTTTGAAAATCCAAATAAAAATTGCAGCAAAAAAGATAAAATTGAAGGTGTTTGATTCAACTATAATATGCCATATTTGCTGTATTTGTTGATTAATCATCTTTTATCCCAATATTTTTGTAGAAATTGTCTGCGCAAGTTTTTTTACTTCATCTTCCAAAACTTTTTGTGCCTCAGCTTTTGACTTTTCAAGCTCTTCTTTTGCCCCTGAAACTTCTTCTGACGCTCTTTTTTGGGCGATTCCGGTTAAGTCCGCTTTTTGCCTTTTTGCGCTTTCTGAGGTATCAAAAATTATTTTTTTGGCTCTTGTTTTGGATTCTTCGACTTTGTTTTCTTTGTCGGCAATTAATGCTTCGGATTTTTGCTTTGCCAAATTTGCCTGATGATACTGCTCATCAAGAAATTCCTGCCTTTGGCTGACTATTTTGCTCAACGGTTTGTAGAAAATCCCGTTCATAATCAGCACAAATACAATAAAACTTATTGCCGAAACTATAAATGTTGCGTTAAATTCCATTTTTGTCCTTTTTAGTTGAAAAGTCGAACAGTCGATAAGTTGAAAAGTTTATGAGAGTATAAGATTATGAGTTTATAAGTTTTCTTCTCACTCCTCACATCTCACCTCTCACTACTTACCCCATCATGCCTGACAGTTTAAGCGCGATAACAAAAGCGTAAAGTGCGCAAGCTTCTGATAATGCCGCACCCAACAAGAAAAATCCTACTGCTTTTCCTGCTATCTCTGGTTGTCTTGCAACTGATTCCAAAAATCCTTTTGTAGCAACCCCGATACCGAGCCCTGCACCCACTGCACCGAATCCGATTGCGATACCTGCACCTAACTGTGCCATTTCCGATAATGTTTTAATTTCTTCTGCTGCCATAATTTTTCTCCTTTTTTATTCTAATTTCTATTTCCTATTTTTAGTGATGTTCGGGTTCTTCAACCGCCATTGCAATGTAGGCGATAGTAAGCATCATAAATACCATTGCCTGAATACATGCTACCAGCACTTCAAAAAACATTATAGGAAGCGGCAGGAAGTATGCGCACATTCCCAAAAGTGCCGAAACAAGTATTTCGCCTGCCAAAATGTTGGCAAAAAGCCGCAGTGCAAGCGTTAGCGGTCTTGTAAACATATCAAGAACTTCCACAAGAGCAAGAATTATCGATATAAAATCAAACCCGTGCAAAAAGTATTTCGGGCCTTTTTTCTTTACTCCGGTAAAAACATAATAAACCAAAACAATGATTGCCATCGCCGCTGTCATGTTAATATCGTTTGTCGGGGATGCAAGCTCTCCTTGCTTAAGCTGAATAAGCCTTAAGGGAAGCTGCCCCATTAAATTTGCCGTTATGATAAATAAAAACAAAGAGGCAACAAGAGGAATGTGTTTTCTGCCTTCTTTTCCTATCATAGAATCGGTCAAGTCCCAGAAAAATCCCATTAAACTCTCTGAAAATGCCTGAATTTTTGAAGGAATAAGAGTTAATTTGCGGGTGGCAATCAGCGCAAAAATAATAAGAAACGCCATTGCAGTCCACATAGTCACCAATGTGTCCATATTGAAACTGTAATTACCAACCTGCGCTATCCAGTGCCCTGCTTCGCTCATCTACTTCCCTCGCTATGGTTATTGTAGCATTTAATTTTGTTTTGGCAAATTATTTCGATATATAAATATGAAACAGGTTCAGGCGCCTTTTCTTTTCCCGCCTCTTTCTTATGATATAATCAATCAAATGAAGTTAATCTTTTTTGAAAAAATAGATTCTACCAACACTTATGCCAAATTAAACATTGACGATTTGGAAGATAAAAGCGTTGTTTACACGAATTTTCAAACCAGAGGCAGGGGAAGATTTGACAGAAGCTGGGTAAATCTGGGCTCTGAAAATATCTACATGACAATTATTCTTAAGCCCTCCGAAAAATTTGAACAAAACTATTCGAATTTAACCCAATATTTATCCCTTTGTCTTTGCAAACAGCTGAAAGAACCGGGATTAACCCCCCAAATAAAATGGCCAAATGATGTTTTGGTAAACGGGAAAAAAATAGCAGGAATTCTGGCTGAAACTGTCATCAAAGGAGGCAACCTTAAGGGAATAGCACTTGGAATAGGGGTTAATTTAAATGCTGATTTACAAGATGTTTTAAATATTGACCGCCCAGCCACAAGTCTGAATCTTGAATTGGGCAAAAATATTGATAAACCCAAATTTATGAAAAAATTACTGGAAGAATTTTTTGAAAGCTATGACGATTTTTTAAAGCATGGGTTTAAATTTATAAAAGAAGATTACGAAAAAAGGGCATGCTTTTTAGGACAAAACCTTAAAGTAGTAATTTTTGACATAATAAAAGAAGGCTATTGCAAAGGTCTTGATGACTTTGGGAATTTAATTCTGACAGACAAAAACGGGCATGAACAAAGTATTAATATGGGCGAAATAATTGAATAAAAAAGGGCGCGAAAGTTAAAAACTTTCGCGCCCTTTTTTATAATATTCTAAACCCCTACAGGATTTTTTGTTTTATTAATACATTCAACAACCGTATTTACGACCGTTTTTTGCTCATCAAGCGTCAATTCAGGGAACATCGGCAAAGAAATAACGACTTTGGTATCGGCTTCTGTTGCAGGAAGCGAGCCTTCTTTAACACCCAAATACTCATGAACTTTTTGCAGGTGCAAAGGTACGGGGTAATAAAGCATAGCACCTATTCCAGCCTCTTGAAGCATTTTGTGAACTTCATCGCGGTTAGGAATTTTTATCGTGTACTGGTGATAAACGCAGTAAGTGTCATCCAACTCTTTTGGTGTTTGAACGTCAGCGCAGTTTGCAAAAAGTTCATTATATCTGTAAGCATTTTGGCGTCTTTTTTTATTCCATTCGTCAATATGTTTGAATTTTACTCTCAAAATTGCCGCCTGAACCTCATCAAGTCTGCTGTTTACGCCGATTTCGTCATGGTAGTATCTGACAGCTCCGCCATGGTTTCTTAAGCCAATAACTCTGTCTTTTATACTTTGAGAATTTGTGGTCAACAGTCCGCCGTCACCCATAGCTCCCAAATTTTTTGTGGGGAAGAAACTGAAACATCCCACATCGCCAAATGAACCCACCATTTTGCCTTTGTATTTTGCTCCTATTGCCTGACAGCAATCTTCAATTACATAAAGATTGTGTTTTTTTGCAATATCCATGATTACATCCATATTGCAAGGCTGACCGTAAAGGTGAACGGGAATTATCGCCTTTGTTTTAGGTGTAATGGCATTTTCTATTTTCTCAACATCAATGTTAAAAGTGTCAGGGTCAATATCTACAAAAACCGGTTTGGCACCCACAATTCCGATTGCCTCTGTCGTTGCAACAAAAGTAAAAGCTACAGAAATAACCTCGTCGCCTGCTCCTATGTCAAGTGCTCTAAGTGCAAGATGAAGCGCATCTGTGCCCGAATTAAGCGCAATGGCATGCTTTACTCCGATATATTCAGAAAGCTCTTTTTCAAGTTCTTTATTGTGATTTCCCAAAATATAAGAACCTGAGCGCAAAACCGCTACAACTTCTTTTTCAATCTCTTTTCCAATCTTGTCATACTGTCTTTTTAAATCCAAAATAGGTATCATAACTATCTCCTTTATTTCAATTTTTCCGCATCCTCTATTTTAAGTTTATCACACCCCCGCCAAGCCTTTATATTAACTTAATATGAACCTAAAAAGCTGAAGAATAAACCCCCTCTTGATAATCTCTTTGTTACAATTTCTTAACAAAAGTTTTTTTCTGAGGCAATAACTTTTAAAAAAAAAACTTTATATAAGAGTAAGGGAAAAGGAATTATAACTTTAGGGTTAAATTTCAAATAATATGTTCATAACAATGAACTATTAAAACAAAGATTTCATTTTATACTCTCTCTCTTAATATCCTCGTGTTTATTTAATGTTTGCTCCAAAAGGGCAAACTTTTTTTTGCAAGCGAGCAGAGGCACGAACGAAGTGAGAGTCGAACAACAATAATCGGAAACCACGCTTTCCGATTTTGTTGTGAGCGTTGCCGTTTAATGCGAGCGCAGGTGCTACGCACGTAGCCACTCTGTATAGATTGATGAAAATTCCCTCAACCCATGTCTTTTGGCTTTTAGAAAATGCGCCAGTGTGTATTTTGTTTATTGCGAGCGCAGAAAGACGTTTTTAAAGGTTATGCTGCCAAAGCAGCAAAAAAACATGCTTTAATAAATCATGTTAAAATAATATCTATGACTAAATTAAGAATTTTTCTCGGGTATTTCATTTTAATTATAATCTCGCTGAGCATGCTTTTGCCGTTTTTTGCGATGCTGAGTCTTTCATTCATGCCGGGAAGCGAAATTTTTTCCTATCCGCCAAAATTGTTTTCAAAAAATATCACGGTGCAAAATTACTTTAGCGTTTTTACATCAATCCCCGTTACAAGATATTTTTTAAACAGCCTTTTTGTTGCAACAATAACCACAATAGGACAAGTTTTTTTCGCAGCACTTGCGGGATATGCTTTTGCAAGGCTTAAATTTAAAGGTAAAGATATTTTATTTTTTATTTTCTTAATAACCATGATGATTCCGCCTCAGGTGAATATAATCCCGCTTTTCTTTTTAATGCGCGAACTTCATCTGGTGGACACTTATCAAGCACTTATTATACCTGGCTTTTTCGGCGGGTTTGGAGTTTTTATGCTCAGGCAGTATTTTTTGAATTTGCCCAAAGAACTGGAAGAATCTTCCAAAATCGACGGCTGCAATATTTTTCAAATGTTTTTTAAAATCGCGCTTCCGCTTGCGCTGCCTGCTGTTGCAACCCTTGCGATATTTACTTTTGTATCAAGCTGGAACAGTTTTATGTGGCCTTTGATTATAACAAGCTCTGATTCAATGAGAACTTTACCTGTGGGTTTGGCGGCTTTTAAAGGAAGTTTCAGAGAAGTTACCATGTGGGGGGATTTGTTGGCATGTGCGGTTATTTGCACTTTGCCTGTTGTCGGAATTTTTCTTCTGGGTAAAAAATATTTCATAAACGATCTTTTGCAAGGCGGGGTTAAAGAGTAAAAAGTAAATAGTAAATGGAGAGCGGGCAAAAACCTTTCCGCCCATTCACCGAATATAACCCACCTGACCAGTTTAAATATATTCTTAAATCTATTATCATCCTAGGTAGTCTTTTGTTCAAAGTTCAGGATTAAAAAATGTCAGAAACAAATTTTATTTACACCAACCAAAACGGTGTGAGTGAGGCTTTATACAATAATTTTTTGTTTGTAGAAAATACAGCAAGACTTAAAAGCATTAAAAATTTTGAAAAAACAAAACTTTGCGTAATAAAAACGGATTTTGGCAAAAATGATTTAAAAACGATAGAAAAAATCAAATCGGAAAACCAAGACGTTGAATTTTGGATTTGTTCCAACAATTCTTCAAGAAAAAACATTTTAGCCGCAAACAAAATAGGAATAAATACCGTTCTTGCATGCCCTTTTGATATTTCAATGATTGAAGAATACCTTAACAGCCAACAATTTCCTTACTTAAATAACCTTTCCGAAAACAATTACAGCGGACTGGAAGGGCTTAAGGTGATGATAGTTGATGATAATGTAATGAACGTTGAACTTTTAGAAGAGGTTCTATCAGAGCTTAATTTAAGGATATCAAGTTTCACAAAGCCGGCTCAAGCAATGGAATTTGTATTAAGGGAAAAATTCGATTTATTTTTGCTTGATATTATGATGCCCGAAATTTCGGGATTTGATTTGATTAAAATCATTAAAAAAACCCCGCTTAACCAAAATGCCCCGATTATTTTTATCAGCGCACTTTCTGACGCCCAAAACAAGATAAAAAGTTATAATTTGGGGTCTTATGCTTATATCGAAAAGCCTTTTGACATAAACATAGTTAAATCACAAATTTATAACATTTTAAAAAATCATAAAATTCAAGAAATTCTATCTTCCGACAAAGAAACTTTTCTTGCCACCGTAGCTCATGACCTAAAAACACCTATAAAGGCTGAAATTAATGCGCTAAATATGCTCTTAGACGACAAGTTTGATAAAATGGAAGTTGATAAACAGGAAATTCTTGAAGATATTTTAAGTTCAACACGCTTCATGCAAGATTTGGTGGAAAATCTGCTTTGCAAAAACAAGATTGAACAAGAAAAAATCAACCTGTGCAAAGATTTTTACTGCGTTAAAGAACTTGTTTTACACTGTATTGAATTGACAAAATATATTTTATTGCCTAAAAAACAAAAAATTAATTTTAAATGCAAAACAGAAGAAACACTGCTATTTTTTGATTTTTTAGAAATGAAAAGGGCTCTTCACAACCTTATTGCAAATGCCAGCGAATACTCAAGCGAAAAAGACGAAATTTTAGTAGAAATTTTTAAAGAAGGGAACAATTTGGGTCTTTCAGTACAGGATTTTGGCAGGGGCATAAAACTTGAACATCAAAAAGATGTTTTTTCACAGTACATGTCGCTTGCTAAACAGCAAAAAACAGTAGGTTCAGGCTTGGGGCTCTACATTACAAAAAGCATTGTAGAAGCCCATCAAGGGGAAATTTTGCTCGACAGCAAAGTCGGCGAAGGTACAAAAATTACAATTATGCTTCCGATTTATACTAAAGTTTAAAAAATATTATTATTTCAGATACTGGTATAAATCTGAATAAATGTTAGAATACTGGTGGTTAATATTTCCACAGATAAGGAAAAGTATGAAAAAACAATTGCCGTATGAAAAAAATTCAAACTGTATTTTTAAACTGAATTCTGACAATATTTCCTCGAATTTGGTTTACAAACTTAAAAAAACATTCAAAAAACTCCCTAAAAATAAATCCGTTGCAATTAATTTACAAAACGTAGAATATGTTTGCTCGGAATTTTTAGAATTTTTAAAAGAATTTTCAAAAAAAAGAGAAATTTCACTATTTAATATTCAAGCTGAAATTTCGGCTCTTTTTTACCTGACAAAATATGACAAATTCGCGCACATTTACCTTAACGATATAGACTTTTACGAACAAAAAAGAATGCTTTTGAACAGAAACTTTTCGATTTTAAATAACTTTAAGCAATAATTAATTACAATTTGTTTTTATAAATATATAGACTTCAAGGGGTTGTTATGTTCGATTTTGTACAAAAGTTTATATATTGGGTTTTGTCGTTGCAGGAAAAACGGTTAAAACACAAATTAGGCGGCAGTTTGAAACGTTCTTTTTCAAACTCTACTTCAAAAATTGTTTTTTCAAAATCAGACAGTCTTAAACTTAATTCTATGACTGAAAAGAACAAAGAAAGACTTGAAAAAGAAGTAAAAATAATATTGAAACATTGCGAGAATAATCCCGATAAAGTTTTTGAGTTTATTGAGAAAAAAGGTACAAAAGTCCACAAAATTCCTTTTGCTCACAAAATTTTAAAATTAATAGGCCTTGAAGAAGGGCTTGTTGCAAAGCTTAACGGAATAAAAGCTTTGTATTTAACCTCTGTGCTTGCTGTTTTAGGCAAAGAAAATAAAATCTCATTAACTACAAAACCAATGTTTGTCATGAGGGATTTGCCGCTAAATTCATATTACACAATTCAGCAATTTCACAAATGGTATGCAACAAAGCTTGATATGCCTGGATTTGATGCAAAATCTCAGGAACATTTCCAAAAATATCTGGACAATATCAATGATGAAAGTATAAAAAGTTTGAGCATGGAAGAAATTATCGGACTTAAAGAAGCTATTGCAAGAGACGTTGAGGCGATAAATTTTGTAATAAGCCTTGCGAAATCAACAGAAGGTGCAAAAAACGCCCTGAATAAAATGGCAACCGAAAAAGGTGCATCTGTTTAATTAAATAAAAATAATTACAAAACAATCTACTCGTTTAAATATTTTGCAGCACAATCAAAACCGTTTCCTGAAGGACATTCTATTTCGGTTGGGGCCACCCAATAACCATAAGGGCATAATCTGTCGTAAATTCCATTACCATTACAATCATATATTATTGAAAAAACATCTTTACCCATGACATTAGGTGGCTTAAGCCCGTTAACATCTACTAAAAATCCGGCATTTGCTAGATCATATGCTATTGCAGTTCCATCTTTAAGAATACTTCCGACCTTTCCGTCATCAGAAACGTAAAATCCACCTGCTCCGTCAAGTGTTTTAACTTCTTCAACAAAGCAATTTCCGGCAATAGTTGAATTATCACATGATTTTATTACCGACAAATATTGTTCAAAAGTTGATTGAAAATCTTCATTTGTTAATTCGGAACCTAGTTTTTTATAAAAATCCGGATCCTCACTTAAAACCTGAATTGAAACCTGATTAAGAGTTGAATATGCTTTTTTCAAAGCCACTCTCAGCTCCTTCTCGTTAGTTCTGTTAATGACCATGGGGATTGTAAGAGCTGCAACCACTCCTATAATAGCTAGCGTTATCAAAACTTCTGCCAATGTAAATCCTTTTTTTCTCATATAAAAATCCTTTCTGTAAACTATACTCCGACGCTTAACCCCGCACATAAATTTATTGACTGTCCGGTGATTCCTCTTGCATCGTTTGAAAGCAAATAAGCAACCAATTTTGCCACTTCTTTGGGCTCGACAAATCTTCTTTGAGGAATCATATCAAGGGTTTCTTCAAGCGAAAAATCGCTTTTTTCGATTGATTTTTCACCCAAATCGGTCTGCACCCAGCCCGGATTTATTGTATTTACGGTAATGTTGTGTTGTGCAAGTTCAAGCGCAAGGGCTTTGGTGAATCCTATAAGCCCTGATTTTGAACCCGAGTAAAGGCTCGCATAAGCCTCTCCCATAACCCCGCTTATTGAGCCGATATTTACTATCCTACCCCATTTTTGAACTTTCATAAAAGGAACTGCCTTTGAACACAAAACAATAGGAGAAAGCAAATTAACTTCAAAAATTTGTGAAATTTTCTCCCTGTCGGCATTTTCTATGTTCGCATATAAATATTCCCCGGCATTGTTTACCAGAACATTTATTTCATTTTTTTGTATGAAATTACCGAGTTTTTCAACCTCATTAGGTTTTGACAAGTCGCAGGCAATAAAATCTTTTACCCCGAGTTCCTGAGCAATTTTTGTTAAATTAGTTTCGTTTTTTGCACTTAAAAAAAGATTATACCCTAATGCCTTTAATTCTAAAGCAATTGCCCTTCCTATACCTCTGGATGCACCGGTTATGAGAACATTTTTATTCATTTCCACCACTTTCAAAATAAATCAGCAAAACAGTTTGGATTATTTTTCTTACAATCTGGCACTGAACATCTTCAGGCACATCTTTTATAATCTCAAAAGAAGTATGCAAGTCTATATTTGTATCATACCAACGCTTGCACTTGTATGTATAATTTTTTGAAATATTATTTATTTTTTCATCCAAATCAAAATTGAAATCGTTTACTAAAATTTGCAAAATATCCTTTGCAATATCTCCCTGACGTTGCTCATCAAGGTTCTCAATAAACTCAAAAACATCCTTTAAATCAGGATTTTTATCATACCACCTTACATGTTTCATAAAAAATTTATACCATATAAGTGCGGTTTAATCAAAATATTAAAGTTTCTAAACTTCCAAAAAAAGTCTTTGCCCCACTATATTGGGTCTGCCATTATAATAACCGGCAAAATATCCCCCCTGAACCGGCTTGTTTTTTGCATATCCGGCATAACTTTTTGCCGTTGAAGAAGTTACAAAAGGATTAGAAAAAGGATTTGAATTTGAAACCGGACTAAGTGCCGTTGTTTTTTGCAAATTATTTGCAGAAAACGCCCTTGACAATAAATTTACGATGTTGGCAACCATAATTTTCCTTTCACTTTGGGATATTTCAAATATTAATGATAATTTAAAATAAGTCCATGTATATTATAGGTTTAAATTAACAAAAATTAAACTTTTTTCAAAAAAATCATATATCTTATGTACTGATTTTTTATTAATTTACAAAAAAGTGCGGGATGTCATTGACATCCCGCACTTTTTTATATTTAAATTTAACTAAGCTGCGATTGAACCTTTGATTTCACTGATAAGATATTTTGCAATCCAAGCAAAATCTTCATTATCGGCTGCCGCTTTTTTAAGGTATTCAACTGAAGCATCACCGATTCTGATAAGAGTCATAGCCACAACTCCTCTTTTTACGCCTTTAACCACTTGAAGCTGGCTGACTAATTCCGGAACAGCTTGTGCTCCGATGTTTACAAGCGTATTTTCAATTTGATTTTTAACATTATTATCTGCCTCTTCTAACTGAGAAAGGAAGTAATGTATCGGATTCATATTTTCAATTTTGTTGATTATAGCTTGCATATTGTCTCCAAATGTTCTTTTACTTGTTATTATTATAGACGAAAAAGCAACCCGTTTCGGATTTCCTTACATAATCTTAATATCGAAAAAAGTGAAGAGTGATGAGTGAGCAGTGAACGGAATATTTTTGAAATCTACAATTTCAAAATTATTCCGTGCCATCAATTTTATTTATCCTGCCCCTTCACTTTTCACTTCTCACCCTTCACTTTTCAAGACTACCCACTTATCTTATGGGCATGTAGTCTAAAAGGGGATTTTTTATCAAATAAAAACATTTAAACTTATCTTACAGTGGGATAAATTCCCGTACTCAAGATATTGGGAGTGATAATTATGTTAATGGAAAATTGTCAAGCTGACTGTAGCAGGCATGGTCATATGGAATTAAAAAATGTTAACAAAGAAATTATTTCATGGCTTGAAGATGTAATTGACGAAAACAACAGTCGAGTTGAAAGGAAAGAATGGAAAAGTAAATATAACAGCTACGTTGTATATGATTACGAACCGTTCTGCGCCGAAGGCTTTGAAATAAATTTGTTAATAACATCCTACGACAGTGCTTATCTTAATTTTATCAAATACCTGTATGACGAAAAAATAAATACAATCCAATATTTAAACAATTGTATAGGCGTTTAGGTAAAAACTCAAAAAGGAGACCAATCGGTCTCCTTTTTATTGGGGTATTTGCGAATATTTTTTTAAGAAAAAGACATCAAAGCTTTAACAGAACGTGCTGTTTCTCTGACCTCGTCATCTTCGTGATTATTTTCAGTATTTTCAAGAACACTGATTGCTTCTTCTTTATCCTTCAACTGTAAAAGTTCGTTAATTGTACTCATTGCAACGCTTGTACTCAAATCGTTAATTCCTTTTCCTTTTGAAGAAATTACAACTGCAAGCGAATCCTGATTGTTCTTTTTAATAAGTGCTTTAGCTGTAAGTCTTCTTACATCATCATTTTCGCAATTAGTGCCGACTCTTTCCAGAACATTAACCGATTGTACATCTTCATGCTTTGCAAGTGCTTCTATAATACTGTTTACTCTTTTATTTTCCATATTTTTCCCCTCTTAAATTGTAGCCAATTCGGCTTTAAGCATTTCTTCCAACTCCGAAACCGGTCGTTTTACAAGATTTGAAACCTTATAAGTGCCTGTAAAAGACGGCATTTTTGATGTTATTTTGTTGCTTAATTTTGCCATATCAATGTGTATTTCTGATTGTTGAGCTTTTGTCCAAAAATCAGTCGCATTTTGTCTGATTCTGTTTCCGAAAGACACAACTGAATTCAACCTGGTACTTATTGCAGAGCTCAGGTTTGTTATTGAACCCACAACCGCACTGGACAACATTCTGCTCTTATTTTTTGCTCTTTCTATAAGATTTACATTGTTGTTTTTTGTTTCAAATACATCCGCGGTTAAAACGTTTCCCTTAAAGCTTACACCAAAAGGATTGGTGTGATTTTTGTCCACTTTTTTAACTGTAGTGGTTCTGAAAAAATTTTTTGAAATATTATTTATGCTCAATTTTTCCATTTCGATACCTTTCTTACTTAATAACTGACTCAACAAGAACAAAGTTATCACAACAAGGCACCCAGTAAATCATCTTTTCGTAGGATAAGTATATAAAAAAGCTATACTAAGGTTGGGTGCTACGCACGTAGACATTCTGTGTAGACCAATGAAAATGCCTTCGACTCATGTTTTTTGGATTTTTGCAAAGAATAACGCTGTGAATATACTTTTACTTCTTACCGCCCACTTCATTGAAAATTATTGGTAATCGTATAGATATATTCAAGAATTTGTGAGAAATATTCTAAATCGGAATTTCCGTTTAAAATCATATCAGCTTCGTTTCTGAAGGGCTTAATGTATTTTTCGCCTGCGATTTTAACGTATTCCCAGTGTTTTTGGGCATTACACTCGTCTTGATTTCTGCAAACAGCCCTTGACATAAATCGTCTTTGTCTTTCCTGACAATCCGCTTCTATATAAATTTTGATGTCAAAAATTTCTTTAACATCCTTATACATAGTTGACATTCCTTCGACAACCACTATTTTTTGAGCTTGTACAGGAATTGATTTTGGCACAGAAACACCTGTGCCGTTAAGCAAATACTGAGGAATTTTTATATCAAGACCTTTTGAAATAATTTCCAAATCTTCTTTCAATAAATCAAGCTGAAAACTTTCCGGTGCATCGACGTCGTATCCGTTATCACGAAGAGTATCAAAATCTCCCCAACGGCTTATTAAATCTGAAATATCGTTAAAATAATTATCGGAACTTATTATTGTAACGGGAAGGTTAAGTAAGGCTATTGTATCTTTTATTTTGTTGCATATTGTTGACTTGCCGCAGGCTGATTCTCCCGTAATTCCGACCAAAATCTTTTTTTGAGGATTGTTTATAAGTCTTTTTGAAAACCTTGAAATAAAATCGGGTCTTACTTCAATAAAAATAGGCGTATGGTATTTTTTGTCATGGGCAAGAATTTGCTTAAACTTTGACTGAAGATAAAACGCCAGCAGCTCCCTGCCGGTTTTTTGATTAAAGTCGGGCTTTAAAATTTTATCTGAGGTATTATTTTCTTTTTCAATTAATGCTATCATTTCCCCTCATTTGTCATCCTGAAATTGTTTCAGGATCTCTCCAACTTACACCGCTGACGAGATGCTGAAATAAATTCAGCATGACGTTTAAATGTATATTTAAGTATAATAATACTTGTAAAAATAAAATTTGCTATAAAATATAACAAATCTTAAAAACATTTACAATTTAAAAAAAATTATTGTAAAAATTTTCTAAAAAAATATCGACGTACAAGAATTTTTTTGTACGCCGATAAAATTAATAATATCTAAATTTTTTTTAAGCTTGATTTTCTTTTTCTTTAATTTCGTCTTCTTTTTCTTTAGCTGTTTGTTCGCCTTCTGCAATTTTATCAGTAGGTTGTTCGATTGACTCTTTTGCTTCTTCTACAGCCGCTTTTGCATCTTCAGCCTCTTTTTCTGCGACTTCGCCAATTCCTCTTATTTCAGCCTTTATTTCTGCATTTTTGTCTTTCTTGCCACCGAACAAACCAAATAAAGCTGCTGCTGCAACACCAACTCCAATAACGGCAACGGCAAGAAGAGCAGGGCTAAACGCTGCAGCACCGACAACTCCGACAACAGCTCCAGTTGTTGCGTCAACAACTGCTGTTCCAGCAAGCTGAACGGCTATTAAAGATTTTACCCCGACTACCGCTGCTGCACCAATTCCTCCTACTGCCAATGAACCCAATCCGATTTTTGCCAGTAAACTTTTTTTCCCTGATTTACCTTTTTTTACTTTAGCAAGTATATCTTTAACTGCGGAATCTGTTGTATCAATATCTTTTGAAACTTTACCAATTTTATCAGCATTAGTCTGAATATCTTCTCCTAAAGAATCTAAAGCAGATGATTTTTCTTCCAATTTACTTGACGCCTCTGTGTTGTCTGAATTTTGTCCGGTATTATCTTCTGAATCTTCTGTACCGGCTAAATTTAAAGAATACGCACTATTTTTACCGGCTCCGGTTCCATCTTCTGTCGATATTGATGAAATTTCATCCTTAAGTGTTTGTGCTTGCTCAGCTTTAGAAGAATTACCAGACACAAGTTGCGAAATGTAATTTGTCATTTCTTGAAATGCATCAACACATTTTTTCATAAGATCCTTTAACCCATCAAAAGAATCTTCTTCTTCGACCATTTCAGAATCAATGACAGAATATTCAGCATTATCTATGGCTTCTTCTGCGGTTTTTCCTTCTGTGTTTTCAGTAGAACTTTCTTCTGTTGTCTTTACCTCTTCTTCATTTTCTATTTGATTAGTTTCAAGAGAATAGTTAAGTGGTTTTATATTCATCTTATACCTCCTTTTTTATATTTTTACGACATTTTAAGCAAAAAACTTTAGTTTTTTGTTAAGAGAAGTAAAACCGTTTTTAAATTGTCTTAAATGTAACAGATTTGAAAATAAATTGTTTTAGTGTATTATGGGATTAAGCAATAAGGAAGATGAGGGTTTTATATGGAAACATTGGTAAAAAACGAGGGCTTAATATCGCAGATTATCGGTCCTGTAATTGACGTGGAATTTCAGCAGGGAGAATTGCCCGAAATTTATAATGCTTTAAAAATTCAAAAAGACGACGGAAGCTTTGTTGTAGCAGAAGTTCAACAAATGTTGGGTTCAAATAAAGTAAGAACAGTTGCAATGTCTTCAACAGACGGCCTCAAAAGAGGCATGAAAGTCATCGATACAAAAGATTCTATTAAAATCCCCGTCGGAAACCAAATTTTGGGAAGAATCCTAAACGTTATCGGAGAGCCCGTTGATGAAATGGGGCCTATAGAAACAAACGATTATCTGCCTATTCACAGAGAATCCCCCAAGCTCGTTGACCAAAATACAAATATAGAAATACTTGAAACAGGAATTAAGGCAATAGACCTTCTTCAGCCTTACCAAAAAGGTGGAAAAATAGGGCTTTTTGGCGGTGCGGGAGTCGGAAAAACAGTTTTGATTATGGAATTAATCCATAATATTGCAATGGAGCACTCGGGCGTTTCGGTCTTCGGCGGTGTCGGCGAAAGAACCCGTGAAGGAAACGACCTTTGGAACGACTTTAAAGAAGGCGGAGTTTTGGACAAAGTTGCACTTATTTACGGACAGATGAACGAACCGCCCGGAGCAAGGATGAGAGTAGGGCTCTCGGCACTTACCGCAGCGGAATATTTCAGAGACTTTTCAAAACAGGACGTTTTGCTGTTTATTGACAACATCTTCAGATTTACTCAGGCAGGCTCCGAAGTTTCTGCACTTTTGGGAAGGATGCCTTCTGCGGTCGGTTATCAGCCGACGCTGGCTACTGAAATGGGCGAATTGCAGGAAAGAATTACATCAACAAAAGATGGTTCAATCACATCAGTTCAGGCAATTTATGTTCCTGCAGACGACCTTACAGACCCCGCTCCTGCAACAACATTTTCACACTTGGATGCTTCAACCGTTCTTTCAAGACAGATTGCATCTTTGGGGATTTATCCTGCGATTGACCCTCTGGCTTCAACTTCAAGGGTTTTAGACCCCAATATCATAGGCGATGAACACTACAACACTACAAAACGTGTGCTTGAAATTCTTCAAAAATACAGAGAATTGCAGGATATTATCGCAATTCTGGGTATGGATGAGCTTTCCGAAGAAGACAAAGAAACAGTAAACAGAGCAAGAAAAATTCAAAGGTTTTTATCTCAGCCGTTTTTTGTCGCTGAAAAATTCTCAGGATTTGAAGGCAAATATATTAAACTCGAAGATACAATAAAAGGCTTTAAAGAAATCATCGAAGGAAAACACGACAATCTTCCCGAACAAGCTTTCTATATGGTCGGCACAATCGAAGAAGCCGTTGAAAAAGCCAAAGGACTTAACTAAATATGTCTGAACATAAATTACACCTTAAAATTACAACCCACGAAAAAGTGGTTTTTGACGCCGATGTGGATGAAATATATTCAAGAAGCATGCAGGGCGAATTCGGAATTTTACCCGATCACATTCCTTTTATGTGCGCTCTTGACATAGGTGTAACAAAAATTGTTATAGGCTCTGAAGTCCAATATTTTGCCATTATGGGCGGTGTTTTTCAACTTAAAGACAATCAAGCACTTATCTTAGCTCAAACCGCAGAAAACGGAAAAGACATTGATGCCACAAGAGCCAAAGAAGCTAAAGAACGTGCTCAGGCAAGATTAACCGAAAGCTCGGATGATATTGACATTAAACGCGCAGAAATTGCTCTTGCAAGAGCAATCATAAGATTAAAAGCCGCTTCGGGTAATTAATAAACTATCTGTACATGGACGGTTCTTGTTCTTGGACGGTTGTCAAAATCCACCAAAACAATCTGCTGCCATGTTCCAAGCTGCAATGCTCCGTCAATAAGCGGAACAGAAGTTGAATTACCCACGATTGCTGCCCTGACATGTGCATAGCCGTTTCCGTCATGCCATGTCGCATCATGATGATATTCTATTCCTGTGGGTATAACCCTTTCTAACGCTTCAAATAAATCGACTAAAACACCCGGCTCAAATTCAATATTTGTAATCGAAACCGTACTTCCTGCCACATAAACCAAAACGGATGCATTTTGAAGCGAGTGTCTGTAAACACTGTTTTGGACATTTTTTGTAATGTCAATTATATCGGTGTGCCCCTTTGTGTTTACTACAAATTTTTCATTAATAACTGTCATTTTTAAATCCGTTTTTTATTACACTTTAATTTTAAAAAAGAAACAAAATAATTACAAGCTATATGATAAAATCTAAAAAAAGCGGCGGATTTCTTAAAGAAATCCGCCGCTTTAACCCATATCCCTTATCCCTTAAATCTATAATTATTCTTTTGCAAATAAATTTTTTATCTCAAAAAGAGAATCTTCTATGAATTCCATTGTTAACTGAAGAACACTTTTTTTCTCAATACAATCGAAAAGAAAATAGATAGGATCTTTTGAATTGTTAAATCTCATCCTATAATCAATTTTTTCTAAATATACAAAATCTTGAACCTGCTCCGAAGACGCCTGTTTTTTACGCTTGCGAAGAGGCTTGTATTTTCCGTTGCCGTTAGTATCATTTTTAGCACTGCTTGATGCCGTAATCATTTTTTCTTCTCTCTCTTTATGTCTTATATATATAAAGAATATATATTAACAAAAATTGCCTTTTTCGATTCGTTTTTGTAAACAAATGTTAAATAAGTGAGGGGGTAAATGTATTTAGCTGAATGGCTGAATGGGTGAACGGCTGAAAGGTTATTTTAGTTGAAAAGTCGAACAGTCGAATAGTTGAAAAGTTTTATATTAGTCGGGAAACAACAATTTGAACTTATTCACTTATTCACTTATTCACTTTTTCACCCATTTACCCCTAAACGTACAAATCTCTTGCACCGTTTTGGATTTTATCGAGGGTTTCTATGACTTTTGCTCTGATTTTTTCATCTTTTATGTTATTTTTAATGTGATTTTCTATGGCTTCAAAACCTGCTTTTTTAGTTTCTTCACTAGCATAGTCATTAAGATATTCGGCAAAAGTAGCCACCGCATTAGGATCGCAAAATCTTTGAATTAAACCGACTTGCGCCAAATCCATAAAATCTTTTCCCACCCTTCCCAATCTGTAACAGCTTGTGCAAAAGCTGGGAATAAAGCCATGTTGTGCTAACTCTTCTACAATTTCATCCAGTGAGCGGGTGTCGCCCATGGTGAACTGTTCGGTTGAATTTTCATCAGAGTATCCGCCGGGGTTTGTTTTTGAACCTGCGCTGATTTGAGAAATTCCCAATTCAATAACTTCTCTTCTCACTTGGGCAGACTCCCTTGTGGTCAAAATCATGCCGGTGTAGGGCACAGCAAGTCTTAATATCGCAACTATTTTCTTAAACTGCTTATCGTTAATTGCATGAGGCGGATTTTTTGATAAATCCGAACCTGAAGCAGGCTCAATCCTTGGAACAGAAAGCGTATGAGGTCCGACTCCGTATTTATTTAACAAATATTTTGAGTGTTCAATAAGAGCTAAAACTTCAAACCTGTAATCACAAAGCCCGAATAATGCACCCATACCGAAATCCTGAATCCCGCCTTCTATTGCCCTGTCCATTGTTTCCAAACGCCATTGATAATTTGCCTTAGGTCCTGAAAGGTGCATTTTTTTGTAAACATCGGGGTGATAAGTTTCCTGAAAAGACTGGAAAGTCCCGATGCCAAAAGAAGCAAGACGCTTGAATTCTTCTGTTTTCAACGGAGCCATATTAACGTTAATTCTTCTAACTTCGCCGTTCATTATTTTCTTTTCGTAAATTTTATCAATAATTTCTTTTATATAATCAAGATTGCACTGGTTTGTATCTTCGCCTGCCACAAGCAAAATTCTTTTGTGCCCCATATTTATTATCTGTTCTGCCTCATGCACGGCCTCATCAAATGTAAGTTTTCTTCTTTTAATTTCTTTGTTGTCACGGCGGAAACCGCAGTAAAGACAATTATTACAGCAATAATTTGAAAGATAAAGCGGTGCAAAAAGAACTATTCTTTTGCCGTAAATTCCTTCTTTAACTTTTTTTGCCGTTCTAAAAAGTTTATTCAAAAGATTTTCGTCTTCAAGATTCAAAAGAACTGCTATTTCTTCGGTTCCAAGTCCTTTTAATTCCAATGATTTTGTAAGGATTTCATTAACCCTTTTTTCATCCCCTTTTAATTCCAAATAAGAATTAATTTTAGCTACATCAATAATATTCATAATAAAATTCTCCTCTAACACAATAGTACAACTTTAAAAATAAAATGCACGTAAAAAAATCATAAAAATTTTTTAAAACAGCTAAAAAATTTAAATTTCGCAGGCTTCGGCAATGGCATTAAATATTTTATCGGTAATGACTTCAATATAATCAACAGCAACCATTCCGTTTATAATAACATCAGAAATCTCCATTGCAGGTCTAATGTAGCGTTGCGCGGTATGATTCACATCGGCAAACATCATATCTGCAGCTTCTCCGGTTTTTCCTCGTGTAGCTGCACGATTGTACCAACGATCTTTTATTACATCAATCGGAGTAAACACATAAACCCTTATGTCCATTATCTCCCTTAAGTCTTCATTCAAAACATAAAGCCCTTCATTTAAGATTACTTTAGCGGGCTTTTTAACTTCGCCGTCAGATTTTGAAACGCAGGTTACAAAATCATAGTTGGGCGAAACAACGGTATTGCCCTGTTTTAGTTCAATTAAATGCTGTTTCATCAAATCAAGATTAACTGCTTTTGGCGTATCAAAACTAAAACCTGTTTTAAATAAAGCTTCGTAGCTTCCCGCATCAATAAGTTCTTTTGAAGTATCATAAAAATAATCATCGCAACGAATTACGGTATAAATTCCTTCTTTTTTTTCTTTAACGCATGCTTTTACGGTGTTATCGACAAAAGTGGTTTTACCCGAAGCCGATTCTCCTGCAATTCCTATAAGAAAAGTCTTTTTCTTATCATGCACGACTCTTTTTGCTATATCAAAAAGAAAATTATTAGTTGTACGCAAAAACAAAGGCTGTTTTTCTTTTCTGTCTTCGGCAATAATTTTATTTAAGGAGTCAACTATATTAGCCACCAATTCCATTTCATGACGGCTTGAATAAAAATCGTAATTTGTTAAATTAAAATTGCTTTGCAACATCCTATCCGAAGTTTCTTCCATACTTACAACAACATCATAACTTAAACTATTTTATTTTTCCGCTTTTGGCAACATGGAAAAATACAAAAATTTACAATTTTTTACTGTTAAAAATATACTTTACTTAAAATTATGTGTCTATTAAAATAAAAGAAAGCCGTACTTAAAAAAGGAGCGAGAAAATGAAAAAATCAATAAAGGATTTAGGCGACATAAAAGGCAAAAGGGCACTGGTGAGAGTTGATGTTAACGTTCCTCTCGACGAAAACAAAAACGTGACAGACGACACAAGAATTCAGGCTATTATTCCGACAATAAAGTTTTTACAGGAAAAAGGCGCAAAAATAATTCTCATGGCGCATTTGGGAAGACCAAAAGGCGAATGGAATATGGAATTTACACTTGCTCCTGTTGCAAAAAAACTTTCTAAAGTCTTAGGACAAGAGGTTTTATTCATTTCAACTCCGATAGGTCAAGGTGCCGAAAAAGATTTAACAGAGCTTAAAGACGGTCAGGTTGCCTTATTGGAAAATATTCGTTTTTATAAAGCCGAAGAAGCAAAAGACGATGACATGACATTTGCCAAAGAACTTGCAAAACTAGGCGATTTTTACGTTAATGATGCTTTCGGTGCTGCGCACAGAAATCACACTTCAACATCAAAACTTGCAAAAGTTTTAAAACCGGCTGTTTCAGGATTTTTAATGGAAAAAGAAATAAGATGTCTGGGAAATGCCCTTAATAATCCCGTAAAACCTTTTACCGCAATAGTAGGCGGTGCTAAAGTTTCGACCAAAATCGGGGTTTTGGAAAACTTAATCGATAAAGTGGACAACCTGATAATCGGCGGGGGCATGGCTTACACGTTTGTCAAAGCAAACGGCGGCAAAATCGGAAATTCAATCTGCGAAGACGACCAGCTTGAAGTCGCAAAAGAAGTAGAGAAAAAAGCTGCCGCAAAAGGCGTTAAAATAATTATGGCAAAAGATGTTCTTGTAACAGACGATTTTTCAGGAAACGGTACAAACAAAATCGTAGATGTTTATGAAATCCCCGACGGCTTTGAAGGAGTTGACGCAGGCCCTGAAACTCAAAAAGCGTTTGAAGCTGTAATCAAAACCTCAAAAACAATTCTTTGGAACGGGCCTGTAGGTGCGTTTGAAAACGACAAATTTACTCAAGGCACAAAAGCTGTTGCACTTGCGGTTCAAGAAGCCACAAAAAACGGCGCGGTAAGCGTTCTTGGAGGCGGCGATACCGTTGCGGCGGTTAAAAAATACAAATTGGATGAAAATACTTTCACCCACATTTCAACAGGCGGCGGCGCAAGCCTTGAATTTATCGAAGGCAAAGTGCTTCCTGGCGTTGACGCTTTAGATGATAAATAACATGATTGAATTACTGGCACCTGCTAAAGATAAAATATGTGCTAAAGCAGCAATAGATTTCGGTGCAGATGCAATATACATAGGTGCAAGCGAATTCGGGGCAAGAAAAAACGCCCCGAATTCGCTTGCTGATATTGAAGAAATTGTTCAATATGCCCATAAATTTAATGTAAAAGTTTATGCTGCGGTAAACACAATTTTAACCGATGAAGAAATTAAGAGGGCAGAAAAACTAATTGAAGATTTATCAAAAATCGGCATTGACGCGATAATAATACAGGATATGGGCTTACTTTCAGCAATAAAAGCCAATAATATTTGCTGCCATGCCTCAACCCAATGCGATAATACAACGGCCGAAAAAGTTAAATTTCTTGAAAGTATAGGGTTTTCAAGAGTAATTTTGGCGCGGGAACTCTCGATTGAACAAATTAGAGAAATAAAAAAGCAAACCAATCTTGAACTGGAAGCCTTTATCCATGGTGCATTATGTGTTTCATACAGCGGAAAATGTTACCTAAGTTATGCCATAGGCGGACGCTCGGCAAACAAGGGCGAGTGTGCCCAGCCTTGCAGAAAAAAATATTCACTCATTGACGAAAAAGGAAATTACCTCGCAAAAGACAGATATTTGCTTAATTTAAAAGATTTTAACGCCTCAAATTACATAAAAGAATTAGCTGAAGCAGGCGTTACATCATTTAAAATTGAAGGAAGATTAAAAGACGAAAATTACGTAAAAAATGTCGTCGCATATTACAGAAAACTAATCGACGATTTAGATTACCAAAAAACATCGTCTGGTAAAATATTATTTGATTTTGAACCCGATTTGAATAAAAGTTTTAACAGAGGCTTTACGGATTATTTTCTCGAAGGCAAAAGAAAAAAATGCTTTGACTTTGACAGCCCAAAATCAAAAGGTGAATACATCGGAGAGGTTACGAAAATCAAAAAAGATAACTTTGAAATCACGTCACCCCTCACCCTTCACCCTTCACATCTTTTTTCCCAAGACGGCTTATGTTTTATGTACAACGGCGAAATTCAGGGCTGTCTTGTAAACAAGGTTGAAAATAACAAAATATTTCCCAACAAAATGAATGGGGTTAAAATCGGGACAAAAATTTATCGAAATTTGGATTCTGAATTTGAAAAAAAACTAAAAAATTCAAAAACACAAAGAAAAATAGGGGTTAATTTAACTTTTGAATCAGATAAAATCACCGCAGTTGATGAGGACGGAAATATTACCAAAATTAATTATGCTTATGAAGAACTTGCTAAAAACAGCATAAAAGCAAAAGAAACAATAATTAAACAGCTTAAAAAATCGGGAGATAGTGATTTTGAAGTTGAAGATGTAACTATAAACATTAACAAGATGCCCTTTTTGCCTGTTTCAAAACTAAACGAACTTCGCCGCGAATTGCTTGAAAAATTGATGAAAAAACGCCTACAAAACTATTCCCCTATACATCATCCTGAACCAATTTCAGAATCTCATCAACCCTTAAATCAAACAATCAATTATCAAGGCAATATTTTAAACAAAAAAGCAAATATTTTTTACGAAAAACACGGATGCAAAATTGTTGAATCCGCACTTGAAAGTGGTAAAATTCCTGTTTGCGGTAAAATAGTTATGACCACAAAACATTGTCTGAAATCGGCTTTTAATATGTGCAAATCAAGTGAAAAGATGTTTTTGGTTGATGAAAAGGGCAAAAAATATTCGCTAAAATTTAATTGCGATAAATGTGAGATGGAAGTTATTTTTTAAAAAAGGTTAATCAATGTCATATAGGGGAAAAAAATTACTAAAAATAATGCAAAATGCTAATAATTACAATAATTTTGTAATTAATTTAATTTTAAAATCAATCGTTGATAAAAACTTTAAAACCCTTGATTTTGGAGCAGGATATGGTTTTTTTGCTAATCTTTTAAGAAAAAGCGGGGTTAGTAATATCAAATGTGTCGAAATAGACGAAGAATTAAGCGAACATTGCAAAAATCTTGATTTTTTTGTGTTTAAGAATCTGCATGACATAGAAAATAACTCTTATGATTTTATTTATACCCTTAATGTTCTTGAGCATATCAGAGATGACAAAGCGGTTTTACTTGCACTAAAAGCAAAATTGAAAAAAGAAGGGAAAATTTTTATTTATGTTCCTGCTTTTAAATTATTATATTCATCCTTTGACAAAAAAATTCGCCACTGCAGAAGGTACAAAAAAGAAGATTTGATTCCGTTTTTAGAAAACAACGGATTTGAAATTTTAAATGCAAAATATGTTGACAGTTTTGGGTTTTTCTTAGCTCTAATATACAAATTTATAAACAAAAACGACGGTGAAATTAATATGTTAAGCGTTAAAATATTTGATAAAATTTTATTCCCTGTCGGAAGAATTTTTGACAAAATTATCTTTGAAAAATTTTTAGGGAAAAACCTTATTGTAGAAGCAAAACTTATTCAATAATTTTTATAATAAGTTCTTTGGCGGTTTTTGAGGCTTGCTCAAAAACCGCTTTATTTGTCCAAAAATCATCGCGTTCAATATATTTTTTTACAATTTTTCTTGCGTAAGAGCCGACGGAAATTCCGTTGAAATCAATTCCGAAAATTTTTGCAAGCTCTGCGGTCTTAGAATTTGTTCCGCCTGAAATTAAAAGATAAACAGGCAGTTTTTCGTTAGCTATAATTTCTGCCATGGCAACTGCAGGAAGTGTTGTTTTAAAATCATCTTCGCCTCCGGACATCGGGTTTCCGTCTGCCTGAATTATTGTTGTATAAAGTTTTCTGTTTTTTATTAAATTTTTAATCCTGTTTAAAACTGCTTCATTTGATAGTTTTGACCTGTCAATACAAATACTCAGCATTCCGTCAAAGTTTTTGTTTAAATAATTCCATCTTTCCTGAACATCTTTTTCATCTGTGCCGGAAGCATGCAATTCAATACAGGTGAAGGGTGAAGGGTGAAGGGTGAAGAGAGGAAAAAATATGTCTTCTATCGGCTTATTTTTTTGATATATTTCAATAGCACTATGTTTACAGGTTTTTAAACATCTTGCACAGCCGATACATTTTTCTTCGATAACCATAAAATCAGGGTTGATGGCTTTTTGCAGGCAGGAATCAATGCAATTGACACATTTTTTGCAAAATTTTTGATTGATTTTTGCTTTATTAAAATGCGGCTCGCCTTTTATTCCGACACTTATGCAAAAATGGTAATCAGATAAGTTTTTTTTGTCCGTAACCCTTAGGATGCCTTTTTGTGCAGCCTCAATAACTTCTTTATGCGGAGATAGGTCAAAAAATCTGCAGCCGGATGCAGCATAAATTGCAACAAGTTTTTCGACTTCGTCTAAATCCTCGTTTCCCGCCCCGCAAATTAACTTGAAACATTTTCTGCTTTCTAAAAGTTTTTGCAATCCGCATTGTCGGGATTGCAATCCCGACCTACCTCTCACCCATTTACCCCCTCACCTCTCACTTCTCCCCAATTTATCCCAATTCTTGTGCTACACGGGCAACATATTCATAATATTCGTTTTTCTTATATTTTGCCGCTTGTTCAAGGAGGTCTTCTTTTTTCAAAAACTTCATTCTTAGCGCAACTTCTTCAAGACATGCGATTTTGACACCCTGGTTTTCTTCTATTGTCTGAACATACTGGCTTGCCTGCAAAAGCGAAGAGTGAGTTCCTGTATCAAGCCATGCAAAGCCTCTGCCTAAAAGTTCAACGCTCAAATTTCCATTTTTAAGATAAACATTGTTTAAATCGGTAATTTCTAATTCGCCTCTTGCAGAAGGCTTAAGATTTTTAGCATATTCTACAACTTTGTTGTCATAAAAATAAAGTCCGGTAACCGCATAATTTGATTTAGGATTAGCGGGTTTTTCTTCAATGGAAAGTGCTTTGCCGCCTTTATCAAAATCAACCACCCCGAATCTTTGGGGATCTTTTACCTGATACCCAAAAACCGTTGCTCCACCTTGAGACTTGATTCTTCTTACCACGCCTTCAAGCATGCTTGAAAACCCCTGCCCGAAGAAGATATTATCCCCTAAAACAAGTGCAGCTGTGTCATTTCCTATAAATTCTTCACCCAAAATAAAAGCCTGCGCAAGCCCGTCGGGACTTGGCTGTTCCTTATAAGAAAACTCTACCCCGAATTGTTTTCCGTCTCCCAAAAGTTTTTTAAAATTGGGCAAATCCTGCGGGGTTGAAATTATCAAAATTTCTTTTATTCCTGCAAGCATTAATACCGAAATCGGATGATAAATCATGGGTTTATCATAAATCGGCAACAGCTGTTTTGAAACAACCATTGTTGTAGGAAACAATCTTGTTCCGGCTCCGCCGGCGAGTACTATTCCTTTCATTTTAACTTCCTTTCAAGGCTGCTTTTTTATCTTCTATTGAATGCATCCATGCCTGATTTTTCAAATACCAGTCGATTGTTAATTTAATTCCTTCCTCAAAGGTCAAAGAAGGTTCCCAGCCCAGTTCTGTTTGGATTTTTTCATTATCGATAGCATATCTTTTATCGTGTCCCAGCCTGTCTTCGACATATTTAATAGAACTTTCGTCTTTACCCATGGCATCAAGAATGATTTTTGTAATTTCCATATTGGTTTTTTCATTGTGTCCGCCGATATTGTAAACTTCACCAAGTCTGCCCTTGTGCAAAACAGTATCGATAGCCGAACAATGGTCATAAACGTAAAGCCAATCGCGGACATTCAAGCCGTCTCCATAGACAGGGACTTTATCCCCTTTTAAAAGCTGTGAAATAAAGAAAGGAATAAGTTTTTCAGGATACTGGTAAGGTCCATAGTTATTTGAACATCTTGTTGTCAAAACAGGAAGTTTATAAGTTTCCCAATAAGCCCTCACAAGCATGTCCGCACTTGCTTTTGAAGCCGAATACGGCGAATTTGGTGCAAGCGGCGTTGTTTCATAAAAATAACCGGTTTTGCCCAATGTTCCGTAAACTTCGTCTGTTGAAACCTGCAAATATCTTTGAATTCCTAATTCTTTGCATGCCTGAAGCAAATTCAGCGTACCTTTAACATTGGTTTCTATAAAAATCTCGGGTCCTGTTATACTTCTGTCCACGTGACTTTCTGCTGCAAAATTAACAACGTAATCGACTTTTTCAACCAACTCGCGAACAAGCGTCCTGTCACAAATGTCACCTTTAACAAAAGTATAATTCAGATTATCTTTAACATCGTCAAGATTTTCTATATTGCCTGCATATGTAAGTGCATCAAGATTTATTACTTTATAATCGGGATATTTATTTAAAATGTGCCTCACAAAACAGCTTCCGATAAATCCGGCCCCACCCGTTACAAGCAATCTTTTCATAGCAATTCCTCTTTATTTAATTCTTTTAATTTAGGCTGAATCTTATCTTTTTCGCTCAAAATCGGCTCAAAGTCAATTCCCCAATCAATTCCTATTTCTTCATCATTCCACAAAAGCCCTCTGTCACATTCTGGACAAAATTCTGCATCCGTTTTGTATAAAAGTTCTGCTTCATCCGATAAGACAACAAATCCGTGAGCAAAGCCTGCCGGAACAAAAAGCATGTTTTTATTTTCTTCTGAAAGTTCGGCCTTAAACCACTTACCGAATGTTTTTGAATTTTTTCTCAAATCCACAATAACATCAAAAACTTTTCCTTTTGAACATCTTATAAGTTTTGCCTGCGGCTTTGGAGTTGCCTGATAATGAAGTCCCCTCAATACACCCTTGGAAGATTTTGAATGATTATCCTGAATAAAATCGCAAGTTATGCCATTTTGAAAAAATTCGGATTTTCTGTAAGTTTCCATAAAAAACCCGCGGTTATCACCAAAAACCTTTGGTTTAACCAAGATAACGCCTTCTATTTCTTGTTTTTCAAATTCAAACGGCATTAAATCCCCTATCATCAATCATTACAAAAGCGATTGCCTTTGTTTTATCATGCGACAAACTGACTTGTATTGTCAATTTATTATCAAGATTGTTTAACAATCTTATTTTTGGAAAATTATTTTCAATGTGATAAACTTCTATCATATTTAAAGGCGGATGAGAAATATTTAATCCTGTAAGTGCTTTTAAAACAGCTTCTTTAGCGCAGAATCTTACGGCAAAATGCTTTGCAGGCAGTTTTTTGGATAAACAATACTCCTGTTCGGATTTTGTGTAAACCCTGTCCAAAAAATCCTGCGATTTATCCTGAAATCTTCTTATATCTTCAATATCAACGCCAATACTCATAAATTAATAATAATAAAAACCCTATCGAAAAACAATAGGGCTTTTGCTTTTATTAAATTAGGTTAATGTTTATCCTCTCAGCTTTTTTGATTTACCAAACTATGTACTATTTTGCTGAATTTTTCTGCATCTAAGCACGCTCCGCCGACAAGACCGCCATCAATGTTGCTTTGAGCAAATAATTTGTCTGCATTGCTATCATTTACACTTCCGCCGTATAAAATTGAAACATCTGCCGCGTTTTGTTCGCCATATATTTTTGCAATTTCATTTCGTATCATTCGACACATTCTGTCAGCTTCATCGGCATCACAGGTTTTTCCTGTATTAATTGCCCAAATAGGTTCGTATGCTATAACAACTTTTGTTATATCTTCTTCTTTAATATTTTTTAATGCTTTTATAACCTGTGTAGAAACCACATCATCGGCATCGCCTGCTTCTCTTTGTTTTAAAGATTCACCCACGCACACAACAGGCATTAACCCTTTTTCAAGTGCGGAAAGTGTTTTTGCGTTAACTTGTTTATCGGTTTCTGCAAATTTGCCTCTTCTTTCGGAGTGCCCTATTATGACAAAATCCGCTCCTGCTTCTTTGTACATATCCTGAGATATAGCCCCTGTAACAGCTCCGCCTTTTTCTATGCCAAGATCGGCTTCCTGCCCGCCCAATTTGATATTTGCCATATCTACATAATTTCTACCCTCTTTAACTTTACAAAAAGCCAACGCCGTTGGAGCAAAGCCTACATAAATATCGTTATGAGTAGGCAAATCCAACATTTCAAAAGCACTTCTGTTAATAAGTTCTGATGTTTCTTTCGGGCTTTTGTTCATTTTCATATTTCCTATTACCATAGGTTTACCAGTGAAATTCATATTTGTTTGTATTGAATTAATTCTCATCTTTTATCCTTTCTTCTGAAATACAAAGCAAAGATATAAAATATCTTTGCTTTGTATAAATAATTTATGCTTTTATATCAAGATTTTTTGCCAATTCGACAGCTTTGGTTGCTTTATCTGTTGCATCCATTGCCTGACCTGAAGAATTTAACATATCGGTTTTTCTTGCGCCTATTGTTTCAAGAGTTTTCATAATAGGTTTTCCGTAAGTTCTGGGGTCAATAGATGCTTTATCTGTAACGTCAAGTTCTCCTGCGACATTTTTGAACGTTCCAACATAGCCCAGTCTAAAATCAGTATCTACGTTAACTTTTGAAATACCTCTAAGCGTTGCTTCTTTATACATTTCTTCGGGAACACCTTTTCCAAAATAATTAGCAGTATTTGATTTCATTGCCTCTATTGCGCTTAAAACAGTCAAAGCACCTGCTCTGGAATTAACTAAATCATTAATACTGTTTTCTAAGGTTTCAAATTTTTTACGGGGAATAACCACGCTTTGATTAAACATGTCAATCAAATCTTTTGGGGCACTTGACGCACCGTGTAATACAAAAGGATATTGTCTCCATCCTGCATCACCGGGCTTTTTACCTATGTTTTCGGGCAATATTGCTTCGACCGCTTTTTTAATTTCAGATAACCTTTCGAAATCTAATTGCGGTTTTTCGTCAGGACGGAATTTAACCGCACCGTGGGATGTTCCGATTGAAATTGCAAGCGAATCACAACCGGTTTCTTTTACAAACCTTGCCGCCTCTTGAGGGTCTGTAAATTTAGAAGTTTTATTTGAAACTTCATCTTCAACACCTGCAAGTTTTCCCAATTCTGCTTCTACAAAAATACCTTTTGAATGTGCATAATCAACAACTTCTTTTGTTAATCTGATATTTTCATCCAACGGAAATTTTGAACCGTCAATCATAACAGAATCAAATCCGCCGTCAATACACTCCTTACATACTTGGAATGTGTCGCCATGGTCAAGGTGAAGCATTACGGGAATACCTTTTGCCTCTTCTTTTGCAACTTTTACCATTTGAACCAAATAAGGAAGCCCCGCATAATCTCTTGCACCTTTAGATGCTTGAATAATTAAAGGGGATTGTGTTCTTTTTACCGCATTAATTATCCCGTGGACATTTAAAAGATCGTTCACATTAAACGCCGGTATAGCATAACCTTTTTCTAAAGCATGCTGATAATATGCTCTTGTCTGTGCAAGTTTTTGTGCCGGTGATAACTCTGTATTATTGCCAAAATTTACTTTTTGAACATTTGTTCTTTGTACCAATGCAATATTTTTGTTTGCATAAAACCCCTGTGTTTGTAAATTAACCCTCATTATTTTTAACTCCTTAAACTGTTTACAACATGCTTTAAAAAGCGTAAAAATATTTTTTGCTACCAAATTTTAAAAAAATTACATTTCTTAATAACAATAGGGCGGCGGATTTTTTAAAAAATCCGCCGCCCTATATTATTTCAATAAAATTACAACTCCGCCAACTGTTGTCTTAAATCAATTATTTGCTGTGTGTAATATTCAAGCCAGGTTTGTTCTGTTGTTTCATCTTTAACTTCGGGCTCTGCGATTGCCCTTATTCTTTTTATATCAAACTCTTCTATTTGAGTTTTCAAATTTTCGATATCGGCTTCTCTTTGTTCTTGAATTCTTGCCTGAGCATATTCTTGAGTGTGAGAAATATCAGTTAATATTCCGTCAATGACTCTATATTTTTCGGGCTCAAAGGTCGCATAGTCAATATCTACATAAACATAATCCAAATAAGGATTTTCGCACCAGCTTAATAATTTATTTTCTTCAATTTCTACGTACATTTTTATACCTTTCTTTATTATTTTTTGTAAAATTACAAGTTATATCGCTAAGAGCTTATGTTCCCTTCGTTGGGAAAAATTTAAGGTGTTTCCACGAACTTCCGTCATATTCATAATTAAGTTTATAATAGATACCCTTAGGAATAGGAATAAAACCCCATGCCCCATAACCTTGCCCTGAGTGATTAAACAAAAGATTACTTGTCCAATTTGTTCCGTCAAAGCTGTAGGAAAATGTTAATCCGAAACCGCAACCTACCATAACAAATCCGTCAGATTCGGCAAGATAAGAAGTGTTCCAACTCTTTGATACCCCGCTTGAATAATTTGGCATCGGCAAATTAGTTATGGATTTTGCCAAATTTGTAGAAGCCTTTATCGCTGAATTTAAAGTTATATCATAGTCATTCTGATTGTAAGGGAAAGTTTCAACCGCGGTGATGACTCCGCCTGCAATTGTTACTTTACCCAAAGGAATATCCAAAAATTCCACATCCGTGCCGCTTGTATATTTTATTGCTTTAAGAGGTTCAACACTTGTATTTAGCCAAATATCCCCTTCAACCAATGTCGGACGGGTTGCCTGCTTGTAAATATTATTAGCAAGCGAATATACGTTTCCGCTCGTTGAAATAAAAACATTATGCGCCCCGTTAGGCTTTCCGCTCATACTCAATGTCCCTACAGAAGTAAAAGTTGCAAAAGTTCCTCTTGCGTTAGAAATTATTAAGCTCGGATAAGAACCTCCGACTTTAAAAGACACTGACATACTTGAATAACTCAATAAATCACCGGCTCCGTTTGTAACATTTCCGGATTTTACACAAAATCTTGTTTCGGCTGCGTTGATTTTAGAATTCAAGTCCGTTGACAAAGAATCCAACTGCGATTTATTGATTGCATTTGTAGATGTTGTAGCAGCAGCTACATTAAAAGCTTGTGTAGAATTTCCTGCTTTATCTGCTTTTTCCGAAAGAGCAATGCTCACCGCCTGAAAATTTTCATTGATTTCCTGTGCTTTTGCTTTTGTTCCGGGCACAAATTCTATTAACGATAAATATCCCGACATATTTTCTCCTTTCTTTTTTACCCTAGCATTATGAAAGATTTTTGAAACAAAAAAAAGTCCGCAAAAGTGCTTCCGTACAATAACGTAAGTATTTTTACGGACAGCTTTAAATTTGCATTTTTATAAAAAATGAAGTATCATTTTTTTATGAAAATATCTGTTATAGTTCCGGCTTACAATACAAGCAGCTACCTTAAACAGTGTCTTGAAAGTTTAATTTCACAAACTTTTAATGACATTGAAATAATTTGCGTAAATGACGGCTCAACCGATAATTCGCTTGAAATTTTAAACAAGTTTGCCAAAAAAGACAAAAGGATAAAAATTATTTCTCAAAAAAATCAAGGATTGTCTGCCGCAAGAAACACGGGAATAAAGGCGGCAAAAGGTGAATATATAGGTTTTGTCGATTCAGACGACTGGGCTGATGAGTCGATGTTTGAAAAACTTTATCAAAACGCCAAAAAATTTGATGCCGATATTTCAATGTGTTCTATAACCACATTCAATGAGGATACGGGCGTTTATAATAATTCCGACCCTTATATGACAATGAATTTATTTCCTGAAAGCTTTGAAGACAGAGTCTTTAGCCCTAAAGAAACCTATGACTTTATTTTCAGAATCTGTGTAGTTGCGTGGAACAAAATTTATAAGAGAGATTTTCTTGATAAAATCGGAGGTTTCTTCAAAGAAGGTTTGGTCTTTGAAGATAATTTATTTTTCTGTCAAACCTTTATGCAAGCAAATAAAATTTGCATAACAAAAGAAAATCTGATTTTTTACAGACTAAATTCGCCAAAATCAATAACTTTCGGGGATAAAGATTTTCAAAAATTGGATTTTTTTGAGGTTTTTGAACTTATAGAAAAATTTTTGAAAGAAAAAAATTACTACGGCCAACTTGAAGATTATTTTCAAAATTACAAAAAAGGCACACTTGTTTACTGGTACAAAAAATTAAAAAATGAAGACACAAAACAAAAGTATCTTAAAAAGTTTAAAAAATTATATCCTGAAGAAAGCTTGATACTAAAATGATTGTCCTAACGGATTAAAAAAAAGTCCGTTTTTAACGACATCTTCATAAAGCTCTTCATCTTTTTCCAACTCTGCCATAGTCGTGGGATTAAGGTCAATAAAAACATCCAATTCCGTCTCGACTTTGCCAACAATAGGCCATATTAACTCGCGCTTTGCTTTATCTTCAGAATCAAAAACAGCTACAAGTTCAATGTCTTCTTCTTCGTGAAAATTTCCGTCAAGAAACAACCCGTAAAGATAAATTCCATGGAAATCATCAAAACGCTTGCTGAATTCAGCAATTAAAAGATTAACAGCTTTTTCGACCTTTTCATGCATAGGGGAAATTATAATACTTTTAGCCAATTTTGTCAATCAAATCGGCATCTGTTTTTACCGAATATTTTAATAATTCATTTTCCAGCCTTCTTCTATAACACGTGCTGTACAAAAATCATCTTGAAAATTTTGTCCGCAACTCCATTCCCAATCTTCACCAATTTTTGTTGAACCCCAGGGAACAAGCAATGGCCCATTACCGTTTGTTATATAAAAAGAGAAAAAATCCCTTCCGTACCTATTTGGAGGTTTCATTCCATTTATATCAACTTGAGCTACACCACAAAGCTGTAAGTTTAAATTTATTACCCCACCAAACATACTTTGTCCATGCCAAGCCTCTATGCAATCTCCAGCTACAGAAACAGCCCAACTCATCCCGTCAAGAGTTATAAATTTATATACATAAGGACTTCCCAACCAATTATAAGCCTCATCATTAGTATATAAATTAAAGTAAATTTTGGCTGACCCGCAATCTTCATCTTCCGTTCCACAATTTTTTGAAAGCTTAAAATACTTTACAATTTCTTCACCCAAAGCCTTATTTTTAAGTTCCCATTGTTCTTATGGCGTGATATTATTTCTATAAGTTTCTATATCAATACCATCCGGGGGCAATCCTAAGGCAAACAGCCCTGTACACTTCAAGTCACCCGGGCACCCCATGTCATTAGACATCATAGCCAAAGCTTGATTAAAAGTAGTATAAGCTTTTTTAAGAGCTATAACATATTGCTCTTTTTGAAAATTGGCAATCAAACTTGGTAGGGTCAAGTCCGCAATCATACCAATTATGCCCAAAACTATCAAAACCTCTGCCAGAGTAAAAGCTATTTTAATCCTTAAACCTTTTGTGTCCAAATAACCTCCGAGACTAAAAGACACTTGTATTTTAGTTTTATTAACTAAAAAAGTCAAATTGTAAACAATTTATTTTAAAAGATTTATAAGCTTTAATCTTGAAACAGATATCTGTTCTGATTTAGCAAGGTTTTTAACCGAAATTTTGTTATTTTTAATCTCGTCTTCACCCAAAATCAAAGCATAAAGTGCCGATTTTGAGGCTTTTTCCAACTGTTTACCGAATTTTTTACTTGTCATATCAAAATCGGCACTGATATTATTTTCTCTCAATTCCTGAACCAATTTCAAAGCCTCTTGGGTAGAATCCGAAACCACATAAGCCTTAAGCTTTTCAGGCTCAAGTTCAGGCAAAAGTGAGTTTAATCTTTCCATTCCCATTGCCCAACCCACAGCAGGAGTGTCTTCTCCGCCGAGATTTTTCACAAGACTGTCGTATCTTCCGCCGCCGCAAACGGCATTTTGTGAGCCTAAGTTGTTTGATTTAATTTCAAAAACGGTTCTATTATAATAATCAAGCCCTCGTACAAGTAATTTATTGACAGAATACTTGATTTTTAAAACATCCAAATATTTTTTCAAAGCCGAAAAATGCTCGCTGCAGCTTTCACAAATATAATCAGAAGTTATAACCTTTTGAATTTCAGATTTTTTAAATATTTTTTGACAGCTTTCGACTTTGCAGTCTAAAAGTCTTAGCGGATTTTTTTCGTAACGTGCCTGACAATCAGGGCAAAGCTCTTTTAAATAAGGTTTAATAGCCCCTTTTATTGAAGCTTTATAAATTTCTCTACAATCGTGACAGCCCAAAGAATTAATCTCAACATCGAGATTTTTTAATCCCAGTTTTTTAAGATAATCAACCGCAAGCATAATAACTTCGGCATCGGCTGAAGGCTCTTGAATACCGAACATTTCAACCCCGACCTGGTGGAATTGCCTTTGCCTACCGGCTTGCGGACGCTCATACCTGAACATCGGGCCTTTATACCAAAGCTTTACCGGCGTGGGAAATCTATGCATACCATTTTCTATATACGCTCTTACAACCCCTGCGGTATTTTCGGGACGAAGGGTCAGGGAACGCTCGCTTTTTTCAAAAGTGTACATTTCTTTGTTGACAATATCTGTAGTATCACCAACTCCGCGCGAGAATAATTCAGTCGCCTCAAAAATCGGCGTTCTAATTTCCCTATAACCCGCATTTGAAAAAACATCAAGCGCGGCTTTTTCAAGACACTGCCAATTAACGATTTCTGAGGGCAAAATATCCTTTGTGCCCTTTTGTGCTTTGATTAAATTAGTCATAAAGCGATTATATTAAGTTAAGTGTCAAAAGTCAAATTAGGAACAAAAAAATAACAAAAAGGGCTGGATTTTCCTTCGGAAAATCCAGCCCTTTTATCTATTCACTATTTACTGTTTCCTATTTACTCTTTCGTATATTCCGCATCTATGACATCATCATCAGATGAAGATGCTTCACTTTGAGCTGAAGCTTCGCCCTCGGAAGATGTGTTTTGAGCTGTTTCACCTTCTTTTTGAACCTGCTCGTAAGCCTTTTGAGAAATCGCAAACATTGTTTGCTGCAAATCTTCAGATAATTTTTTAACTTCTTCGGTTGCTTTATTTTCATCCAAAGCTTTTTGAAGTGCTTCTTTCTGTTCGTCAAGTTTTGTTTTATCGGCTTCATCAATTTTACCTTCAAAGTCTTTGACTATTCTTTCAGCGGAAGCTATAAGCCCGGAAGCATTATTTCTTGTTTCGGCTTCTTCTTTTTTGGCTTTATCTTCTGCTGCGTTGGCTTCTGCTTCTTTAACCATTTTATCAATGTCATCTTCTGACAAATTGCTTGAATTTGTAATTGTAATTTTTTGTTCTTTATTTGTCGCTTTGTCTTTAGCTGAAACATTTACAATCCCGTTTGCATCAATGTCAAAAGTAACTTCGATTTGAGGAAGCCCTCTCATTGCAGGCGGAATTCCGTCGAGTCTGAACATACCCAAAGATTTGTTGTCTTTTGCCATAGGTCTTTCACCCTGCAAAACGTTTATGTCAACTGCTGTCTGATTATTTTCCGCTGTTGAAAACACCTGTGATTTTGAAACAGGAATCGTGGTGTTTCTTGGAACCAAAGGAGTTGAAACTCCACCTAGAGTTTCAATACCCAGCGTCAAAGGGGTAACATCCAAAAGAACAATATCTTTAACTTCGCCCGCAAGGACACCTGCCTGAATAGCTGCACCTACTGCTACAACTTCATCAGGGTTAACAGATTGGTTAGGGTCTTTGCCTGTGTATTCTTTAACAAGTGCCTGAACTGCAGGAATACGTGTTGATCCGCCGACCAAAACGACTTCGTCGATTTCGCCTTTTGAAAGATTTGCATCTTTAATTGCATTTTCAACAGGTTTTTTGCATCTGTCCAACAAATCGTGTGTCAAATCCTCAAATTTTGCTCTTGTCAAAGAAATATCCAAGTGTTTAGGACCGTTAGCGTCTGCCGTTATGAAAGGCAGGTTAATATTTGTTTCAACAACGGAAGAAAGTTCGCATTTTGCTTTTTCTGCAGCTTCTTTAATACGCTGCATTGCCTGTTTGTCGTTTCTTAAGTCTATACCTTCTGATTTCTTAAACTCATCACAAAGCCAATCCATAACTTTATTATCAAAATCGTCACCGCCAAGATGAGTATCGCCTGATGTCGAAAGAACTTCATGTACGCCATCTCCTATTTCCAATATTGATACATCAAATGTTCCGCCTCCAAGGTCAAATACCAAGACCTTTTCGGGTTTAACTTTATCCAAACCGTAAGCCAAAGCGGCTGCTGTCGGTTCGTTAACTATACGAAGAACATCCAAACCCGCGATTTTACCTGCATCTTTGGTTGCCTGTCTTTGTGCATCATTAAAGTATGCAGGAACAGTAATTACTGCAGATGTAACTTTTTCGCCCAAATATGAACTTGCATCATCGGCAAGTTTTCTTAAAATCATCGCGGAAATTTCCTGCGGAGTGTAGTTTTTATCGTCAATTTTTACTTTGTAATCTTCTCCCATATGCCTTTTTATTGAAGCAACTGTTTTATCGGGATTCAAAATCGCCTGACGCTTTGCAAGCTGCCCGACAAGCCTTTCGCCCGTTTTTGAAAACCCAACGATAGAAGGAGTTGTTCTTGCACCTTCTGCATTTGCAATAACCGTGGGCTTACCGCCTTCCATTACCGCTACTACCGAGTTTGTTGTTCCTAAATCAATACCTATTGTCTTAGCCATTTTTTTACGCTCCTTGTATATATTAGTATGTATTCTTAGAGTGAATAGTAAATAGTAAATGGATTTTTAATTTCTATTCACTATTTATTATTTCCTATTTACTTCTCTAAATTTAACATCGTTTTTAAAAGATCATTAAAAAATAAACAAAAAATTAATCTTTTAACTTGTAAAATTTTATTAAGCAATTAGCAAAAAAAATTTTTAGGATTTTTCAAACATTCATACACGTATAAAAGGAGGAAATATGAAAATATACGCAATTAACAATTACGCAAACACAAAATTAAATTCAACAAATCAAAATCCAATCGGTCTTTATAGTTACGGACTAAAAGCAGACAGTGTAAACTTTACCTGCTCACATTGTGAAGACAAAAAAACACAACGCTCGATGCCTGTTAAAAAAGATGTCCGCGACTTGGGAAACATTGAAGGCAAAACAGTTTTAATGAGAGCAGATTTCAACGTTTCAATGAACAAAGATGGAAGCATAAATGATTCTTTCAGAATTAAGCAAGCGGTTAAAACTATTAAATATTTAACAGACAAAGGCGCAAAAGTCGTCTTAATGTCACACTTTGGCGATCCGGCTAAAGAATTGAAAAAAGCAAAGGCAAAAAATCCCGACTTAAACGAAACAGAAGAAATGGCTAAAATTCAACAAAAACTAAGCCTAAGACCCGTTGCAGAGAAATTATCCGAATTTTTAGGCAAAGAAGTTTATTTTTACTCCTATCGCACCGACCATCTTCCATACAACAGCTTGCAAAATGGTGAAGTGTGTCTTATAGAAAATACAAGATTTAATGATGGCGAAACAAAAAACGACCCGGCTTTAGCAAGACACTGGGGCTTTAATACGGACATTTATGTAAATGATGCCTTTGGAGCAGCACACAGGGCACACTCTTCAACGGAAGGAGTTGCACAATATTGTAAAAAACTTGCCAACCCCGCTGTTGCAGGGCTTTTGATGGCTAATGAAGTTGATATGGCATGCGAAATATTAGACAATCCTGAGCGTCCATTTACTGTGGTTTCTGCCGGCTCAAAACTTGAATCAAAAATAGGACCTATAAATACATTGATTGATAAAATGCAGCCTGAGGACAACCAAATTATCGCAGGATTAATGGTTATCCCGTTTATTATCAATGAAAATCCGAATTCTCCTTTGAGAAAACTTTATAAAAATGAAGAAGAATTAAATGCTGACTTGGAAAGAGCAAAATCAATAGTTAACAAATGTGCAGAAAATGGCGTTAATTTAATAATGTCACAAGATGTTGTTGTCCAAAACAAAGATACAAAAGAAGTTAAAACAGTTTTCGTTGAAGATATTGAAGACGGCTGGGAAATTATGGACGTAGGAGAAACAACAATAGAAACTCTTAAAGACACCATATCAAATTCCAAAACTGTTTTTGTAAACGGACCTGTAGGATACTTTGAAGGCGGTTTTACAAACGGCACAAAAGAAATGCTTCAAGCTATCCAAGACCTGAAAAAGAATAACCCTGAAGCAAAAACCATTGCAGGAGGCGGTGATACAGTTACTGCTATTACAAACATCTTTGGTGAAGAATCATTTGAAAATTTCACCCACGTTTCAACAGGCGGCGGCGCACTGCTTGACTTCTTAAGCGGGAAACTCCCCGGATATCTGGCTTTAGAAGATAAATAAAAATGAATTAAATAAACACTGAGGGGCGGCACTTTTCAAGTGCCGCCCCTCAGTGTTTATACTTTTTAAATTTAAAAACTTTTGCAATAAAGCTCTATGTCCTCATCGGAGTTCATTTCAGTCACTGCAATTAAGATTCTTTTTTCATCAAGCTTCAGTCCGCCTATTATACCGTTTTCTCTAAGTTTTAACAGAAATTTATCAGAATTTTCGACTTCAATTACAAATTCGTTGTAAAAATTTTCATTTATAGTCTTAATTCCCTTTTGAGAAAGCTTTTCCGATAGTTTGTGAGCATTTTGTGCCGATAAAAATCCTGCCTGCTTAAAGCCTTTTTCGCCTAAAAGGGTCAAATATAAAGTGGCACAAAGTGCTATTAGTGCTTGATTTGAACAAATATTACTTGTGGCTTTTTCCCTTTTGATGTGCTGTTCTCTTGTCTGAATGGTAAGCGTAAAAGCCTGATTTCCTTCAGCATCAAGGGTTCTGCCGGCTATTCTTCCGGGCAATTGTCGCATGAATTTTTCGCGACAAGCCATAAATCCTGCATGCGGACCTCCAAACGACATCGGAATCCCAAGCGGCTGAATATCACCTACTACTATAGCAGCACCGTATTCTGCAGGAGCTTTTAAAATACTCAAAGACGAAATATCGACACAAACCGCCAAAAGTGTATTTGCCAAAGTCAAAACTTCACCTAAATTAATATCTTCAATTTCACCGTAAAAATTCGGGTTTTGGATTAAAACACAGGCAAATTCACCTGTATTAATTTTTTCTTTTGTGATTTTCCACTCAATTTCAATTCCGATAGCCCTGCAATAGGTTTTTATTACTTCTTTGTACTCAGGATTAATGTTTTCATCAATTAAAACTTTTTCGCGTTTTGTAATTCTTGATGCCATTAAAATGGCTTCAGCACAAGCTGTCGCCCCATCATAGACAGAAGCGTTTGCCACATCCATGCCAGTCAAATTGCAAATCATCGATTGAAATTCGTACATAACCTGAAGCGTTCCTTGAGAAATCTCCGGCTGATAAGGCGTGTATGCGGTAAGAAACTCAAATCTTTGAGCTACCTGAGAAACGCAAGCGGGTATGAATTTATTATAAACTCCCGCACCCAAAAAACTTATCATTTCAGTATTGTTTTTCTTTGCAAGTGCTTTAACTTGTTTTTGAGTTTGCATTTCACTTAAGGCGTCAGGCAGGTCAAATTCAGCACAAAGTGCTTGTTGGGGAATAATTTTAAATAAGTCGTTAACCGATGATACAGAGATTTCTTTTAACAATTGTTCTCTTGTTTCATCTGTATGTGCCAAAAAGTTTTCCACTATGCCACTTCTTCCCTGTAATCGTTATATTCCAGCAAATCAACAGAGTCCTGTGTCGCATTTTGACTTTGAATTTTAACCAACCAGCCTTTTTCAAAAGGGCTCTCGTTCAAAATTTCAGGACTGTCAACCACTTTGTCATTAATTTCAACAATTTTGCCTGAAATCGGCATGTAAATTTCAGATGCCGCCTTTACAGATTCAATAGTGGCAAAAACTTCGCCTTTAACAAATTCTGCTCCGACATCGGGAAGCTCCAAAAAAACTATATCCCCGAGCTGTTCAACGGCATAATCGGTAAGCCCGATTACATATTTGTCCCCTTGCTCCAAAATATACTCATGGGTTCTGCTGCATAAAATTCCTTCTGTTAAACTCATCTTTAATTATTCTCCTTATAACTAAATCTTATTCTTCTTCAAAATAAAAGGTCTTTTGACCACTTCAGCATTGTATAATTTATCTCTTATCATAACCTGAAGAACGGTTCCTGTGCAAATCTCTGTAATATTTTTAACATAAGCAAGTGCGATGTTCTCGTTTAACACAGGCGAAACACCACCGCTGGTTATAATTCCGACATTCTCATTATTGTAAAAAACCTCATACCCGTGACGGGCGATTGCCCTGTCAAGCATTTTTAGCCCGACAAGTTTTTTATCTCCGCCTGTTTGAAGATGTTTTTGTATGGTTTCTTTCCCGTTGTAATCATCGATTTTAGTTTTGGAAACAGACCATGTCAAATTTGCTTCAATCGGAGAAGTTTGTTCATCCATATCATTTCCGTACAAATGAAGAGCGGCTTCAAGCCTGAGAGTATCGCGCGCACCCAACCCTATAGGTTTTAACCCGAATTCTTTTCCCGCCTCAATTATATAATTCCACAAAAGTTCGGAAAATTCGTTTTTAACAAGAATTTCAAACCCGTCTTCTCCTGTGTAGCCTGTCCTTGAAACAAAAAGGTTTATATTAAAAAGTTCTGCTCTTTTTATAGAGAAAAATTCAGGCTGATTTTCTTTTTTTAATCCCATTTTATCCATTAAATCCGAAGCTTTCGGTCCTTGAACCGCCAACAGAGAGTAATTGTGGGATTGATTGTCTATTGAAACATTAAACCCGAGTGAATTTCTGACCATCCAATTTAAATCTTCGTCTATTCTTGAGGCGTTTACAATTAGCAGATAATCATTCTCTTCAAGTTTATAAATAATCAAATCGTCTATAATCCCGCCTTCTTTATTTAAAAGCTGGCAGTAAACAGCCTTTAAATTTGTCAATCTTGAAACATCTTGCGGAACAAGTTTATTTAAAAAAGGCAGGGCATCAGAACCTTTTACAAAAACTTCACCCATATGCGAAACATCAAAAAGTCCCACATTTTCTCTTACAGTTTTGTGTTCATCTATAATCGAAGAATAAGAAACAGGCATCATCCAACCTGCAAATTCAATCATTTTTGCTCCCAGCTTAACCTGTTCATCGTGTAAAAAAGTTTTTTTAGTCATTTTTTCTCCTCAATGTCTTATTTTAAATTTTGCTCTCAACTAAAAATTATGTCAAGTGTCTTGGTATGAGGCTGCGGAAAAATTGAAAATTTTTCTCGCACCTCCATAGTCCAGTAAAAGCCAAACTATCCTTTAACCAAGGATATGCTTGGCTTTTACCTTCTTAAGGTCGGACACGGAAAATTCTCGAAATTGTAGATTTCGGAATTTTCCGTGTCCTCTATGTTTTTTATTGCCATTTTATTGAAAAAATGTTATCATAATTAAAAAAATAGTGGGAGATTTAAAGTTGGATAAATTTGAAATAAACGATTTTCTTAAAAAATCGGTTTTAATGGGTGCCTCTGACGTTCACCTGAAAGTTGATGAACATCCGGTTATAAGAAAAGACGGGCGAATTATAAAAATAGATATGCCTAAATTAAATGATGAAAACATTGAAAACATTATAAATGTTCTTGCGCCAAAAACCATAAAAAACAAAATAAATACTGTTTTTGACATCGATTTTTCATACGAACTTCCCGGTATTTCAAGATTTAGGGTAAATTTAAGTCAACAATTGGGCAAAAGTGCTCTTGTTATAAGAAATATCCCTTACAAAATCAAGAGTCTTGAAGAATTAAACCTGCCGGTTTCAATGGAACAATTTGCGCAGTATAACAACGGACTTGTAATTGTAACAGGCCCCACAGGCTGCGGAAAATCAACAACTCTGGCATGCTTAATAGACTATATAAATACGAATTATCCGAAGCACATTGTTACCATAGAAGACCCTGTTGAATTTATTTTTACCAATAAAAAATCAATAATTTCTCAAAGACAGGTGGGAGTTGATACTCCTTCTTTCCATGAAGGAGTAAAATATGCTCTCAGGCAAGATCCGGATGTCATTCTGATAGGCGAAATAAGAGATAGAGAAACCATAGAAAGTGCCCTTAAGGCTTCAGAAACAGGGCATTTGGTTTTTGCCACACTTCATACAAACGATGCAGTACAGACAATAAACAGAATAGTTAATTTATTTGACCCTCAAGACAGGCAATATATAAGAAATCAAATATCAAGCACCTTGCGCGGAACTATTGCCCAAAAACTTCTTAACAAAAAAAACTCGGACGGAAGAGTCCCCGCACTTGAAATTTTAGTTTCAACCCCTACAGTAAAAGATTTTATAGAAAAAGATGAACTTGAGCAGATATATTCACTTGTTAAAAAAGGTTCTTTCAACGAAATGATTACAATGAATATGTCTTTGCTTAAACTTGTGCAAAATGAAATTATAACAAAAGATGAGGCGATTAATGCTTCAGAAAACAAAATTGAGCTTCAGCAAATGCTAAGAGGAGTTTACCATGGCACGGCAGAAGACGGCGGAGTTTAATTAATGAATAATTTTGTAACTGATGCCATCAACTTAAAATCCTATAACTTAAGCGAAAATGACAAAATAATTTTAATGTATTCAAAAGAAAAAGGATTGATAAAAGGCGTTGCCAAAGGCTGCAAAAAACCCAAAAGTAAGCTTGGTGCAAGAATGGATTGCCTTATCGCAAACACATTAATGCTCTACAAAGGTAAAAATCTCGACACAATATGTGAAGCACAGGCAATTAACACTTTCAAAAACAGCCGTCAGGACTTGGATAAACTTTTTAATTCGGTTTATATTTCAGAGATTGTAGGAAATTTCGGAATGGAAAATGACCCGGCGTCTGAAGAAATTTACAACCTTCTTTACAAAGCACTGGAAAAAATTTCAAGCGCAAAAGATAAAAAAGATATTTTAATAAGCGTAATAAAATTTCAACTGAAATTCATGCAGCTTTCAGGCTTTGGTCTTGAGCTTGACACTTGTCTTTGTTGCTCTAAGCCTGTTTTAGAAGAAAACATGTATTTTTCGTCGCAAAAAGGCGGGATAATTTGTGAGAATTGCAAAAAAGGTGAGATAAAACTTCATAATAAACTCAGGGATTTTTTAACGGCAATGCTGCAATTTGATTTTGATTATGAAAGCGAATACGACAAAAAAGCAACCGAAAAAATCTGCAATGTGTGTTTTGAACTTTTAAAAGACTACATTCAACTTCATTGTCCAAAAAAAATTAAAACAACAAAAATCATGCACGAAATCGCTTAGATTAAAGCTTTCATGAAGCTTTTCCGATTTATTAAAAAATTTTTTTATACAAATTATGAAGACAAATGTTAATTTTTTTGTCATTTTAGCAAAAACTGGGCACTACATGTTTTATAATAATAATATCGGGTGTTTATTCAGTAGTGTGATAAGGTTAGAAAATTTTGAATCAAAACAAACAAGCAGAAGACAACAAAAAGGTCTTGTATAGTGGCAATGGCAGCTCTAACCCCATTAAAGACGGGGGGATTCTTGCGCGCATAAACACTTTAAACACCAGAACAAATTTAAATAAAGTCTACGGAGGATATAGCCACCATCTTTACAATGTTTCTACAAGCGTTGATTATTCGGATGTTTTGCAAGCACTAAATGAAATGACGCAAAATAAAAAAACTCTCAGTGACGTTTTTTATTCTATCCATAGTATTTTAGTGAACAAAATGAACTGTTTTTTCACTGCCTACGGGATTTATCAAAACCAATCAAACTATATTAACCTTAAGCTTATTGACAGAATAGGCGGAACATATTCTTCAAAGATATTTTCTGCTGAAGAAAATCACCCTATCATTACAAGCTACGGCAACAGGGCTTTAGAATTCAAGTCAGATTCAAGTTTTTTAAATATTCCTTATCTTAAAAACTCCCCCGTTGTAATTTTACCTTTAATATCCGTCGATAACTGCATAGGAGTTTTACTCATAGGTGATAATAATCCTCAGGCAAATATAGATTTTTATTCTCTTCTTGCAAGCCACTTTGCACTATTTGCACACAATACTGACTTAATAGAAAAAGTGACAGAAACCACAAACACGGATTCTCTTACTCTTTTGAAAAATCACAGCGGATTTCAAGAAAGCTTTGCCTGTGAACTTAAAAAAACACAAGAGGCAAACACCAATTTGTCGGTAATATTAATGGATATAAATAATATTTCAAAAATAAACCGCGAATTGGGACATGCAAAAGGCGATGAAATAATAAAACTTGTCGCAGAAAAAGTTAAACAAAACATCCGAAATACAGATATAGCAGGAAGATACGGGGGAGATGAAATAGCTGTAATTTTACCTGATACTGATACATCCGAAGCAAAATACATAGCAGAATTTTTAACTTACAGTTTATCTTGCTGTTTTGTTGATGATGTCGGACCTGTCAAGGTTTCTGTCGGGATTTCAACATATCCGAGCTGCTCAAGAGAGCAAGAAAAACTTTTAATTCTTGCCGAACAGGCCATGTTTATATCTCAATCAAAAGGTTACAAAGACGGAATGTCTGCAATCGTAAGCTCACAGGATTATAATCTTTGGGATGATGCTGCGCTAAGTTCTTTTGCAGAAGTTTTCACCAAAAAGCACGCTCAAATAGGAATAAATTTTGAAGATGAACTTATAAACAAATTCAACAGCGAAAACATTATCTCAAAAAATCACCTGATAGAAATGGTAACCTCTCTTGCAAGTGCGATTGACGCCAAAGACACTTACACAAAAGGTCATTCTACTTCGGTTTCTCGCTACGCTGAAGCCCTTGCCAGAGCCATAGATTTGCCCGAAAAAGAAGTTGAAAGAATTGCCCTGGGAGCACTTTTGCATGATATAGGCAAAATAGGAATCCCCGAAGATGTTCTCAGAAAACCCGACAGACTTTCTGATGAAGAATGGAATATCATGAAACAACACCCTGTAATCGGTGCGGAAAAAGTTCTTATGCCAAACGAATCTCTGAGAGATTTGATTCCAATGGTTAAATATCACCACGAACACTGGGACGGCACAGGGTATCCAGAAAAATTAAAAGGTGAAGAAATACCTGTTGCCGCAAGAATTGTATCAATCGCCGACGCTTACCACGCGCTTATAAGCAACCGCCCTTACAGAAAAGGTTTAAGCGTTACAAAAGCATGCGAAATTTTAAATATGGGAGCAGGTGTCCAGTGGGACAGAAATCTTATAAGACACTTCATTCAAATTGCCCCCTCTCTTTCTACAAAAGTATAAATTTTACATTTAAAAATCCTTGCAAATGCTTGAATTTCATTCTTTTGCATTAGCCTAAAGGGTTGTATTTGTCACAAACAATGCTATAATATAATAATAGTGTTATTAAGAAGTTGAAAGAGGAACTTTATGTCTATATCAATATCAGGACTAGGCTCAGGTTTACCCGTAGATACCTGGATAGAAAAATTATTAGCCCTAAAACAAGCAAAAATAGATGAAATTTCACAAGAAAAAACTTTTGCCGGATATTCAAGTTCAGCTTTGAGTACTATAAAAACATCTTTCAATACTCTTTTATCTTCAATGCAAAAAGTCACCGATTCAAGATTCGGCTCTACAAGCGATCTTTTTGCGCAAAAAACCGCAACATCTTCCGATTCAAATATATTGACGGCATCTGTTACGGCTCTTGCCTCAAAACAAACCGTGAGTGTTTCTGTATCACAATTAGCAAGTTCGACTGTCGCAAAAAGCGTAAATACGGCTTCTGCTAAAATGACCGGAACAACCACTGTGAGCTCTCTTGCAAACGGCGGGGTAACCGAAGGTAATTTCAGTGTTTATGTAAACAACACCAAATACAGCATTTCCGTTGCGTCAACAGACACCTTAAATAACATTTTAGGAAGAATAAATTCTCAAACAGGGATGAGTGCAACTGTTACCGACGGCAAAATAACAATTTCGGACCCTGCCCAAACAGCAAATATTGTAGTGGGCTCAAATTCTGACACCACAAATTTTGCAAATATTGTTGCTCTAAAGAAAAACGCCCAGGGTGCTTATGTAAGCAACCAATCTGTTTTGCTGGCTAACACATCGGCAAACCTTACTTCTGCAAATGCAGGATTTGCACAGCAAATCAACACAAGTTCTTTTAAAATAGGAAATGCTACATTTAATGTTGATTCCAGTACAACTTTGAATGGCTTGATTTACGAAATTAATAACAGTGAAGATGCCGGTGTAAATGCTTATTGGGATACAGGTGCAGGTAAATTGGTTTTAACCTCAAAAACAACCGGGGCTTCAAACATCAACGTTCAAAATCTTTCAGGCAATTTCACCGATGTAATGGGGCTTACAGCCTCAACTTTTAATCCCGACGGAAGTATTGCAACAACAAAACTTGCAGATAATACCCAAACTCTGGGGAATCTTGCAACGCTTACAATAAACGGAACCTCTATGATTTCATCTTCAAACACAATTACAAGCGATATTTCAGGAATTACCGGTTTAACCCTTAATTTAAAATCGATAAATACTGAAGAAACCCCTACAACAACAATAACAATAGAAACAAACAATTCAAGTCTTAATTCTGCAATAAGCGATTTTATATCAAACTTCAATGAGGTAATTGCAAATGTTGATGAAGCGACCGGAAGCGACGGTTACCTCAACGGAGAAAGCGTTTTAGTAAGTATTCGAAACAACTTGCGAATGACGGCAACAGCATCTGTCGATATTGACGGAAACTACAAAACCCTTGCAAGCATAGGAATCACCACAGGTGCGGTGGGATCAGATATTAATGCCAACACCAACCAGCTTCAAATTGATTCAACAAAACTTGCAGCTGCGTTGGCTGATGACCCTGATGCTGTCAAAAAACTGCTTTTAGGTGATGATACACACGACGGGGTTTTCAAAAAACTCGAATCCATAATTGACAGTTCTATGGATTCATCTTACGGATATTTCACGACAAGAAGTGCGACCTTAAGTGAAAATATCTCAGATTTAACAGACACTATTACAAAAAAGACAGAAGAACTCGGAGACTACAAAATTGAATTGCAAGATAAATTCAACCAAATGGATCAACTGATTGCAACACTTCAAAACCAATACAGCAAAGTCATTTCGGCTTTAAGCACAATTACTTCAAACAGTTCTTCATAGTAATTAATAAAGCAATTTTAAACAAGTTTCTATTTCTTTATTTGTAATGTCGTTGAAAACTTCGACAAACGATTTTTGCACGGGCAAAATAAAGTTTATATTTCCGTTTTCGACTTTTTTGTCTGATTCCATTATTTGAATTAACTTTTGAGGGTTAAATTTTGGAATTTTTTTAATTATTTTGTAATTATCTATAAGCTCAAATGCTTTTACTTTTAAGCTTTTTCTTATAATTTTTCTCTCATACGCAACAATTACGGCAAACTTCATTCCTATAGAAATCGCCTCTCCGTGATTAAATTTTTTGTAATTGGTAATTTTTTCTATCGCATGCCCTAAAGTATGACCAAAATTAAGAACTTTTCTTAGCCCTTGTTCTTTTTCGTCTTTTTTAACCACGGCGATTTTAAGAGTCAGAGAAATTTTAATAATTTCGCCCAAAGTATTTGTATTTCTTGAAAAAATTCTCTGGGGGTTTGCAATCAAAAAGTCAAATAAATCAAAATCCTGCTCAACACCGCAGTTTTTTTCTATAAAAGCGTATTTGATAACTTCTGCCATACCGCATTTAAGCTGCCTTTCATCAAGTGTTTTGAGAAAATTAAGATTACAAAACACGGCTTTTGGCTGATAAAATGCCCCTACCATATTTTTACCTAAATTGCTGTTGATTGCGACTTTGCCACCCACGGAAGAATCCACACAGGCAAGAAGAGTTGTGGGAATTTGTATAAAATCTATTCCCCGAAGGTAAGTTGCTGCGGCAAAGCCTGCGATATCACCCACGACGCCTCCTCCTATAGCAACTATCGCGTCATTTCTTTCAAGTTTATTTTTAATTGCAAAGCGGACAATTTTTTGAAAATTTTTAAAATTTTTCTGCCCTTCGCCGTCTTTGAGGACAAATTTAACACTGTTTGGAATATTAAGCAGATTTCCGTAAAGCTTATTGACTTTTTGGCTTATTACGACAAGAATTTTATTGGCATTGGTGTGTTTGAAAATCTTTTCTCCAAGACTTTCAATAGACTCATCATCAATAAATATCGGGTATTTTTTACCTGAAGGCAGATCAACCCAAAGCTCGTTACTTAACATGTCCCTCATACTCTTTCAGAATACTGTCAAGAATAGTATAAGCCTGTTTTTTATTCGTGTCAATCACAAAATCCGCTTTTAGATAGTTTCTGCGCCTCTTTGAGAGAAGTTTTTTTATTTCTTCGAGCGAATTTTCAACGTTAAGAAGCGGCCTTTTAGTTTCGTTTTTAATTCTACTGAAAAGTTCATCTGATGTTGCGCTAAGATAAAAAATAATCCCGTTTTTCTTTAAATTAAGTACATTTTTGGGGCTTTGACAAGTTCCCCCGCCTGTTGCGATTATTTGATTTTTTAATTTTGAAAATTTTTCAATAATTTCCTGCTCTAGTTTTCTGAAATAATCTTGACCGAATTTTTCAAAAATTTCACAAATATTCATTTTTGCTTGTTTTTCAATTTCGCTATCGATATCTACAAAGTCAAAATGAACAAGAATCTTTGCAAGCTTATTTCCTATATAGGTTTTACCCGCTCCGGGCATACCTGTTAAAACTATATTTTTGTTGTTTTCTTCAGCCGACACTTTATCCCCTATAGTTTTTTGTTATTTCAGTAAGTGAGTCTTTGCCGAATTTCTCCAAAAATTCATCGGCAAGAATGCACGCTGACATAGCTTCTGCCACAACACAGCAGGCTTCTACCGCACAGGTGTCCGAACGTTCAAAATAGGATTCGACTTGAGAATTATCTTTAAAATCAACGGTACTTAAAGCTTTTTTCATTGTCGGAATAGGCTTCATTGAAGCTTTTATCACAATGTTTTCACCGTTTGAAATTCCGCCTTCTATCCCGCCTGCATTATTTGTTTTTCTCAAATATTTTCCGTTTTCAAAAAATATTTCATCTTGCATTTGACTGCCCAAAGTTTGCGAAGATTTTTCACCCAAACCGATTTCGACCGATTTTATCGCAGGAATACTCATAACAGCCTGCGCCAAAAGCCCGTCTAATTTCCTGTCCCAGTGTACATGTGAGCCAAGACCTACAGGCAAATTTTCAAAAATAACTTCAAACTTACCGCCCAGAGTTTCGCCCTGCCCTTTTGCCCAATCGACTTTTTCTTTAATTTTTTCTTCTTCGCTTTCGCCTGCTATATGAAGAATTTTTGAAAAACAATTTATCCCGAATTCTTTTAAAATAATTTTTGCAACAGCACCGACCGCCACATCAACGGCTGTTTTTCTGGCACTTGAACGTTCCAGAACATCTCTTAAATCTTTCAAGTCATATTTTATCGCGCCTGCAAAATCGGCATGGCCCGGACGTGGAGCACTGAAAGATTTTTCATCTGTAAAATCGTGTTCTTCAGTGCTCATAATTTTTTGCCAGTTTTCAAAATCCTTGTTTTTAATCTCTAAACAAATCGGCGCACCTGTTGTCTTGCCGAACCTTAAGCCTGATTTGATTTCAACCGTATCGGCTTCAATATTCATCCGCTCGCCCCTGCCGTAGCCTTGTTGGCGGCGGCTCAGTTCTGAATTAATAAAATCAAAATCAATTTTAAGTCCTGCTGGAACACCTTCTATTATTGCATTTAAGCACTGCCCATGGGATTCGCCTGATGTCAGAAATCTAAAATTTTTTAACACTTTTCATACCTCAACAATTTTTAATTATAAATGAACTTACTCACCTATTCACCTATTTACTTATTCACTTATTTAGCATACTTAAGAAAAATCTGCTCCTTTGTCTGCATCAGTTCTTCTACAATAAGCCACCTTCCGTCAGACTGTTTTTGCACAACCATCGAACTTTTAAGATAATAATTGCTCAATGACGGCCTTCTCAAAGAATCAATCCTGTAACCGTTTGAAACTTTTGTAACTTTTATGTTGGAATAATAATTTTTATAATTTTTAAGTTTAGCGATTTTTTCGCTCAACCGCATTTGTGCTCTGTACTGGTCAGCCGTAAAATAAGCGTTTGCAAGGCTTCCGTCGGGTTTTACAATTTGTCTTATGATTTTTGCATTATCCGAATACATCGAAGGAACAGCTTGACTGTAACTGTTTGCGGCATTTACAAAGCTGTTAAAAAATTTCAAAGCATCTTCCTGCCCGTCTGCAAAAGTGCATAAGCCAAACATCATTATTGTAAAAACGGTCAGTATTTTTTTCATTAACAAAATCCTTAAGTGTTTTTAAATGTTACCATAAAAAAAATTAAAAATATCACCCTTTAAGGCTAAATATTATAATGATAATCAGGATTATTTTTCAATTTTTCTTCTATCTCATCAAAAGTCAAAAAGCCTTCGCTTGCACCGAATTTTGACACAACGGAAGCCGAATTTACAGAAGCGTACATAAGCGATTTTCCTATATCAAAACCGGTTTTTGTAAGCGAAGCGCAGAAAGTCGATGAGAAAGCATCGCCCGCACCGAGCGTTGAAACAATTTGAACGGGAAAAGGCGGACATTGAAAGAAAGTTTTTCCGTCATAGGCGTAAACCCCGTTTTTGCCGTCTGTGATTACTATTATCTGCTCATCTCCGACTTTTAATTTTTTAAGCATTTCTTTAATGTCGGGGTGGATGAGTTCTTTCGAGAAATTTTCATTTCTGTTATCTGGTCTTACCTGAATTTTAGTGCACATCATAGCTTCTTCTTTATTCATAACAGCCACCTGCGCCGTATCAATAATCTTTTTAATATATTCAAACCCTCTTTTAAGACTTGTTGTACCTGCATTAAAGCAAACTTTAACCCCGTTTTCGTTTGCAAATTCGACTATAGATTGCAAAACCCTGTTGGATTCACCGCTTAAAGGCGCGATATAAAGCAGTTTTGCATTTTTTATTGCATCAAAATTTATTTCCGATTTTTTCAAAGTGGCATTTGCCCCTCTTTGTGCAAGAACCGTTCTGTCGCCTTGGAAACTCATCAAAATTATCGAAAAACCCGTCGAAACTGAATTATCCTGAATTATGTTTGAAAGGTCGAGATTCGGTTTACAACAAAGTGCCTGTAAAATTCCTTTTGAATAAATATCATCGCCTATCTTACAAATTGCGCTTGTGTTAAAACCTAAATTGGCAAAATTTAGGGCGGTGTTAACCCCTCCTCCGCCCACATTTGAAGCAAAAGCCGACACTTCCATTTTTGCACCGTAGGGGTAACTCATAAATTCGGATTTTGAATTTTTTGTCGAAACCGACACTATATTTGCGTCTTCGCATTCCACAAAAACGTCCATTGTCGCACTGCCTATTGTTATTACGTCTGTCATCTTTTCTCCTTTTTTAAGTCATTGCGAGAGGGAATAAGCATAAATCTAAATCATTTACCCCTTCACTGCTCACCTCTCACCCTTCACCTTTACGCTCTCGGGTGCGCCTCATCGTAAACTTGTTTCATTCTTTGGGTTGAAACGTGGGTATAAATCTGTGTGTTTGAAATGCTTGCATGACCCAAAAGTTCCTGAACTACCCTCAAATCCGCTCCGTTTTCAATTAATCTGGTCGCAAAACTGTGTCTGAAAACGTGAGGCGTAACTTTTTTGGGCAATTCTAAAGAATTAACGACTTCGTTAATCACGTTTCTTATGGTTTTATTCTGCAACCTGTAACCTGTGTTATTTATGAAAACAGGAACGCTGTCGCCTATTTGCTCAAGCGGAAACCCTTTTGCCACAAGCAAACGGGCTGTGTCCAAATACCTTTGAAGATAAGTTTTTGCCCTATCCGAGACCAACACAATTCTTTCTTTTGCGCCTTTTCCGAAAACTTTTATTTCATTGTTATCAAGGTTTAAGTCACCGAAATTAAGTCCGCTCAACTCCGATACCCTCATGCCTGTCGCCCAGAGAAGCTCTAATATTGCTTTGTTCCTAAAACCAGCAGGAGTATCAATTTTAACCCCGTTTAATATTTTTTCTATTTCGTCTGTCGTCAAAAATTTAGGCAAAGATTTTGGACGCTTTGGCGGACTGAGGTTTAATGCAGGGTTTGTTTCGATAAGTCTTTCCCTGTACAAAAACTTATAAAATGTTCTTATAGATGCGATTTTTCTTGCGATCGTCGTTTTTTTGTAGTCAAACCGCTGAATAAAATGCAGATATTCTCTTACTTTGGAAAAATTTACGCTCAAGCACGAAATATCCCCAAGCCACAAAAGATAGCTTAAAACATCAGAACAGTAGGCTTTTGAAGTATGTTTTGAAAAGTTTTTCTCCACCATAAGGTAAGACTTAAAGTCTTCCAAATACTGCTTTGATTTTGCATCCAAACCCATAAAAAATCCGCCCCTTTGCAATAATTATAAACTAATTACAGGGGGATGTAAAGAGAGTAACAGGTAAATAGGTGTTTTAGTTTAAAAGTCGAATAGTCGATAAGTTGAAAAGTTAAAAACTATTCAACTATTCAACTCTTAGACTGTTCAACTAGTTAAAGTTTTCCGCCGACTGCTTTATAAAGGCTTATTTCGTTGATGTAGCAGTCTGTTTTGCTTGAAACCACCATCTTGTTAAGAACAAGCAAAGTTTCTTTCTGCTGAATTAAGTCAAGCCCCGAAATAACACCCTGTTCATACCTTTTTTGCATATAGCCGTAATCTTTTTCCTGCATTTGATATGCTTTTAAGTTATTGTTATATTTATCATTATCCAATTTGAGCGAACTAAGTGCATCATTAACTTCTTGAATGGCAACAAGATTTGTTTTTTGATAATTTTGCAAAATCTGTTCATATCTGTTTTTATAAATTTTTAAATTGGCAATTCTTGCCCCGCCCGTAAACAAAGGTAAAAGTGCCTGACCGCCCATAATAGCCAGCGCATTTTTCCAGTCAAAGGAAGCTCCCAGTGAACTTGTGTTAAAAAACAAAAGCCCTATGATATCAATTTTGGGCAAAAATTCCTTTTTTGCCACCCTAACATCAATCCCTGCTTTTTCAACCATTTTTTCTGCCGCCTGATAATCAGGCCTTTGTGTGATAACTTCAGATGAAATTTCGTTTGGAATATTCAATTTATAATTCATTTCATCGTAAGAAATTCTTTTAAATTCCTTTGTGTTATCAGGGCTGTCGCCGATTAAAACCGCAAGGTGATTTAAGACAATTTCTCTTGCCTTTTGCAAATCTGATAAATCAGTTTGTGCCAATACATAAGCCTTTTCGGCACGCATTAAATCTGCTGTGGAAGTAATCCCCTGAACGTTTCTTATTTTCATCAGGTCATAAATTTCTTTTCTGTCTGAGATTATCTGCTGCTGAAGTTCAATGAGTTTGTCCATTTTAACAAGATTAAAATAAGCAGCCCCGACAGCAGATGCCACGGAAATATATGCCGTTTTTTCATTGAATTGGCTTGCTTCATAATACTTTTTTATCGCCTTTGTTTTGTCCCTGTTTTTCAGGAAAATATCCGCTTCATAATTTACCATAAGCGGAAATCCGTAAGAAACTTCAGTGTTGGAAACCCCGTTCATTTTGTAAAGTGCCGGCGCAAAACCGACAGAAGCGGTAGGTAATTCTCTTGAAAATTGTGCTTTTACACTCTGTCTTGCTTCTTCAACTTTTAATGTTGCGATTTTTAAATCGTAATTGTTTTTTATGGCTTTTATGATATAGCCTTGTAAATATTCATCGTTATAACCCTGCCACCACTCAAGATTGACGTCTTTGAATTTATATTCGCTCACCTGCGATTGTATAACTCTTTTATTTTTTATTTCTTTATTTTTTACCGCCAAAACAGGCATTGCATTCAAAGCCAAAATTGCTATGCTTAGTGTAATTGATATTATTTTTTTCATTTCATTTCCTCTGTTTTAGTTGATAATGTAAATATGTTATAAGGTGAAAAGCTTTTGCTTGCCCTCTTGCCTTCATTTACCCCCTATTTACTTTTTCCTAATGGTATGCTAACATAATATTGTTGTAATTGCAACATGTAATCATTACATCATGTTGGAACTCTAACAAAAAGGATTTACAATAATATTATACGGCAGGTTTGGATGAAAGAAAAAGAAACGACAAATTATTTTAACAGTTCGATTTATTTAATGGAACAGGTTGTTACTTACGCAAAAATCAAAGGCACACAATTTTTTAAAGAGCTGAAAATGGGTGTAACAATAGACCAATTTGTTGCTTTGGATGCGGTTTATTCAAGCAACGATATTTGCCAAAGGGATCTGTCAAAACTTATATTAAAAGACCGTTCAAATACCGGCAGAATTTTAAATATTCTTGAACTGAACGGTTTTATAAAAAGAGTCATTGAGACAAAAGGCAAAAGGTTAGTCAAAAAGATTTACATAACCCAAAGCGGCAAAAAACTTGTAGAAGAAAGTATTCCTAAATTGAGAAGCGCATTTTTACAAGTTTTTGAGAATATTTCAGATAAAGATTTTATGATTTTAAGGGAAACACTGGAAAAAATGAAACTCAGCTTAAGCAAAACAACCAGCATACAAATTTAAAGGAAGGAATAAAATGTCAAACGAAAAAAATAGCAAATTAATGAAAAAAAGATTTTTAATCCCCTCAATAACAATCATTGTGGCAATTTTGGCACTTATCGGAATGATAAATTCTTCAAGATATCAATCAACCGAAGATGCTTACGTTGAAACACACACGGTCGCAGTTGCACCAAAAGTTTCAGGACAGGTTATTGAAATGTATGTAAATGATAACCAGCATGTAAACGCAGGAGATTTGGTCGCAAAGATAGATTCTGCCGATTACGGAGCAAAGCTGGATGAAATTTCTGCAAAATATGAGGCTACGCTTTTAAAGCAAAAAAATGCAAAAGCTGTATATGAAGCAGCGAATTCTCAAATAACTCTGGCTAAAAAAAATTTAGACAGATACACAGAGCTTTATAAATCAGGTGCAGCATCAAAATTAGAATTTGATAACGCAAAAACAAATTACGACAACGCTCAGGCATCTTTAACTCAAGCGCATCAAAATTTACTTTCAAAAGAAAATAACAGGGTGGCAGATGCCGATTTAAAACAGCTTGCCGCGACCAAAAAGCAAGCACAGCTTGCATATTCTTATACAAATATTTATGCACCCCAATCGGGCTTTGTTTCAAACAAAACAATCGCCAAAGGTGCAATAGTACAGGCAGGACAGCCCTTGTTTACACTTGTTCCCGATGATATTTGGATAGTTGCAAACTTTAAAGAAAGCCAGCTTGAAAATATGAAAGTCGGACAAGAAGTAGAAATCAAAGTAGATGCATACCCGCACAAAAGATTTAAAGGAAAAATCGACAGCATTCAAAGGATTTCAGGTGCAAAATCAAGTTTATTTCCGCCTGAAAATGCGGTGGGAAGTTTTGTAAAAATTGTTCAAAGAATTCCCGTTAAAATTGTTTTTGCAGAAAAAATAGACACAAGCAAATATACAATCGTGCCCGGAATGTCGGTTGAACCAAAAGTTAAAGTAAAATAGTGAAGTAAATGTCCGAAAATATAAATAACTTGAAAACAGAAGAATGGAAATTGCCGGAAAACCCTTGGCCGGCAACTTTTGCCGTGATGATTGCGGTTTTTATGTTTGTATTGGATTCCACAATCGCAAATGTGGCACTTCCTCACATGGCAGGAAGTTTTTCTTCAAGCAACGAAGAAGCTATGTGGATTTTAACCAGTTACATGATTGCAAGCGGAATAATTTTACCTTCTGTGGCTTGGTTCAGCGGAGTTTTCGGCAGAAAAAACTTTTTTATAGGCTGTGTAATTATCTTCACGGTGTCTTCGTTTTTGTGCGGCTTGGCGGCATCACTTGATCAAATGATTATTGCAAGAATTTTGCAAGGACTTGGGGGCGGTGCTATTGTGCCTGTGGCTCAAGCTATTCTTATTGAAAATTTTCCGCTTGAAAAACGCCGTATGGCTATGTCTGTTTTCGGTGTAGGAATTATTATCGCACCTATTGTAGGACCTGTTTTAGGCGGCTGGATTACGGACAATTATAACTGGCACTGGATTTTTTACATAAATGTACCGATTGGTTTTCTTGCAGCTTTAATGGCAAATATGTTTATAGAAGACCCGCCTTTTGCAAGAAAAAAAGAAGGACAAAAAATAGATTTTTTAGGCTTCAGTTTTTTAATTATCTGGCTTGTTTGCCTGCAAATTGTCCTTGACAAAGGAAACAACGCCGATTGGTTTAATTCCCCTTGGGTTTGCTGGACCTTTGCCGCATCAATGCTTTCAATGGTTGCCTTCGGGGTTTCGCAGTTTGTAAACAGCAAATCTATAATCGATTTGAAAGTTTTTAAAGACAAAAATTTTACATTCGGAACAATTTTTATGGTTTTGGTTACAGCGGTATTGTATTCTTCTATTGCAATTATGCCGTTATTTTTGCAAAATCTTTTGAGATATTCGGCATATTTAAGCGGTTTGAGCATGATGCCAAGAGGCGTCGGAAGTGTAACCGGTTTAATTATAACGGGTATTTTCGCAAAGAAAATCGACGACAGACTCTTAATTGCAATCGGACTTGCCCTTATGGGTGTATCAAGTTTAATGTTTGGATTTTTAAACCTTCAAATATCAATGATTAATATTATAATTCCGAATTTTATCTTCGGATTGGGAATGAGCTGTTGTATGATTGCAATAAGTACGATTTCAGTTGTCACTTTAAGAGCCGAACAGATGACAAATGCCACAGGGGTGCAAAATCTGCTGAAAAACATCGGCGGTGCTGTCGGTATGTCTATTGTTGCGACTTTTCTCTCACGCTTTGCGCAGGTTCATCAAAACATGATGGTCGGAAACTTAAACCCGCTTAACCCCGCCTTTCAATACAAAGTAAGTGCCATGACCGCTGCTTTTTCAAAATATTTCGCGCTTCCGCTTGCCCAACAAAAAGCAAATTATCTTATGTATGTTGAATTGCTTAAGCAGTCAAGCCTGTGGGCATTTATGGATGCTTTTAGAATTTTTGGGGTAATTTGTTTTATAATAATGCCGCTGCTTTTGTTTATGAAGCCTCACAAATCAAATTCAACAGAAGACGGATTTTCTGCGATGCACTAAATATAATCAGGCTTAATAACTTTACATTTAGCTTAAAATAATATACAATATTTTAGTCAATCGGGAGAAGGGTTTTATGAAAAAGAAATTAATTGCTTTAACGTTTGCGTGCACATTGGCAGCTTCGACTACAGGGGTTTTTGCGCAAGAAGATTCATCTGCGCCTGTTCAGGTTCACCCTGCAAAGACAGATAATATAAAAGCCTTCCCCGAAAATCTTCCTCAAAATCCGACTGTCGGACAGGGCCAAACTCTTTCGACAAAAATTCAATATTCAAAGTTTCGAAAAGTACATAAAAAAGTTACAAAAAAGTATGTTAATTACGATGAAGTCGATAAACTTATCGAAAACAGCTACTATGAAGATGCAGATAAAATATTAAAAACCGCCATTAATTCAAATTCAAAAAATATAAAAGCAAAAGCACTTTGGGTTGTTTCTCTTGCAAAACAGTACAAGCTTGACCCTGCGCAAACCCAATTAAACGAACTTTTGAAAAAATATCCCGACAATGCCGACCTGCACTATGCGCAAGGGATTATTTATTACAAAAGAACAACATCTTCAAATATGGAGCATATTAAAAATTCGCAAAAATTATTTGAAGATTCCCTGAAAGAATTTAATAAAGCAATTGAATTGGACAAAAAAGATGCCAGGTATTATAACGCGGCAGGGGTGGTTTCGCTTCAGTTGGGAAAAGACGCGGATGCGAGAAAGCTTTTTGCCAAAGCCGTAGAGCTTAACCCCAAATATTCAACCGCAATAGACAATATGGGAACAATGGATTTTGTTGACGGGAAATTGGAGGATGCGGAAAAAAAATTCAATCAGGCACTTTTGCACAACACCCAAAACACAACCGCAATGTATCATTTGGCACAAGTAGCAAATCAAAGACAACAATACTCAAACGCTTTGACTTATCTAAACAACGCTCTTGCGATTAATCCAAATTCTTATGCGTTTCAAAATTTATCAGGCGAAATATATGCAAAACAAGGAAACGAAGCTGCCGCAATAAACGCTTTCAGAAAAGCGGTTATGATAAAGCCCGAATTTGCACCTGCCTACTTTAACCTTGCCGAAGTCTATGAAAAAAGAGGCGACGGAGAATTTGCAATCGAACAGCTTAAAACCGCACTTGCAATAGACCCTACTTTCTACGATGCAAAGCTTAAAATTGCAGACATTTCCCTTGCAAGCGGAAAATATAATCAGGCAATAGATAATTATTCGGCACTTGCCCAAATAGACGACTATAAAAACGATGCGCTCAAAGGACTTGCAAACGCTTATTTTGCAAAGGCCCAAATTTCTTCAAATAAATCGGTTTTGGGCTCGAGTCAAGAGCTTTACAAAGCATTTGATGAACTAAACAATGCGATAAAAGCAAATAACGATGATTTGGAACTTCATCTGGCAAAACTAAAGCTTGCAAAAGTAATAAATCAGCCCGCAATGAGCCAGGATGAACTTCAGAACATAATTAACTCAAACGATACTACACTTACGGCTATGGTGGTAAAAGGCGAAGCTTATATGACTTTAAACAACAGCCCTGAAGCCAAAAAAATGTTTGACGCTGCTGCCGCTTGCGCTAAAACCCTTGAAGACCGACAGTATTTAACAGAAATTTTTATCTACAACAAACAGTACGAAAGTGCGCAGGCAATTATCGACAATATTTTAAAGAGTGACCCGCAAAATACTCAAGCACTTGCCAATTCGGATTACATTAAAAAATGCGAAAAATATTCCCAAAACAGTCTTAAATCAGCACAATATTTCTTGAAATCAAAAAATTATCCTACAGCGCAAGAATATGCAACCCGCGCAATAGGGCTTAACCCTAACAACTCTCAAGGCTATGTGATTTTGGCAGAGGCCTGCGAACAGCAAAAGGATTACAATTCTGCAATCGCAAACTACAAAATTTATCTGAATATGACCCCGACTTCTGCGGATAAAAATAAAATCCAAAACAAAATTAAATACCTTGAAAACAGATTTAAGTAAAACCTTCTTAACAAAATTCTTGTAATTTATGCACTTTTGTAATATGCTCAGAGCATTAACACTATCCTCTGTATATTTGTGCCGTCATTAAGCACAAAAATCAATTAAGAAAGGTAAAACCAAAAATGGCAAATATTAAATCAGCAAAAAAGAGAATCTTAACCGCCGAAAGAAACGCTGAAAAAAATACAGCATTCAAATCTTCGATTAAAACAGCTGTTAAAAAAGTGCTTGAACTTGCTCAAGGCAAAGACAAAAAAGCACTTGATGAAGCAGTTTCAAAAGTTTATAAACTTTGCGACAAAGCGGTTGTAAAAGGAATCTTGCACAAAAATACAGCCGCAAGAAAAAAATCAAGACTGTCTCTTGCACTCAACAAGCTCAGTGCAAAAAAGTAATTAATATTTTAAATAAAAAACAGTGGTTTCAAAAAACCACTGTTTTTTTAACAAAAGATAAAGGATAATTTAATGTTAACAGTATCTAAAATAAATTCTGTTCCTATATCCTTCAAAAAATTAATTCTGCCGCCTAAAAATTACAAGGTAATAGACGAATATGTTTCACGCTCTGCCCAGCCGGACAAAGAAAGTTTTTTATGGTTGAAAAATCAAGGCATTACAGATGTTATTAATTTCAGGACCATGTACGAGCCAAAGATAGATTTTGACGAGTCCCAATATTTAAAACAAATAAACTTAAACTATCATCATTTACCTACAGGCACAAGAACCATAAGTGAACTTACGGTGAAAAAATTTATTGAACTAATTGAAGAAATAAGGAATCCGAACAGCAAAAGAAAAGTTCATTTGCACTGCAAAGCCGGCGCAGACAGAACAGGATTTTTTACAATGATATACAAAGGACTTTACAACATAGATTCTTTTGAAAATAATGCAAAAGAAATGCTTGAAATGGGGCACAACCAGGGACTTTTCCCAAACTTGATAAATTCTGCAAAAAAAATGATTGAATTTTTCAAAAAAATTAAAGCTTAATAATTCACAATCATAAATGATTTTAAGAGTCTTCCTGCAGAATCGTTTGTCGAAACGACTTCGATTGATTTTTTGTAATTCATTGAGGTGGAACTTCCACCGTCAAATGCCATAGCTTTTTCAAACCCTAGCTGCTGACACAAATCTCTTGCCTCATAAATTGTCATCGGATTATCGTTTGTGATAATTAAGATATGAATATCCTGACCTTTAAGCCCTATAATTGTTCTTGCGGTTTTATCAAGAACTGAAGCGGAAGTGCGGACAATTTTCCCGTCTTTTTTAAGTATAAAAAATTCTTCTTCCAGTCTTAACTCGGGCAAAAGCATAGGACCGCCCTGTGCTGAAGTTACAACCGAACAAGCAAAATCAAGATTTGTTTTATGAGGGACTATTTCATAATTAATTTTTCCGTCACAATCCACCACTCTGAATTCTGTTCTGTTAATAATTTTGTCCAAATTTTGCCTTAAAACAGGGTTCATCAACAAATTTTCGTTAAATAAAGGATCTGCAGAAATATTTCTGTCGGTTACGATATAGGAAATGGTTTTTTGATTTTTAGGATCAAAAAATCCTGTATTAATGGTGAACTTTGAGCGTGAAGTTTCATGCGCTTCTTTATTTGTCATTAATTTTTCACTTGAGACAAATTTAATTCCTTTTTGAACTCTTTTCCCGTCAAGCGTAATGTGATAAATTCCGTTTTGATAATCAATTTGAACAGGCTCGGAAACACAAAACCCGCAAGAAATCATTGTTATACAAAATAAAGCAACTATTGTTAAAAAAAATCTATTCATACAAATCCCTTAAAAATTGTTGGTGGAATAACAGTCCCGCCCTACCCCTGTTCACAGTTCACGGCTCACCCTTCACCCTATAAATCCTTCGATTTATAAAACGCCCAAATTGCGCAAGTAAACGCAATAAGCGGGAATGAAGCAGTTATGAAAGGATGTAAAACGCCTTTTTCTGCAAGCAGGTCAAAGAACGGAAGCGTTATGTAATAAAGGAAAATACATCCGATAGCAATGGTAAATCCCACCAAACGCTGCTCTCTGGGTTTGCTAAATCCGAGCAGACATCCTAAAATGGCAAGAAGAACACACACAAACGGGTGGAAAAACCTTTGGAAATATTTATTGAGCATAAATCTGTATTCTTCCTGCAAATCTTCTTGTTTAAGCAGTTTTATATATCTTCTTAAATCTCCGTTTCCGATTTCTCTGTCGCGTTTAAGCGAATAAATCATTAAATCGTAAGCATTTTGTGCCGCTTTTCCTTGTAAAAGTTCCAAATTATTTAAGTGCTTTATTTCTTCAAAAATTCCGTCATTTGAAATACGATATTCTGTAACATCTTTTAAAATCCACTTTTCAGTATAATGGTCGGCATTTTTTGCCACAAAAATATGAGATAGCGCGTGCAAATCGGTGTAAGTTTTTTCCGAAAAATCAAGCACAATAACATTTGCAATATTGCTGTAATTAAACCTTGAAACTATAACAGCCAAAGTCGGGCGGTTTTTTTCATCCTTTTGAGTGTAAATATACTGTGAAGGGCTGTATTCGCGCTTAATTCCGACAAGTTTACTTGCCGAAAACGGAATTAATTTGTCGTAAGTAACAAAACAAAAAGCAGTAATAAGAAGGCTTAAAACTATAACCGGCGAAAGAATCCGCCAAAAAGAAAGCCCTGCGACCCTAAAGATTGTAAGTTCAAAATCTTTGCTGAGTTTATCAAAAGTAAACAATGAACCGAGCAAAAGCCCCACCGGCAAAGCTTTGCCTAAAATATTGGGCAGTTCGTAGAACAACACCAAAATTGCCGTTTTTGTCGTATATTCTCCTTCAAGAGTTTTTCTTATTGTATTTAAAAGCATCTCAGGAGCAATCCAAATAACAGTAAAAAGCAAAATTGATACCATTGTCGCCCAAAAAACCTGCTCAAAAACATATTTGTCATATAACTTTATTTTTGAAAACAATTTCATTAAAGCTCAAAATCCTTTCCTAAATAAAATTCTTTTGCGATAGGGTCATTAGCAACATCTTCGCTTTTGCCTTCAATTTTAATTTTGCCATCAAAAATTACATAGGCCCTGTCTGTTATAGAAAGCGTAGCTTTGGGGTTATGGTCTGTAATTAAAACGCCAAGCCCTTTTTCATCAGACAATTTACGGATGTTTTCTTTTATTTCACCTATTGCAATAGGGTCAATTCCGGTAAAAGGCTCGTCAAGAAGAATAAAATCTGGACTTGCGGCAAGAGCTCTTGCAAGCTCAACCCTTCTTCTTTCTCCACCTGATAATGATACCGCCGATTCTCCGCGAAGTTTTATTATCCCGAATTCTGTCAACAATTCTTCCAATTTACGTTTTTTCTCGTCAACGGTAAGTTTTTCGTTCATCTCTAAAACAAGTTTAATATTATCTTCAACACTTAACTTTCTAAAAATGGAAGCCTCCTGCGGCAAATATCCGACACCTGCCTTTGCACGAACATTCATCGGCCAGGCAGAAATATCCTGATCATTAATATAAACATGCCCTTTGTTGGGTTTCACAAGCCCCACTACCATGTAAAAAGTGGTCGTTTTGCCCGCCCCGTTAGGACCCAAAAGACAAACTACTTCTCCTTTGTTAATTTCAAAAGAAACGTCATTTACAACGCTTCTGTCCCCGTATATTTTCACAAGATTTTTTGCCGTAATTTTCATATTTTCCTCACCCTTCTTATGATAATTTTATGTTAAAAACAATCTCAATGCAAGAAATAGTAAATAGGAAATAGAAATGTTAAAACAGTGGACAAGAGGCGAAGATGCCAAGAAGCGTAGTAGGATAACCCACGCATCTACTCATCTTATCTTCTTATAAACTATTCGA
>DAOQAU010000002.1:0-63684 GCA_035354275.1 Candidatus Gastranaerophilaceae bacterium
ATTCTTTGGGTTTTCTTCCTTCAAGAAGTTCTTCAACCCTTGGAAGACCCTGTACAATGTCACCTGTTTTTTGTCTTTCAAATACCAATGTAGCAAGCATATCGCCTCTAAGCACCAACGCACCTGAACCGACTTGAAGCATTGTTCCCGGAGAAATTAAGTAAGGACGTCCTGTTCTTACAACTATTTCTGTTTTTGAAACTTTTACAACTTTACCTGATACATTAGATTTTTCACCGCTTTCAGAGAGCACTGAATCTAATTTTATAAAATCACCTTCTTTAACGCAAGGTTTTGTTTTAATAGGAATTTTTACTTCATAATTATCGCAAATCAAAAGCAGTCTTCTTGCATCTTCTTTTGCTTTTTTAATTGAAGCAACACCGTCATTGATTGCAAGAACCTGAGTTTTTGCGACAGGTGTTTTTGCAGCGATAGTTTGACCGTGTTTTACAAGAAGTTCTGTTTGCATAGAAGAAGATAATTTTGAACTTCCTTCAACTTCTCTTCTTACAATAAGGTTTTCCAACACAACAACTTTAAGATTATTTTTGCTGTCAAGTTCCACCATACCTTTAAGGTGTGAAAGATATCCCTGCATTTGAAGCACCAAACTTGTTCTTGTCAAAGTCGCCCCGTCAAGCCCTCTAACTCTTGCGCCGTCTTTGTATTGAAGCTGTGTAACAGGAACTATGTCAATCAATTCTTCTGTCGTATTGAATTTTATTGAAACGTCTTTTTGTTTAACGCTCATAACTTGAACCGGTCTTATAAGAATTTGAACAGGCTGATTTGCAATATTTTCTTCATCTAAATGCAAACTTGAATCAAGTTCTTCATCCAAATCATCAATGTCCAAATCGTCAATATCGGATTCCAAAATTGTCACTATTGAAGTTGCTTTTGCTTTTATGCCTTCTGCGATAAGCGTTCCTTTTTTAACAATTTCTCCTTCTTCTACTTTCAATTCGCTTACACTTGAAAGTGTATGAATTTCACCCGGTCTTACTGTAATTTCATGAATTACATCGTTATATTCTTTCAATTCTACAAACCCGTCAAGGTGACAGTAAATGTCTTTGATAATTTCTGTTCCTGCCGTAACAAAAGTACCTGATTCAACCATCTTAAGGTTTGCATCTTTGTTTATCTGGTGAATTTCTTCCGGTATAAATACTATGTCGCCGGGTTTTGTAATAATTTGATTGTCATCAACTTCAACATCAACATATCTTATTTCACCGCTTGATTTAACAGAACATTCGTCATCTATTAATTCGGCAATAATCATGCCGTTTTCTACTGTTGTATCAACAGGAGATTTAACGATATATTTTTCGCCTGAATCTTTGACTGTCCAAATTTGTTCTTTCTTTGTTTGTTCAAAAGTAGCGTTTGAAGGTATTAAAGAAGCAATTACTATTGTAAGTTCTTTTCCTTGAACTATTTTTTTAATTTTCTTTCCTTCAAATTGAACTTCTTCAATAACCAACTCTTGTCCAACTCTGACTTCACCGCCATGCTCTGATATAGTAAGCGTTTCAGCAAGTTTTTCGCCTTTTGAAATTTTTTGTTCATCTTTAACAAGAACTTTTGAGCCGCCAGGAAGGTTATAAACATCTCCGCCTAACACCCAAATAATTCCGTTTTTATTTGCTGTTCTTGAAACGTTACCCTGTCTGTCTTTTTTCTCGTCGGCTACAAAATCTTCAAATAAAACTTCACCCGATAAATCAGAAGTAATATCTTTTGTGGCTTTTTCTGTCAAACGGCTTCCGTCACCTTGACTTCCGGGTTCAAATTCAGCTAATTTATCGCCTTTTTTAACTACCATTCCATTTGCAAAAAATACAGTTGAGCCTGCAGGAATATGGTATTTTGTTGCTCCTTTTGCTGTTTTAATTTCAATATCAGCTTCATAAGTTGCGACCTGAACAACATCCCCGTGCCTTGTTCTTAATTCTCTGGTTTTAACTTTAGAGATAACTTCACCTGCTTCTTTTGCCATAATTTCTCTGTTAGCACCGGCACCTTTAAATACACCGCCTGTGTGGAATGTTCTCATTGTAAGTTGTGTTCCCGGCTCCCCGATTGACTGAGCTGCTATAATACCGATTGCCTCTCCTACATCAACCATTTTTTGAGTAGTCATTGCCCAGCCATAGCATTTTTGGCAAATTCCGTATTCAAGTCCGCATGTAAGCCCTGAACGTACTTTAACCTCTTGAAGATCTAAAGCTGCAACTTTTTTAACATCTTCTCTGTTTAAAGTTGTGCCGCAAGGAATCAAAACCTTTCCTTTTTCATCTAAAATATCTTGTGCTATTGTTCTTCCCAAAAGCCTGTCGGCAAGAGGAGCAACAATTTTTTCACCATTTGAAATAGAAGTCATAATAATAAATTTATCCGTATGGCAGTCAACGTCTCTTATGATAACGTCTTGCGCAACGTCAACCAAACGTCTTGTCAAATACCCTGAATCCGCTGTTTTCAATGCCGTATCAACAAGCCCTTTTCTTGCACCGTATGATGAAATAATATATTCTGTTACAGACAAACCTTCTTTAAAGTTTGATTTGATAGGCAAGTCGATAATCTGGCCCTGCGCATCTGCCATCAATCCCCTCATACCGACAAGCTGAGAAACCTGAGATAAGTTACCTCTTGCGCCGGAAAATGCCATCATATAAACAGGGTTTAATCTATCGAAATTCTCGACAACGCTTTCTGTAAGCCTTGAAGTTGTTTCAGACCAAGTATCGATAACTTTTGTATATCTTTCAACTTCTGTTATCTCGCCTTTTAAGTACCTGTGGGTTGATTTTTCAATCTCTTTTTCGGCGTCTTTAAGCAAATCTTTTTTCGTTTCAGGAACCTGCAAATCCGCAATAGAAATTGTTGTTCCTGCTTTTGTGGCATATCTGAAGCCTAAATTTTTAAGGCTGTTTGCAAGAGTTGCCGTTTTTGCTCCGCCAAACTCAAGATATATTTGAGACAAAAGATTGTTCAAAGACTTTTTGTCCATAATTTTGTTGATATAATCAAGAGATTTTTTTGCGTTTTTATATTTTGTTTCCATTTATTGCACACTCCTTGTTTGTGTTTGTTCTTTTATTTTTTAAGTAAGCAGTAAATGAAAGGTACTCTATTTACTATTTACTATTTACTATTTACTAACCTATTACCGCTTTTCTCACAGTTTCATTAAAAATAATTCTTCCAACTGTGGTTTCTACCCTTACTCCATTGTCATCTCTTACAATAATTTTGTCGTGAAGTTTTATAACTTTAGCCTCAAGAGCAGAAATTGCATCCTGGAAATTGTAGAAATGTCCCTTAACAGGAGCGTCTTCGTCTTTTAGGATTGTCAAATAATACATTCCCAAAACCATATCCTGAGAAGGTGTTATAATCGGCTTGCCTGTTGCAGGGGCAAGAATATTGTTTGTTGCAAGCATCAACATTCTTGCTTCTGTTTGGGCTTCAATAGAAAGCGGAACGTGAACAGCCATTTGGTCGCCGTCGAAGTCGGCGTTAAATGCCGTACAAACAAGCGGATGAAGCTGAATTGCTCTTCCTTCAACCAATACCGGTTCAAACGCCTGAATACCAAGTCTGTGAAGAGTTGGTGCACGGTTCAGCATTACAGGGTGACCGTCGATTACCTCTTCTAAGATATCCCAAACGATACTTTCTGAACGTTCTATTTTCTTTTTAGCGGATTTAATGTTTTGAACGTATCCGCGCTCGATTAATTTATTAACCACAAAAGGTTTAAACAATTCGATAGCCATTTCTTTAGGCAGTCCGCATTGATTTAAACTCAACTGAGGACCTACAACAATAACAGAACGGCCTGAGTAGTCAACCCTTTTACCCAAAAGGTTTTGTCTGAAACGACCTTGTTTACCTTCTATTATATTTGAAAGTGATTTTAAAGGTCTGTTATTAGGCCCTACAACTGTTCTTCCACGTCTTCCGTTATCAATTAAAGCGTCAACTGCTTCTTGAAGCATCCTTTTTTCGTTTCTTACGATAATCTCAGGTGCTCCCATTTCAAGAAGCCTTGCAAGACGGTTGTTTCTGTTTATTACACGTCTGTATAAATCGTTTAAGTCAGATGTTGCAAATCTTCCGCCGTCTAACTGTACCATTGGTCTTAAATCAGGCGGTGTTACAGGAAGAACATCCATTACCATCCATGTAGGATCTGTATTTGAAGAAATCAAAGAATCCAAAAGTCTTAATTTCTTAATCAATTTGGCTTTTCTTTGCGCGGAAGAAATTTGTCCTTCAAGCTCTGTTCTCATTTCTTCTGCCATTACTTTAATATCAAGTTCTGAAAGAAGATCTTTTATAGCTTCTGCACCAATTCCTACTTTAAGCTCGGTTTCTTCGTTTTCTATTAAGTAATCTTCGTATTCTTCTTCGCTTAAAAGCTGATATTTTTTGAATGTGCTTTCACCCGGCTCTATTACAACATAATTATTAAAATATATAACCTGTTCTAAATCTTTCAAAGACATATCCAAAAGCAGCCCTAAATAACTCGGGATACCTTTTAAAAACCAGATATGGCTGACAGGTGCTGCAAGTTTAATGTGTCCCATTCTGTGTCTTCTGACTTTAGAATCGGTAACTTCAACTCCGCAACGTTCACAGATAATACCTTTATGTCTTACTCTTTTATACTTTCCGCAATAACATTCCCAGTCTTTTGAAGGTCCGAAGATTCTTTCGCAGAATAAACCTTCTCTTTCCGGTTTAAGGGTACGGTAATTAATGGTTTCAGGCTTTGTTACTTCGCCGAAAGACCATTTCATCACCCTATCGGGTGAAGCTATGCTGATTCGTATGTAATCAAAATAATCTATACTTGTTGACAATGTCGTTCTCCTTTTTTTAAGTAAACAGTAAAAGGATTTTTCTATTCACTATTTACTATTTACTATTTACTTTTCTATAATTCTCCGAATGTTGCCGGTGTTTCAAAGAAATTGATATTCAACAACTCTGAATCGATGTCGGAAAGCGTTCTTTTCGGAGCTGATTTTCTCAAATCATCCATATCGCTCATCAAATCGACTTCTACACCGTCTTTTTTGGCAACCGTTATATCCAAACCTATACTTTGCAGTTCTCTTACAAGAACTTTAAATGATTCGGGGATTCCCGGTCTTGGTATGTTATCGCCTTTTACTATTGCTTCATAAGCTCTGTTTCTTCCGTTGACATCATCTGATTTAATAGTCAACATTTCCTGCAGAGTATAAGCTGCACCGTAAGCTTCAAGTGCCCAAACTTCCATTTCACCGAACCTTTGACCGCCGAATTGTGCTTTACCGCCCAATGGCTGCTGAGTTACAAGTGAATAAGGACCTGTGCTTCTTGCGTGAATTTTATCATCAACAAGGTGAACAAGTTTTAAGACATAAGCCAAACCTACCGCAATAGGTTGTTCGAAAGCTTCTCCTGTTCTTCCGTCATACAGAGTAACCTTTCCGTCTTCTCTTACCCAGTCGCAGCCTGAACTTTTAATACCTTTGATAAGTTCTTCTTTTGTTGCAATTTCTGATTGATTATCTCCGTACATTTCATCAAACGGAGGTGCTTCGTAATGGTTGCCTGTCAAATAAGCCGCCAAACCAAGCAAACACTCGTAAGTTTGTCCGACATTCATACGAGAAGGTACGCCAAGTGGATTCAAAACTATATCGATAGGTGTTCCATCAGGCAAGAAAGGCATATCGTTTTGAGGCAATATTTTAGAAACAATACCCTTGTTCCCGTGACGTCCTGAAAGTTTATCGCCTACAGAAACTTTGCGTTTCTGAGCAATATAAACCCTTATGACCGTATTTGCTCCCGGTGGTAATTCGTCGCCTTTTTCTCTGTCAAACACTTTAACGTCAACAACTCTTCCGCCTTCTCCATGAGGTACACGAAGCGAATTATCTTTAACATCTCTTGCTTTTTCAGCAAAAATTGCTCTTAAAAGCTTTTCTTCGGGCGGATGTTCGGATTCACCTTTTGGTGTAACTTTTCCGACCAAAATATCATCAGCGTAAACCCTTGCACCTATTCTTACAATCCCTCTTTCATCTAAATGTCTTAAAGACTCTTCAGAAACATTAGGAATTTCTCTTGTAATTTCTTCAGGCCCGAGTTTTGTCTGTCTTGCATCTATTTCAAGTTTTTCGATGTGAACAGAAGTGAAAATATCATCCTGTACACAACGCTCTGAAAGCAAAATAGAATCCTCAAAATTAAAACCTTCCCAGGGCATGTATGCCACGAGAATGTTTTTACCTAAAGAAAGTTCTCCGCCGCAAGTTGAAGCACCGTCTGCTATAACATCTCCCGCATTAACCTTGTCACCTTCTCTTACGATTGGTCTTTGGTTAATACAAGTATCCTGGTTGCTTCTTAAATATTTCATAAGCTGGTGAACATGGAGTTTGCCGGCTTTATCTTTAATTGTAATTTCTTCTCCCACAACTCTTTCAATAACTCCGTCAACAGTTGCAACAGCAACCATTCCGGAATCTTTTGCCGCTCTTGCCTCTAAACCTGTTCCTACAACCGGTCTTTGGGTGATAAGAAGAGGTACGGCTTGGCGTTGCATGTTTGAACCCATTAACGCACGGTTCGCGTCGTCGTGTTCGATAAACGGAATCAAAGAAGTCGCAACAGAAATAATCTGAATAGGAGAAACCCCCATATAGTCAACTCTTTTTGATTCGCCCATTGTAAATTCAGAACGGTAACGAACTGGTACATATTCGTGTTTTATACTTTTGTCTTTGTTTAATTGCAAATCAGAAGGCGCGATACGGTAGTTTTCTTCTTCGTCAGCTGATAAATAGTTAACCTCATCTGTTACAACCCCGTCTTTTACCACAAAAAATGGTGATTCAACAAATCCATAATCGTTAACTTTTGCGTGAGTCGCAAGTGAGCCTATCAAACCTGCATTAGGACCTTCGGGTGTTTCTACCGGACAAATTCTTCCATAATGAGAGGGGTGAATGTCGCGAACAGCAAAGCCCGCTCTTTCTCTCATTAATCCGCCTGGTCCTAAAGCCGAAACCCTTCTTTTGTGAGTTAATTCAGCCAATGGGTTTGTTTGGTCCATAAACTGAGATAGCTGCGAACTTCCGAAAAACTCTTTTAAAGAAGCCACCAAAGGCTTTGTATTTAATAAATTCAAAGGAGTCAAAGTTTCAGAATCCTGAAGCGTCATTCTTTCTTTAACAATTCTTTCTATCCTTGAAAGCCCAACCCTAAACTGGTTTTGAAGCAATTCGCCCACCGAGCGGATTCTTCTGTTTCCTAAATGGTCGATATCATCGATTGTTCCTTCATCGTAAGTTAAATTAATCAAATATTCTATTGAAGCCACAATATCCTGAACGGTTAAGGTTCTTTGAGATTCATGAACATTCAAATTTAATTTTTTGTTTAATTTGTAACGGCCGACTCTGCCTATATCGTATTTTTTCTCATCAAAAAATCTTGCTTCAAGAATTGAGCGGCCACCCTGAGGAGATGCAGGATCTCCGGGTCTTAATTTCTTGTAAACCTCCACCAAGGCATCATCAGAAGTTTCAGCCGTATCTTTTTCCAAAGTTTTTTTCAAAAACTCTGCGTGAGTAAATAATGTTTCCATCTCGGGAGCACTTATTCCCATTGCTTTCAATAGCGTTGTGGCAAGGATTTTTCTGTTTTTGTCAATTTTAACGTAAACCAAATCGTTAGAATCAGTTTCGATTTTAAGCCATGCCCCGCGATTAGGAATCAAAGTTGCATTATAAAGACGTTTTCCCGTAGGAGAAATTTCCCTTTTAAAGTAAACACCGGGAGAACGAACGATTTGTGAAACAATTACACGTTCCGCTCCGTTTACGATAAACGTTCCTTTGTCGGTCATGGTCGGAATATCACCAATATAAACTTCCTGTTCTTTAATTTCCCCGCTGTCACGGTTTACCAGCCTTACCATTACACGAAGCTGTTTAGCGTAAGTCGTGTCATGGATTCTAGCTTCTTCTATTGTATATTTTGCGTTATCAAATGTATAATTTGGCAAAAAATGCAATTCTAGTCTTCCGGTATAGTCTTTAATAGGCGAAAAAGAAAGTAATTCTTCTTTTAAGCCTTCTTTTAAAAACCATTCAAAAGATTTTTTTTGCACTTCAATCAGGTCGGGTAAGTCATCCAATCTGGTATTGGGAATACCCATTGGTGTTACTCGTTTTGCATATTGTGTTTTAGACATTAATTCACCTCGTCTGTGTTTGTGGTGTACGTACTTATTAAAATTTTCAAAAATATTCGGCTAAAGCATGCCCTATTTTACAAAAGCATGTTATACAATCGTACAACTTCAATGATGTTAGTCAAGGAAAAAAGTCATTTAAAAATATTTGTGTTCACAATTCTTTACAATTAGGGTTTTTTAAGGGGTTTTTAGCGCAAAATTATTAATTTTATTGGTTTTGGCTGTCAAGTGGGGCACTGTAAAATAGTAAATAGTAAATGGTAAATAGAAATGTTAAAACAGGGGACAAGAGGCGAAGATACCAAGAGGCGTAGTAGGATAACCCACGCATCCAAGCATCTAACCATCTTATCTTCTTATAAACTCTTCAACTGTTCGACTTTTCAACTACCCTATCGCCCATTTTCCGCAGGTTCCGCCCCAGCGGGCTATTATATTCCCTTGAATATCTTTTATTTTTTCTACATGAAGAACCTCACACTCACCTTCGACAATGGTTATGACTTCACAGTTATTTGCGCAATCATGACAATCGCAGGTAATTGAATTAAAGTGCATTTCTCCCACCTGCCAACCTTTAAATTTTGTTTCATTACCTGTATATTGATGATTTTCCATAGCTAAAAGTGCCGCCCCTATTGCGCCCATGGTTTGGTGATTATTGGGAACAACAACTTTTGTGTTTAATGCCTCTTCAAACGCTTTTACCATGCCTGAATTTGTCGCAACACCGCCTTGAAAAGTCACCGTGGGTAAAAGTTCTTTACCCAGTGCCAAGTTGCTCAAATAATTTCGCACCAATGCCTGACAAAGCCCGTATAACAAATCTTCGACAGGGTATCCGAGTTGTTGTTTATGAATCAAATCGCTTTCTGCAAAAACCCCGCAACGTCCTGCTATTCTTGCAGGATTTGTTGATTTTAAGGCGGTTTCACCAAAAAGCTCTATAGGGACATTTAATCTGTTTGCCTGCTGGTCGAGAAAGCTTCCTGTTCCTGCAGCACAAACCGTATTCATGGCAAAATCGGTCACAATTCCGTCTCTTAAAATTATAATTTTGCTGTCCTGTCCGCCGATTTCAAGTATTGTTTGGACTCCGGGCACATTAATGCTTGCCGCAACAGCATGTGCGGTTATCTCGTTTTTTATAACATCTGCACCGACCAGTGCCCCTGCAAGATTTCTTCCGCTGCCTGTTGTGCCGACGCCTTTAACGTCATATTCGCAAAGTGCTTTTTTATATAATTCTCTAAGCCCTTCTTGAACCGCCAAGACAGGTTTTCCTGAAGTTCTTAACATATAGCTGTCAATAAATTTCCCTTTTTCATCAACAAGTGCGACTTTTGTTGTCACCGAGCCTACATCTATTCCTAAGTATGTTGTTAAACCCATTATCAATCCTTTTTTTAGTGAATAGTAAATGGTAAATAGTAAATAAAAATTTCAATCTATTCACTATTTCTTATTTCCTATTTACTTTTTCATCTTCTCAAAAACAATTTTTTTAAACAAGCGTTTGTATAACATTAATCACAAAATCAAGTGCACCTTGATTTTGTTCAAAAACTTTTTTGCAATCCTGGCTTGCCTTCTTATAATAGTCTTCATCCGTAAATAATTTTTTTAATTCATTTTTTAACTCTTGTTTGTTTTGGACAACTTTTCCTGCCGAAGTGGAAGTTAAAATAGTATAAATATCTTTAAAGTTGCGGATATTCGAGCCAGAAATAACAGGTTTTTCAAAAATTATTGCCTCAAGGGGGTTATGACCGCCTGTTTTGTTAAAACTTCCACCCAAAAATGCAACGTCACAAATCGAATAAAATTTAGACAACTCTCCCATTGTGTCAATTAAAAGCATGTCCTCATCGCTAAATTTCCACTCCAAAGACCGTCTTGCGGTTTTTCCTTTTTTCTGCATTAAATTAAGTACGCTCTCAATTCGCTCAGGATGGCGAGGTGCTATTATCAATTTTAAGCCGGAAATTTCTTTTTTTAAATCACCGAAAACATCGAGTATAATCTCGTCTTCTCCGCTATGTGTGCTACCGGCTAAAAGTATTTTGTTATTCGGATTTTTATTAAAATTCAAGTCTTTTGTATCGGGTTTTTTAATGTCAAATTTTAAATTACCCATAACTTTTGTTTTATCAGGGTTTGCACCTATTGAAATAAGTTTTTCCATATCCTTTTGGCTTTGCGGGTAAATTCCGGTATATTTGTGCAAAATAGGTGCAAAAAACCATGACAATTTTTTATAACTTTTATAAGTCCCGTCAGATATCCTTGCGTTAATTATAAAAAGTGGGATTTTTTTCTTGTTTAAAATATATGCAAAATTAGGCCACAATTCGGTTTCCATGATAAAAACGGCTTCGGGATTTATCTTGTTTAAAAAATTGTTTATGCAAAAAGGAAAGTCATATGGAAAATAAGAAATAAAACTACAGACTTCGCTTAATTTTTTTTGTGCAATTTCTTGTCCTGTTTGGGTTCCCGTCATTAAAACTATGTTTTTTTGTGGGAATTTTTCTTTCGTTTTTCTAATCAAATTTTCCATAGCTAAAACTTCACCGACAGAAATACCGTAGAATACTATAGGTGAAGAGTGAAGGGTGAAGGGTGAAGAATAAAATCCACATTTTTGTTTAAACCCGACAAGCAGTTTCGGCTTAAACACCCCTAAAACCAGCCAAAAAGGAAGTATTAAAACAAATGCTATTGTAGATAAAATTCCATAAATAAAAAACATATCAAACATTCTCTATTCCGTCATCCTGAAATTGTTTCAGGATCTATCCAACAAACAACAGGTGGTAAGATGCTGAAATAAATTCAGCATGACATATATTATTATATTCAAAACATTACTTTTTGTCAGAGAAAATAAATTTTTGTTTCATTATTGAGTGAAAACTGATTTTATGCGAAAATAATAAAATAAACCGATATTTAAGTTGTTAATTTAGAAAGGCGCGTAAACAATATGTTTCGTGTGGTGACAAAATGCAAGACAAAACTTTTTTAATGATTCCAGGACCTACGCCCGTTCCCGAAAGTGTACTTTTGGCTATGGCAAAACACCCGATAGGACACAGAAGTGCAGAGTTCTCGGAAATTTTAAAAAGTGTTTATAAAGATTTAAAATGGCTTTTTCAAACCAAAAATGATGTCTTTATTTATGCGGCAAGCGGAACAGGTGCAATGGAAGCAGCTCTTTCAAACCTTGTAAATCAGGGCGATAAGATTTTATCGTTAATTATAGGGAATTTTGGCGCACGCTGGGCAAAAATAGCACAATCAAGAGGTGCTGTTGTTGAAAAATTAGAAGTTGAATTGGGACAAGTAATAAACCCCCAAGATTTAAGAACAAAACTTGCCCAAGACACAATGAAAGAAATTAAAATCGTAACATTGACTCACTCCGAGACCTCAACAGGTGCAAAAAACGACATCAAAGTGCTTTGCGAAATAATAAGAAAACACGGCGCAATCTCTGTTGTTGACGGGGTTACAAGCGTGGGTGCGATGAATGTTAAAATGGATGAGTGGGGAATTGATGTTCTTGTATCAGGCTCTCAAAAAGGGTTTATGATACCTCCCGGACTTGCATTTCTTGCCGCAAATGAAAGAGCATGGCAAGTACATGAAAAATGTCTTTATCCAAGTTTTTACTTTGACTGGAAAGCTCATAAAAACGCTCTTACGGATGACACAACACCATGGACCCCACCCATAAACCTTATTTTTGCGCTTCATGAAGCCTTTAAAATAATGAAAAACGAAGGCTTAGAAAATATTTACACAAGACACCAAAATCTTGCAATGGGGCTCAGATACGCCGTTAGGGCCTTGGGATTAGAATTATTTGTAAAAGAAGACAAAAACGCAAGTTATGCCATAACATCCATTTACCCACCGAAAGGAATTTCTGTTCCCGATATAAGAAAAGTTTTTAAAAATGACTATGATATCGTGGTTGCAAACGGACAAAACCAGCTTAAAGACAAGATTTTCAGAATGGGAACTTTAGGTTTTGTTTCCGAGCGCGATTTATTGACCGCAGTAAGCTCCTTAGAGGCCGTACTTCAAAAACTCGGTCACAAATTTGAAAAAGGCGCAGGGTTAAAGGCTGTTTTAGAATATTTAAAATAATTGTTTATATTGAGGCAAGCCAAATTGGTCATATATAAAAGCTGAATGATTATTTTCATTTAAAATACAAATCTCTTTTTTGTTTGAAGTATTTTCAAACCAACTGAGATGTTTGTCCTCTTTTTCTCTACAACCCTGAACTTCTGCAGTATAAACATAAATTAAACTTTGTGATGGTTTTATTTTTGTTTTAATTATTTTAACATTTTCTTTTGAAATTTTATCATAATATGACACTTCTTCATAAAAAGGGGCTTTATTATTGTGCTCAAAATAAAATACTGCTTTTTCTTGCGTTTTAAAATCTTCTATTTGTATTTTTTTAATTTTTCCTGTCATATAATATTCATATTTTTGCTCACCTGAAGGTGTTCTTATTTCTATTGTTTTGGGGTAATAAGGGTTATCCCAATATTCAATAAATTTGTTTGTATTAATTTCATAATTTTTTTTAGGATTCATTTCATTATAAAAGTTTTGATCTGCCATATCTCTTTGATTTTCGGCATCTTGAATATAATAATCAAGCCTTTTTAACTCTTTTTCTAAATTTATTGAAGAATCTTTGTATCTTGTATATAAATCTTGTGATTCAACCCAGTCTTGCTTCAAAAAATCCCTTGATTCAATATATTTTTGCTGAGTAAAACTAACAGAGCCCTGATGATTATTTTTTAAACTATTAGTTTTATTACTGTAAAGGATATTATTTTTTTGAAAAGATTTTATTGCAGATACTTGCATTGGTTTCTCCTTTTGATGATTTTAAAACCTATATTAAAAATTTTTTGCTGTTTTATTAAATATTCTTTACAATTCTATCAGCAAGTGGAGTTAAAACAATTCCATTCAATGTTTTGTCGATTTTTTTGAGTTTTTTTGCAACTCTTTCCATTTCATCTGTCCATACAAAATGTTTTAAAACATAATTTTCACCCTTTTTGAAATCTCCGTCAAGTTGTATTCTTATAATGTCTTTTAACATTTTTTGCGCAGTCGGAATCATTTTTTCCAAATCAATATGTAAAATACCTTTATCATCGACTTTTATTGCCTTATTTTCAAGAAAATATTTTGTCTGCATGACAGAGCGAACCCTATGTGCCTGACTTAAAGTCGGTTTTGCCTTTAGGAAATTATCCGCCATAAAAGAAACCAAAATCTGTTTTTTCTGAAATTCGCTGTACATACCCTCTCTAGTCAAAATATCAAGCATTGCTAAAGATGCCATATCGGCTTTGTTTTCTTCTATTATGTTTTTGTATTTACCAAGTGCCTCTGTTCCTTCTTTGGGGCCCAAAGAGTGTGCGTTTTCATGCCCGATTGTAAACCAGTGATCTGCTTCTTTGTCATAAAATTTATGTAATTTTTTATCCAAAATGGCATCCAATCTTTTTTGAAGCTTTTTGTAATCGGAAATTTGTCTTACCTGCCGGTGATAAACATTTCTTCTGCCGCCGCCTATGGTTAAAGACAGTTTGTCGTTATTTGGCAGATTTTGTGCCAAGGTCATACCACCTCTAAAGGCTCTTTCGTCGCCAGAAAGTGTTACTATATCAACATCCACCATGGTTTGGGGGTAAATGCATTCTTGTTTTTTTGTTTGTTTTATTTTTTGATTATATTCCTTGTAAAACGGCATGTTTTTTGCCAGAAGCGGAATATATTTTTCTATCTCAAGCAAGGTTTTTGTGCCTTTTTTGTTTACTATTCCAACCCTTGTCCCGATTGAATCTTTTGAAAGAGGTTCGATTTTGTGTTTTTTCAAAAGTGCTTTTAATTCCTTGTTTTCAACCACAGAGCCTGTCATTTCATCTGAATACTGTTCTCTTGAAATAGTAAATTCAAGCGGGGTGTTTTGAAGGCTCGCCCATTTTTTATCTGCTTGCGCGTCAAGCATCGGATTATTTTCTTTAAGTGCTTTTGCCTGTAAAATTAAATATTCATTGAAAACCTTATTAGTAGAATATTTTGCCGCCTCTTCCAATTCTTGTGCTGCTTCTTTAAATTCTTTTTCAAAAGCATTTGTGTAATCAAGAGCTTTTAGCTCTTTTTTATCCCTTACAATCATAGAACGTTGATTAAGAATTTCTTTGACCTCTTTTATTTTGCAATCTTTGAGCATTTGTATTAAAATTTCGTGAAATTCATTTACCCCTAAATCATTAGGGTAAAAACCTTTGCCCGCTGATTCTTTTTCTCCTTTTGCTAAGATAATTTTATTGGACTCAGTGTCAACCGCAATAATACCTCTTTGTGCTTGAAAAAGCTTGAATGCCATTTTTGCTTTTTTATTTCCCTTTTTTATTTCTTCTTTTAAAAACTCTCTAAATTCAATATTGTTTGGGTTATCTTGTTTTAAATAAACTTCATCAAGAATAATTGCTGCTTTAATTAAATGCTTTAGTGCTTTTTTATCACCAATTTTTAATTTTTTATACTCTTTGCTGTCTTTTTTGAGCATCTTTTTTGGAACAAGATAGGTTTTGCTTGTTCTTTTTTTTAATTCTTTTTCGTCTAACGCTATTTCAAAAGTTTTTTTCATTACCCCTCCCCTTTTTGTTTAATATTATCATTTTTATACTCTTGTGTCTAATGCGTTTGTAATATTTTTTGGTATAATTTTAAAAAAGGAGGTTTATATGCTGCTTTTATATGTTCTTGAAGGATGCCCTTACTGTAAAAAGGTAATAACTCATTTAGAAGAAAAAAACATAGAACACCGCAGGCTTGATGTTAACGACCCTGTTAATATGGACGAACTTTTGCATCTTGGCAGAGAGGATCAGGTTCCTTTTTTGGTGGACACCGAACACAATGTAAAAATGTATGAATCTGACGAGATTATTCAATATATTGATACTTTATAAAATTTTTCCTTCTTCCACCTTATAAATTTTTACATCTTTTAAAAATTTTTTGTCAAATAAAAGCGTGTCAACACTTGTTATTATTGTTTGAGTGTTTTTATCTATGGTTTTGAGCAAATAATTTTGTCTTAAATCATCCAGTTCGGCAAGAACATCGTCCAGTAATAAAACGGGTTTTTCTCCTGTTTTTTGCTCTATAATTTCTATTTCGGCAAGTTTTAAGGATAAAACTATTGTTCTTTGCTGTCCTTGAGATGCAAATTTTATTGCTTCTTTATTGTTTATAAAAAACGAAACGTCATCTCTGTGGGGGCCCACAAGAGCTTGTCCTCTTTGGATTTCTTCTGTTTTTCTTTCTTGAAGTTTTTGCATAAATTTTTGAGAAATTTCTTCTATCTGTTCTTCCTCGGCAAGAAACGGGCAGGTATAAAAAATTGTTAGTTTTTCATCTTTGCTTATTTTTTTATATTTTTCTTGAGAAAGTTTTTCAAAATCTTTTAAAAACTTTTTTCTCAAAAATATAATATTGCTTCCTAAAATACAAAGTTGTTCATTATAAACATCTAACAGGGTTTGGTTTCCGTTATAATCTTTTAAAAAATTGTTTTTTTGTATTCTTATTTTGTTGTATTTAGAAAGTCTCTCGTCATAGGCCGGATAAATTTTTGAAATAACCTCGTCAAGCCAATCTCTTCTATCTTGAGGGGAGCCCCTCAAAAGAAGTAAATCTTGTGTTGTAAAAAGAACTGCTGAAAGAATATTTTTGAAGTTTTTTGGCGTTGTTTTTAATCCGTTTATTTTTAATTCTCTTTTTTTTTCTTTATATAAATAGTTTATTCCTGTTTCAACTCCTGTTTTTTTTATTTTTGTTTTTATTTCAAAATTATCTTCTCCGAAAGTCGGTATTTCTTGAATGTTTGATGTTCTTGGGCTTTTAAGTGTTGATAAAAAATAAATACTCTCTAAAATATTTGTTTTTCCTTGTGCGTTTTTTCCTACAAAAAGTATTTTAGAAAAATCAAGGTTTATTTGTTTTTTTTCCAAATTTCTATAGTTTTTTAATTCTGTTTCTAAAATCTTCATTTTTTTATTATATCAAACTAATAATAAATGTAGAAAAATGTAAATTGTTTTTATAAAGGTGTCTTTTTTAATTTTTATTATCTTTTTTTATAATTTTCTACATTTTTTTCTACATTTATTTTTGAGTTATTGCTTTTTTTAATGTTCTTTTTTATATTTTTTTGTTGCTTATTATTAATATTATATTTTAATAAATTATTTATATAATATAATATTAAATAAAGAAAAATTTTTTGTAGAAAACTTTTAAAGAGGTGTAAATGGAATTTGTAGTTAAAAAAGAAGATTTATTTAATGGAATAAAAATTGTTGAAAGAGCAACAGCAATGAAAGGGCTTCAACCTGTTCTTGCAAATATATTAATAGAAACAATAAACAATAAAACTTTAAAATTAAGCGCGACAGATTTGGATTTGACTGTTATAACAACAATTCAGGCTCAAATTGAAAAAGAAGGAAAAATAACACTTCCTTCAAAAACATTAAGTGAAATTGTAACAAGGCTTTCAGAAGGTTTAATAAGTTTTTCAAAAACAACAGATACAAATACTGTAGAAATAAAAAGTAAAAATTCTAAATTTGAAATAATAGGAATTAGTGCAAATGAATTTCCTTCTATACCTGAAATTGAAATAAAAGAAGAAAATTCAGTCGAAATTGAAATAAAACCTTTTACAAAAGCGATAAAACAAGCAGGGTTTTCCGCAGCTGGATACGAAACGAACAATTTGTTGTCGGGAGTTGTTTGCGATATTTCTCAAAACACTTTAGAGATGGCATCAACTGACGGAAACAGACTTTGTCGGGTAAGAGAAAAAATAGAAAATTCGGGAAAAACAAGCAATCTTATAATTCCTTCAAAAACACTACAGGAATTTATTAAAATGAGTTCTTTTATTGAAGAAGATAAAATAAAAATTTATACAGATAAAACAAAATTAATAATAAAAAGCGAAGACATAACTATTATTTCAAGAATTATGGAAGGGCAGTATCCTAAATATAACCAACTTATTCCACAAGAAAGCCCAAAAGAAGCTATTATTAAAATAGGTCAACTAATAGCAGCAATAGAAAGAGTTGCTATTATGGTTAATGAAAAAACAAGTATTATAAAAATGGAATTTTCATCAAATAAACTTGTTTTAAAGGCAGATACACCTGATGCAGGAGCATCCGAAGAAGAAATAGATATAGATTATAAATTTGAAGAACTAAATATAGCTTTTAATTATAGATATTTGTTGGAATGTTTAAAAAATATGGAAACAGAAGAGGTTAAAATAGGACTAAATTCAAGTCTTTCCGCTACTGTTTTAAAACCAAACAACGAAGATGATTATATTTGTTTAATAATGCCTGTTCAAATCAGGGGTTAAAGGAAATTATTGTTTGATAAATAATTTAAAGAACGCTTTGCAAGAAGCTCGTTTTTGAGCTTTTTGTTTTTTCTTTCTTTTTTATCAATTTCAATCGGTGCTACAATTCCCCAATTAGAATTTACGGGCTGAAAAGACTTGTGACTTTCAAAAGAAATATATTTACACAAAGAGCCTAACATTGTTTCTTGAGGAAGAATTAAAAGAGGCTCCTTTTTTAAATAATTGGCCATGTTTATTCCCGCCAAAAGACCTGTTGCCATAGATTCTGTGTAACCCTCGGTTCCTGTTATCTGTCCTGCAAAAAATAAATCTTTTCTGCTTTTTGTCTGCAAAGAGGGGAACAATATTTTTGGAGAATTAATAAAAGTATTTTTGTGCATAACCCCAAAGCGGATAATATTTGCATTTTCTAAGCCTGGAATTAATTTTATAAGTTCTTTTTGTTCTTTCCATTTTAAATTTGTCTGAAAACCGACCATGTTATAAAGGGTTTTTGCCATGTTGTCTTGTCTCAGTTGGACAACGGCCCAGTTTTCAATACCTGTTTTTTTATCAACAAGGCCAACCGGTTTCATCGGGCCAAAACGTAAGGTGTCAACCCCTCGGGAGGCAAGGACTTCTATAGGCAAGCATGATTCAAAAAACTTTGCATCCTTTTCAAAATCTTTTAATTCATTTTTTTCAGAAGAAATGAGCACATTATAAAAGGTTTCGTATTCTTTTTTATTCATGGGGCAGTTTATATAAGTCGCCTCGCCTTTATCATAACGATTTGCCCAAAAAGCTTTTTCAAAATTTATGGAGTCTTTTTCTATAATAGGAGCTATTGCATCAAAGAAAAAAAAGTTTTCACTTTTAGTAAATTCTTTAATGTTTTGAGCAAACAAATTACTTGTAAGAGGACCGGTTGCGACAACAGTGGGGGTGTTTGGAATTGATATTATTTCTTTTCTTATTGTTTTAATGTTTGGATTATTTTCTATAGCTTCAGTAACTTTTTTAGAAAACATTTCTCTGTCAACTGCAAGTGCTCCGCCTGCGGGAACTTGACAAAGATAGGCAACTTTTATTAGTTCGCCCCCCAAAATTTCCATTTCTTTTTTTAACAACCCGGAAGCGTTTGTAACATCAAAAGAACCTAAACTGTTTGAGCATACAAATTCTGCAAAGTCGCAGGATTTATGAGCACCGGTTGTTTTTTCGGGGCGCATTTCGTAAAGATTAACTTTTATTCCTCTTTTGGCAAGCTGAAGGGCACATTCTGAACCAGCCAAACCTGCTCCTATAACATTTGCTTTCATATAATTTAACATATATAAAAAAAACAAAAATGTCGATGGGGGGACTTGAACCCCCACAGATTGCTCCACACGCCCCTCAAACGTGCGCGTCTACCATTCCGCCACATCGACATTCAAATTTAATTTTCAAAGTTTTTATTTGGGCTGTGGCGGAGTTAAACCTTCGGTCTAACCTCCTCCCCTTTTATAACTAAATGTTATAAAAAAGCGGAGTCCTTACCACATCGACAAAAAATTATTTAAAAAAATTGGCAAGTGTTATATCTATTATATTATAAAAAACAGACCCACAAAAACAAAAAAGGGTTTTGTAAACTAATGTTAAAAAAAATAATAAAAAATTAAATATTTTTGCCAACCCTGCCGAAGACATGAAAGTTAGCAGTAAAAATGAGGGTTGTGTGCGATGAGAAATTATGATTATGAAAGCTTTAAAAATGCTTTAGGCAAGATGAAAGAAGACATGTATCTTGAACTTCAAGATGACATAGAGGCAGTTAAAAAAAATGTAGAAAATCTGTTAGAAAAAGTTTTTGAAAGCAGTACTTTTAAGGCTGAAACAAGACACCCGGGTGTAAGCGGGTTCTAATTTTGTAAAAAAAGAGTTATAATAACAAACAAAAAGGAGTTTATAATGGTGGACGAAGTATTTTTTCATGCTCTGCAAAAAAATATTAATAAAAAAATTAAAAAACAAACGAAAGCAGAAAAAGAAAATTTAAAAAACGAACTCTCTGTTTTTCAGGAAAAGAAAGTGGTTTTTAATAATGATTTTCCATTTTTACAAAGAATTGAAGTAACAAACAAAAACGGAAAAGAAACATATAAACACTATGAGCTTAAGGACGGATTAAAACCCGAAGAATTAATCAAAGATCCAAATTGGAGAAACAATATGGATTATTGGCAAGAAGTGGATGTTAATTAATTTTTTTAAAAAATAAAAAGAAAGGAGAATAAAAATGGTAGAAAATGTTGACAACAACGCATTATTTGGTCGTCTTGTAGTAAAAAGCGGCGATGGAATAGCACAAACTATTTTAAAGGCGGCAAAAGCAAACCCTTCAATTTTTGAAATATCCGAAGGCACCGTTAATGCCGAAGAAAAAAGAAGGGTAAAAGAAGTTTTAAAAGAAATTCAAGCAGAGCGAAGAAGAGACGGACGCCCGGATATTTGTCGTAGAAACAATATTGATCTTGTTTACAAGGGAGATGTTTTAGAATTTACCCCCGAAGAACAAAAAAGGATTATGGAAGCCATGGGGCTTGGTTTGAAAAAACAAGACAAAATTTCACTGGAAGATGCCAGAGAATTTTTTGGGCTTAGTGGTCAAGAAGGCGAAGGCGGGTTTCAAAAATCGAAACAAACAGAGTTAAATATTCCTTTTGAAAATACCCATAAACCTTACCAACAATCTTATGTGGAGGCGTTACCGCCGGAAGAAGGTCAAACACTTCCACCTCCAAACGATACAATTAATACAGAAAACAACAATGTTGAAAACCCTTTTACCCCGGCCAATCAGGCACCAGAAGAAGATTTAGACATTGAAATAAAAATTGATGAGCCGCAAATAAATGATACTCTTCCTGTTTCACCAATTGAAATTGAAAAAGTAGAACAAAAGATTGTTAATATAGACACACCGCTTCAAAAAACTTCCGGAATAAATACAACTAACCCCAATGTTTCAGAAGTTAATAAAACACCCCGCTCTCCTGAGTTTGATGAAAAAATTGGTCAAATAACCGGCAAGGTACAAGAGTTAACAGGGCTTTATTCCAGAATAGCAAAATTAACTCCCGATATAAAAAATCTTGCGAGCGAACTTGATCAAATGGATGCCTCTCCCGAACAAAAAGAAGAGCTAAAAATACTTTTAAGCGGTGTTTCAGAGGCACTGGGGGAAACAAAATAAAAAGTATTTATCTCTTTAAAACGACAAAAAGAAGGTTTTAACCTTCTTTTTTGTCGTTTTGATTTAAACATGATATAATAATTTTAAAAAAGAAAGGTTTAAAATGTCTGTCAAAAAAGTTTTAAGATATGGTGAAAAATCACTCAGAGAGCCCTCAAAAGAGGTTCATAAAGTTTCAAGAAAAATTCAGGATTTAGTTCAGGATTTATTAGACACGCTTTATTCTCAAAACGGCGTGGGGCTTGCAGCTCCTCAAATAGGAGAAAATCACAGAGTGTTTGTAATAGATACATCATCAGGCGATGAACCTCTTAATCCCATGGTTTTTATTAATCCAAAAATTATTAAAAAATCAGGAGCGTTTGTAAGTCATGAAGGTTGTTTAAGCTTTCCTGATATGTACACAAACGTAAGGCGTTACAAAAATGTTATGATAAAAGCAATAGATGAAAAAGGTCGCTCTTTTGTTCTTGAGGCAAAAGACGGAAGCCTGCTTGCTAAAGCCATTCAACACGAATATGACCATCTTGACGGGATTTTGTTTATAGACCATGCAATAAATAGATTTGAGGCAGAGCAGGAGCTTACACAAAAACATCTTCCGCCGCTTGAGGTTGAAAAGCTTTTGGAAGAACCGGAGCTGGATGAAGAATTAAAAAAAGAGGCAAAACAAGCAAAATAATGATAAAAGTAATCTTTTTTGCGACACCTAAAATAGCGTTAAAATCACTTGATTATCTTGTAAAATCCGATAAGATAGAGGTTTTAGCTGTTGTAACCCAGCCTGATAAACCCTCAGGCAGGGGGCATAAAATTTTACCTTCTTCAATTAAAGAATATGCACTGGAGCACAAAATACCTGTTTTTCAGCCACATTCAATAAAAAAAGAAATACAAATTCAGGAAGCATTAAAAAAATTATCCCCCGATTTTTTTGTAACTTTTGCGTTCGGGCAGATTTTATCAAAAGAAGTTTTACAGATACCAAAATATGTCACAATAAACCTTCATGCATCACTCTTGCCTTTATACAGGGGCGCAAATCCCATTCAGTGGGCACTTATAAACGGGGATAAAAAAACAGGTATTTGTACTATGATAACAGAAGAAGGGCTTGACTGCGGAGCGATTTGTTTAAAAGACGAGATAAATATAACTCCAAATATGAATTATGTAGAACTTTTTGAATTAATCTCGCAAAAATCGCCCGAACTTATTGAAACAACGCTTTTAAATATTAAATCAGGGGCACTTAAGCCAACCGCACAGTGCTGCGAAAATGTGACTTATGCTCATAAAATTAAAAAAGAAGATTCAAAAATAGATTGGTCAAAATCCGCCTTGCAAATTCATAATTTCGTAAGAGGCTTATATCAATTTCCAAGCGCATATACAACATTTAAGGGTAAAAACATAAAAATAATGGAAACAAGGGTAAATGAGGGGGTAAATAACACAAATAAAACACAGAATGGTGAAATTTTTGACGTATGCAAAGATGGAATAAAAGTTGTAACAACAGACGGAGTGCTTATAATAAAAAGGTTAAAACCTGAGGGAAAATCCGAAATGAGCTCTAAAGACTGGGCAAACGGGATTAAAAATTTAATCGGAGAAAAGTTTGAATGATTACAAAAGGCATAAGAGGCGCAATAACGGTTGAGGAAAACACAAAAGAAGCTATAGAAGCAGCTGTGGTCGAGCTTATTGAGCAAATATTTTTTAAAAACAATATTGAAAACGATTTAATTTCTCACATAATTTTTACAACAACAAAGGATTTAACCGCAGAGTTTCCGGCAAAAATTGCAAGAGAGCACTTTGATTTAAAAAATACGGCAATGATTTGTGCGCAAGAAATAAATGTTGAAAATTCATTAAAAATGTGTCTTAGATTTTTAATAGTTGTTAACTGTTTAGAGAACTTTTGTCCAAAACATGTTTACTTAAAAGGCGCAAAAAATTTACGCCCTGATATTAAAATGTAACAAATAAAAATAATTTTGATTTTAAAAAACCAGCATATATAATAATCTTATGAAAAGATTTTTAACGATTTTGGGACTGGTTTTAATAGTAATTTTTATTCAGGTTTTGTTCAAACCTTTTTTTAACAAACTTGAATGGATGACTTATGACTTGAGAGCAAGGTTTTCAACAGACAAAGGCCCTTTTAACAAAAAATTTAACAAAGCGGATAAAAAAATTGTTTTAATCTCTATTGACGATTATTCAAGAAAACAAATAGCAAATCATCCTGAATTGAATCTCGGCGCATGGCCCTGGAGAAGAAATGTTTGGGGTGAGGTTTTAAACTATATAGAGCAAGGACACCCGAGGGCGGTTTTGCTTGATATTGTTTTTAATGATATTTCAAGAGGTTATGATTATGACAATCAATTTGCGCAAGAGTTAAAAAAGTATAATAATGTAGTGCTTGCAACTTCATTAAATAATCCTAAATACCTTTCCGACAAAATAAAAAGCGACGATGTTGTAAACAGCTTTTTTCTTCCGACAAAAAAACCGCTTGATGTTGAAAATTTTGACAAACAAATAGATTACAATATAACCTATTTGTCACATGCTCCTATTTATAATATTTACACGGAACACAACACAATGGGGGTTGTTAATAAAGTTGTGGGGACCGATTCAATTATAAGAAAAGTCCAACCAATTTTTAAGCTGGAAAAAAATAAGCAGGTTTATTACATTCCCTCCCTGGCTTTTGCCGGATTTCTTAAATATATGGGAGAGGGCGGTAAAATTACAATAAAACATAACAAAATATTTTATAAAAACAGGGTTATACCAATTGACGACGAGGGAACGACCCTTTTAAGCTGGCATGGAAAAGGAAATGATTACACATATATTCCTATTTCAAAAATATTTTTAAGAGAAAAAATAAACGGCAAAAAAATAACCCCAAACTTTTTTAAAGACAAAATCGTCATAATAGGAAGAACAGAAGCAGGAACAGATATTCATGCAAGTGCTGTAAACCCAACATACGCAGGCCCCGAAGCTAATGCTGCAGGGATAGATAATTTTATCAACGATACAGATGAAAAAAGTAATTTAAAAAGGAAATTTATTTCACAACTTCCTCCTTTTATAAAATATGAAATAATAATCTTTTTCTGTTTAATAATAGCGTTTATAGGGCTAACTTCAAAAAATGCAATATATGCTCTTTTTAACAGTTTATTCCTGGTGTTTTTGTATTTATTTATCTCGTTTTATGCTTTTGCGCATCCTGGTATAAGGCTTTGGATACCTATAATTGAGCCTCTTTTTTACATATTACTCACAACCGGTATAATTTTGGCACTAAGATTACACAAAGAAACGACACAAAAAAGAGAAATTATGAATATGTTCGGCAAATTTGTTTCACCGAATGTTTTGTCAACCATTATTAAAAATCCTTCAAAATTGGTTCTTAAAAATTCAAAAAAACGTGTAACAATATTATTTTGTGACGTAAAAGATTTTACAAGTCTTTCAGAAAAATACGACCCGCAAAAATTGGTTGATAATCTTAATGAATTATTTAATGAGATTGTAAATATAATATTTAAAAATAACGGAACGGTAGATAAATTTATCGGAGATTCGGTTATGGCTTACTGGGGTGATCCCATAGCCTCACCTGACGATGCCTACATGGCGGTTAAAACAGCTCTTGAAATAAAGAAAAAAGTAAATGAAATGAAATTAGAAAATGCCAAAAACAATAAAATAATCTTTGATGTAAAAATAGGTATTAACACAGGTGATGCGCTTTTGGGGTTATCGGGTTCAAATAAAATTATGAGTTATACCGCAATGGGAGATGCCGTAAATACCGCATCAAGGCTTGAATCGGCTTGTTCCAAGCTCAAAAAAGATATTTTAATATCCAAATCAACTTACGAAAAAGTTAAAGAAAAAATTCTCGCCATTTATGTTGACAAAATCGAGGTAAAAGGCAAAGACGAACAAATAGAGGTTTATGAACCCGTTAGTTTTGTTCAGGAAAGTTTAAACGAGGTTTAATATGAGTGAAAAAAAGATTAAAAAATGTCCTTTTAATTCCGGTGATTGTACTAAAGAATGTTCTCTTTTCATAGATACAGATGATTTAAATGAACTTCTTGCTGCAAGGCTTGCAAGTCTGGGTATTTTAGACAAGGAAAACGGAATTTGTGCTATTAAAACAATAGCAATGAGCACAGGCCGCTTTATTTTTGAAAATACCTCAACCAAAAGATTTTAAAAAATTTATTAACAAATGTAACAAAAAATATGCTTCTTGAAATCGGACTATAAAAATATTTTTTATATATATGTAACACGAAGATATTTTAAGGAGCTTTATAATGGATTTTACATTCAGATTTTCACCTGAAAGTTCAAAAGGTCAAGAAGCATGGAGTAATTTTTTCTTGTCATCTGATAGTGAAGAAACTCAAGCAGCAGGTGCTATTGCACTTTTGGATGTTAATGATTGTCAAGGAGATACTTTTTGTTCTAAAGATGCTTTTGGAACAACAGATTTTTCAAACATAGGAGAATTTGTTTGTAGCGCAGATAATACTTCTGTAGAAGGTCTTGGTTCAATTGCCTTTACAGGATTTGATTCAGGCATTGATTGTGCTTCATCGGCAGGTTCTTTTGATTGCGCATCTTCTGATTGCGGAGCCTCTTCAAGTAGTTTTATAGGATAATAAGATATAAAAAGGCGGGCTGTGTTTTTAAACACAGCCCGCCTTTTTATAGTTTTTATAAAACAAAATTAATCTTTTTTAAAGCAGTCTCTGCAAAAAATTTCTTTTCCTTCAATTGGTCTGAAGGGGACTTGTGTGTTAACGCCACATTTTGAGCAGACTGCATCATAGAGTTTTCTTTTGTGTTTTTGTTTGCGTGCCTTTCTGCATTCGGTACATCTTTTTGGTTTGTTTGTGAGTCCTTTTTCTGCGTAAAATTCTTGTTCGCCGACTGTGAAAATGAATTCACAACCGCACTCTTCACAGATGAGTTTTTCTTCTTGGTACATTTGGTGTTCTCCTAATTTCAGTAACGGTAATGAAAAAATCAAGTTTTTTCATTTAATCCTTTACATTCTAATGCTTTTTTGAAAAATTTGCAATAGAGGGTACGGAATAATTCCAAAATATACAATTTTGAGAATTTTCCGTGCCCGACCTTAAGAAGGTGAAAACTAAGCACAGCCTTGGTAAAAGGCTGGCATAGTTTTTACCGGACTAAGGCGGCTTCGTGAAAAATTGTAAATTTTTCCCAAGCCGCTAGAGGACACCAAAATTATTAATTTTTGTCTATTTTTAAAGAGATTAAATCTTTAACAGAATTTATAGGAACAGCAAAACCTATTCCTATGTTTGATTTGTTGTTATCAGGGTTATAAATTGACTGGCTTATTCCTATAACTTCGCCGGTTGTATTCACAAGCGGTCCGCCAGAATTGCCAGGGTTTATTGCCGCATCGGTTTGGATTTTGTTTTTTGTGTAATCTATTCTTGAAACAATTCCCTGTGTTAAAGTTCCCGAAAAACCGAAAGGATTTCCTATGGCAAGGACTTTTTGCCCGACTTTTATTTCTTCGGAATTCCCAAGCTTGACTGTTGACAAAGGTTCTTGGGGCTCTATTTTTAAAAGAGCAATATCGTTTTTTTCTCCTAGAATTGATAAAACTTTTGCTTTATAAACTTTGCCGGAAATCGTAGTGACATCTATATCGTTTGAGCCGTCAACAACATGTGAGCTGGTTAAAATTACGCCCTGTTGGGTTAAAATACAGCCTGTTCCGCTTGAAATTCCTTCTTTAAGTTGGGCGTCAATACAGACTATAGCGGGATTTATTTTTTCGTAAACATTAATATTTATCTGTTCTTCGGCATCATAATTTTGTCCAAAAACAGCAAAACAAGGGAAAATTCCCAAAAAAATCATATAAATAATAAATTTTTTAAATAAATTCATAAAAACCCTCACCCCTTAAAAAATTTTGCATTTTTTTAAAGAAAGTTTCCACCTGCTTTTTTGGTGAACAAAGGTTAATTCTTTTACTTATTAAAATTTTAATGATACAATGTAGAAAAATTAAAATTATTTAAGGAAGGAGAAATCATGGGTAGAATGGATTTATTCAGGCAGCATTTAAAAGAAAAAAGAGCGGTAAAAATAATCGCAGGTATTGACAATTTTGATATCGAAAGCATCAAAAAAGTTGTAACAGCGGCAAATCAGGCAGGTGTAAGCGCAATAGACATTTGTGCAGATACAAAAATAATTTCTCAGGTAAAAGAAATGACAAAGCTTCCTGTTTTTGTTTCATCAATAATTCCTAAGGAATTAGCTCAGGCAATAGAATCAGGTGCTGATGCAATAGAGTTAGGAAATTTTGACGCGCTTTATAAAAACGGCACAAGAATGGGAGTAAATGAGGTTTTAGATCTTGTCAGAGAAACACTTTCTTTAATAGATAAAACACAAACTTTTTTTTGTGTAACAATACCGGGGCATGTGAGCGTGTCAGAGCAGGTTGCACTTGCCGTTAAGCTTGAATCTTTGGGAATTGACCTTATCCAAACAGAAGGTGCAGTAATAGCTCAGGCAAAAAGCGAAGGCGCAAGAGGGCTTCTTGAAGTTGCAAGTGTTTCTATAGCAAATACCATTGAAATCACAAGAAACGTTGATATTCCCGTTATGACAGCATCAGGAATCACTTCAACAACAGCACCGATGGCACTTGCCGCAGGCGCAAGCGCAATCGGAGTAGGCTCTTGTATTAATAAACTTAACTCTCAAATAGCTATGATTGCTCAGGCTAAAAATTTAGTCGAAAGCGTAAATTCAAGCCAAAGAGAAAAAGTTTTAGTATAAATATTTAAAAAAAGGGCGGACTGTCATTTGACAGTCCGCCCTTTTTTTAAATAAAATTTTATTTACCCCTCATTTACCTCTGATTTTTTCTTTCAATTCGCAAAGGAGTTTTTCAAGTTCTGAATTTGTTTTTAATTCTTCTTTAATTTTTTCATAAGAAAAAAGAATAGTAGGATGTTTTTTGTTTAAAAAGTCTGCAATGTTTACAAAGCTCATCTGAGTCATTTCTCTTGCAAGATAAATTGCAAGATGTCTTGTGTGTGAAATTTTTTGGTTTCTTGCAGAACTTTTTAATTCATCTAGAGAGATATCAAAGTATTTGGCGACAGTTTCACAAATATTTTCAATTGTAACTTTTTTCTTTTTCCCGTCGATTTTTAAGACCTTTTTAACGGTATCAACATCAAGCTCAATGTTTTGAATACTTGCAAACGCGCTTACTTTATTGAAGGCCCCTTCAAGTTCTCTTACGTTATCGCAGTAATTATGGGCGATAAATTCAAGAACTTCAGATGAAATTTTCATTCCTATTTCATCTGCAAGATTAGCCAAGATTGCTACTCTTGTTTCAAAATCAGGCGGTGTGATATCAACAACCAAACCCATTTGGAATCTGGTTTTAAGTCTTTCCGGAAGTGTGGGGATGTCTTCAGGTAGGCGGTCTGAAGTTATTACAATTTGCTTTGAGTTATTGTGAAGACTGTCAAAAGTGTGGAAAACTTCTTCCATGGTGCGTTCTTTCGATTCGATAAATTGAATATCGTCAAGCAAAAGCACATCGATATTTCTGTACTTTTGGCGAAATTTTGTCATTCTGTCATTAATATCGCCGCCTTTTCTTATGTTGTTGATAAGTTCATTTGTAAAATCTTCCGTTTTAATATATCTTACTTTTAATTTCGGGTGATTAAAAATTATATAATGACCAATAGCTTGCATTAAGTGGGTTTTACCAAGTCCTGAGGCTCCGTAGATAAAAAGCGGATTATATTTTTTACAAGGGGTTTTTGCAACTGTAAGTGCTGCAGCTTGGGCAAATCGGTTGTTTTCGCCCACTACAAAATTATCAAATTTGTATTTTAAATTCAAATTACAAAAAGATTGCATCTGGGCGAGGTTTTCCATTGGCGTGGCACTTTGAGTTTTTTCCGCGGTTTGTTTTGCTTTTTGAATTTGTTTTTTAAGTTTTTGAGAAAGTTCTTCATCAAAAATTATGTTAAATTCAATTTCTTTACCCAAAACATTTTTAAAAGCTTCTATAACCTGATTATAGTGGTTTTTTCTTATTATGGAAACAGCAAAGGCTTGCCCTGTCAAAACAGAAAATTGGTTGTTTTCATACCCGATAGGCTCTAAAGGTAAAATCCAAGGCTCAAAAGAAGAAGCGGGAATTTTTGGCTCCAGCTCTTTTTTGACTTCTTCCCATATTTTTTTGACTTCTGAAATTTCCATGCCCTCCATGCTACAACAAAAAGAGGGAAATAGGAAATAGGTAATATGAAATGGGGAAAAGAAGGCAAGTTATAAACTTATAAAACAAAATAAAAAAGCGGGCTTTTGCCCGCTTGAAACCAATCCTTGACCTTATCCCTTTAAGGCATTTTATCTATGCGATAAAATTACCTCCAAATCTGCTTGCTCCATGGAAAAACGATTCCTGCAATAATTCTTGAAAACTTTTTTTCCTGATATCTTTTTTGTTCAAATCAGGAGAATTTATGAATTCCGACGTTTCTTTATAGATACCCGAAACGGTATCTGAAAGTAAAAGTGTAGCCATTTTTCTTTTCCTTGTCTCTCTTAATATTTCTCTCTTATATTAATAAAAAAGAAATAAGGGAAATTATTTACTTTTTATATAATAATAATATAAAAAATTTACAAAAAGTTACAAACCTTCTGTAAAAAATTACATGCCGCCCAGGTTTGTTGTTATTTTTTGCAGTGCAGGGTACATAATTATTATAAAAATAGCCGGCATCATAAAAATAACCATGGGGATAGTCATTTTTGTGCTTGCCATCTGGGCCATTTCTTCTATTTTTTGTCTTTTTCTGACTCTCATTGAATCACAAAAAGCTTCAAGAGATTGTACAATACTGCTTCCGAGTTTTTCTGTTTGAATTAATAGTGCAACAAAAGACTGCAAATCCTGGTTTTCATTTCTCAAAAGCAGGTTTTTGTAAGCGTCCTGTCTGCTTAAACCTGAAAGAATATCTTTGTTTAGTCTATCAAATTCAGTTGAAATTGTTTTTGAAGTCAATTCAAATTCTTCCGCAACTTTTGAAAAAGCAGAGTCAAGCCCCAATCCTGCCTGAACACAGATTGATAATAAATCAACCGCATCAGGAATAAATTTCATGAATTCTTTTCTTCTAAGTGCTATTTCTTTTTTAATTTTAATTTCGGGCAATCTGTAAACTATTAGAATAAACAAAATGCATCCTGCAAGAACCATAAAATCAAATTGAATATAAAGAATAACCGCACAAATAAGAAAAGCAATAAGGGCACCTGTTATTTTTTGTGTTTCAAATTTTATTACATCTTCTTCAGAAGAAGGCTCTCCTGCCTGCAAAAGAAGTTTTTTTGTTTTTCCTATGGTGGATTTTGCATTTTTTTGGGATAAGGGTTCAAGAAGTTCGTGTAAATTACGGATTATGTTTGCAATAAAACTTTCTCTTTTTTTAAATTTTCTTTTAAATCTTTTTTCAAGCGGAGATTGCGGCTCATATAAAAATATCGCCGTTATAATTGCTGCTGCTATTCCGATTGTTAATGATATTATTAAATTCATTTTTCTCCTAAAATTCTATTTCGCTTGCTTTTTTTATTGAAATAAATCCTACAACAATTAAAGCCATCGCGGTTGCAAACGCCATTTGTCCGTCTTTGGTTTCAAAAAGGGGTTTCATATATTCCGGGTTCATAAAAGATATTATCAATAAAACGGCAATCGGAACTATACCTAAGATAATGCCGGATAATCTTGATTGAGCCGTTTGAACACGCAGCTGTCCGATGAGTTTAAATCTTTCTCTGATTGTGGCAGAAAGGCTGTTTAATAATTCTGCAAGATTTCCTCCGATTTCTTTTTGGATAAGAACGGCGGTTATGAAAAATCTCAAATCCATACTTTTTGGCATAATTCTTGTCATACTTAAAAAAGCTTCTTTTGTGTCAATACCTAAAGACAAATCTTTTTTAACAGTTTCAAATACATCGGAAATGGGTTTGGGCATTTCTTCAACAACTGTATCTATAGCTGAAAATAAAGGGTGACCTGCCTTAAGAGAACTTGCCATAAGGTTCAGTGCGTCGGGAAATTGTTTGGAAAATTCAATAAATCTTTTTGTTTCTGTTTGTTTTAAGTAAAAAGTTGGTAAAAAAATTGCTACAATTCCAAAAAGAGACATTAACTTAAAAGGGGTTAAAATAAATAATAAAAAAGGTGCAGCGCATAGTAAGCTTATAAAAATAAATGTGTCTATATAAAGATTTACACCCGAAAGAGCAATTAACTCTTTGATCTTATTTGATATTTTAAAATTTTGAAGGAATTCGCCAATCTGTTGAATTTTATATTCACTGACTTTTAGCAGATTGAACTCTTCTTCATCGTCTTCTATAATATTTGTTTTTTGTTTAATTCTTGTAAGTCTTTTTAAGGTGTTAGGGCTGAGGTCTTTTTCTATTACAAAAATCGCCCAGACAAAAATAGCTGCACTTATTCCGATAATTAAACTTAGGATTAAAAAAATCATTTTTGCAACCTTTGAGTAAGAGGATTGTTTGAAACAGTCAAGCGCGATTTTATTGATAAATCTTTATTTATTTGTGCCTGTTGCACCTGATTTGTAAAAAGGGAACTTGTGTAAGTGTGTTTTCTTTCTTTGTTAAAGTATTCCAAAGGAATGTTTAAATTCTTTTCTTTGAGTTTTTCAACAAATTTAGGCCTTATTCCTGTTGAGTGATGATAGCCCAAAACTCTTGAATTTTCTATTCCTGTTTGTTCAAAAAGAAAAATATCCTGCATTGAGATAACATTTCCTTCCATCCCTATAAGCTCAGTCACGGAAGTAATTTTTCTTGAGCCGTCTTGAAGCCTGCTTACCTGAATAATTAAATCAATAGCAGAAGATATTTGAGCTTTAATATTTTTTTCAGGCAAATCAATTCCTGAATATAAAGACATAGTTTCTAATCTTGACAGAGCATCTCTTGGGGAATTGGCGTGAAGGGTCGTTAATGAACCGTCATGACCTGTGTTCATGGCTTGGAGCATGTCAAGTGTTTCGGCACCGCGGCACTCCCCTATTATAATCCTGTCAGGGCGCATCCTTAATGCGTTTATAACCAAATCTCTTGCGTTTATTTGCCCTGTGCCTTCAATGTTTGCAGGTCTTGTTTCAAGCCTTACGACATGTTCTTGTTGAAGAGCAAGTTCTGCAGAGTCTTCAATTGTAATAATTCTTTCGTCATTAGGAATTTGAGAAGACAAACTGTTTAAAAGAGTTGTTTTACCTGCACCGGTTCCGCCGCTTATTATAATGTTTAAACGGGCTTTAACTGCAAGAGAAAGTGTGTCGGAGATTTCTTTTGTGAGTGCGCCCCAACCCAATAAACTTTCAAGGCTTCCGGCATCTTGCTTGAATTTTCTTATTGAAAGTGAAGGGCCGTCAAGTGCCAATGGCGGAATAATGGCGTTTACCCTTGAGCCGTCTGCAAGCCTTGCATCTACCATCGGGGATTTTTCGTCTATTCTTCTTCCTACTTTTGAGACAATTCTTTCGATTATATTTCTTAAGTGCTGGTTGTCTTTAAACGAAACACTTGTTTTGTAAAGCTTTCCGTTTTTTTCGATATAGACACTTTTTGGACCATTAACAAGAATATCTGAAACACTCGGATCTTCCAAAAGAGGATCCAAAGGCCCGTATCCTTTTGCCTCTTGTATAATTTCTTTTATAAGACGATCTTTTTCGCTTTTATTTAGAGGGACATTTTTAAAAGAAGTTAAAAGTTGACCTTCTATAAATTGTTTTATAAGTTCTTTTTGTTGTTCGTCATCATAATTTACCCATGTGGGTGTTGAGTTAACCTTTTCAACAAGAAGTCCGTGAAGTTGTTCTTTAAGAGATAAAAAATCATTTGTTCCGTAACCGCTTGCAGCAGAAGGAGTTTCGCTGCTTGATGCAGGTACGGTTATATTTTTATTTGCTGCGTTCAACCTATCCCTAAGTGACAACTTTTACTCCTTATTTGAATAAACTTTTAAAATCAAAAAACGGCTTTCTTTCAACTTTTTTGGCAAAGCTGTGTTTGTAGATATTATCCGAAAGCATTGCGGCAAGTTCTTTATAGCTTTGAGTAATATTTGCATCAGGACCCACTTTGTTTACCGGAACTCCTTTGTTGATAGCAGACATTATAGTAAAGTAATTGTTCGGAATTTTCCAAAAAACTTTTTGTTCTAGAACATCTTCAACATCTTCAACTTTTATTTCGTCGTTTTCCATATATCTGTTTAAAACTATTTTAATTTTTTCTTTTTCATAACCCAATCTTTCAAACAACTCCAAACATCTTTGACAGTTTCTTATAGCCGGAAGGTTTACAATGGCAACCAATAAAATTAAATCAGAATTATCAAGAGCGGTTATTGTTTTTCCGTCAAAACTGGCACTTGTATCAACCACAATGTAAGAAAAAGTTTGTCTTAAAACTGAAAATAACGTTGAAATCTGTTCTGCGCTAATGTCTTCTGCCTGTTCTAAATAAGGAGGGTCGGCAAGAACATAAAGGCTTGTGTCTTTATATTTTTCCAAAGTGCTTAAAAGAAAAGTTTCGTCTATTCGGGAAAGATTTTGAATTACATAAGAAATATCAAATGCAGGGTTTATATCCAAAAAAGTTGTTATATCGCCAAGCTGAAGATTTAAATCAATCAGGGCGACTTTTTCTTTTGTTATATTTGCAATTTCAAGGGCTAAATTTGTTGAAAGTGCCGTTTTTCCTATTCCACCTTTGTTTGAAAAAACAGTTATAACTCTGCAGCGGTTATTTTCAGGGACAAGCCCTGCTATTTGTTCTTTTAACTTTTCCAGTGCGGTTTTTAATTCTTCTTTAATAAGAGGTTTGGGCAAAAATTCTCTTGCACCGGCTCTCATTGCTTTTATTATTAAGTCTGTAGAATAATTTGAGGAAGTAACAATAATCTTGCAGGTTTTATGATTGAGAGAAATTTTATTTATTATATCAAGGGCAAGTTCCGTTTTGTTTGATATGTCAACAATTACAAGATTGGGACGGTTTTCGAGAATATAATTGTAGCCTTCGACAACATCAACAAAAGAATCTAAAATCTGAACATAATCCAATTCTTTTAGAAACAATTTTAAAACATCCGTTGATTGAGTTTGTGTGTCTATGATTACTGTTTGGATTTGATTTGTCATAGGTCTATCCTGTTGTGGTTATCTTTATCGACTTCAACTATTTTCGGTGTTATGAAAATTACCAGTTCTGTATCTCTTTTTTCATTTTTTAAAGAAGAGAAAAGCAATCCTATACCAGGTAAGTCGCCAATCCATGGGACTTTTGATTTGGACTGGGAAGATGTGTGAGACAAAAGCCCTGCTATAACAAGCGTTTCGCCGTCACCTAATTCAACTGTTGTATCAACTTTTCTTGTCTTAAATCCTGGGATTCCGGATTGAGATACATATGAACTGTCAATTTCTGAAACCTCAGGAGATAATTTTAACATAACCCTGTTTGATTTTTCCAGTATAGTAGGAGTGAAATTTAAAATTACGCCGGTTGTCTTAAAATCGTAAGCGATATTACCGTATTGCCCCATTTGAGAAGGAACTGGAATTTCGTTTCCTACGTTAAAACTTCCTGATTTGCCGTTTATGGCAAGAAGTTTAGGCTCTGCAAGGATTTTTACTATACCTTTTTGTTCTGCCATTCTAAGTGCCCATGCCACTCTTGCGGTTGAAGACGAATAGATATATTGCCCGCCGGTGTTTCCGTTAACGGTTGCATTGCTTAAATCCTGGTGGTTTGTAATTCCTAAAATTTGGGTTAAGAAGTTGTCGTAATTTTCACCTACGGTAAATTTAGATTCAAGTTCTCTTGTAAAGTTCCTTGATGCTTCTGTTATTTTAACCTCAAGCAAAACCTGTTTTGTAGGGCTTTCGGTAAGGTCAAGAAGTTTAAAGTTGTAAGCTTTTACAATGTTGTTTATATTTTCTTTTACGGTTGTGGAAGAAATTTTTCCCGATAAAATTACCCCGTCATCTGTGAAGGTGTATTGTAAATCTTCATTAGGCGCAACCTCTTCTATTGCTTGCATAAAAGCATCGGAATCCTGCTGCACTACAAGATTAAAGAAAACAGGTTTGTTGTTGTCGCCCCAAAATATAAGACTTGTTCTTCCGCCTTTTTTGCCGTTTAGCATAAGTTCTTTCGGCGAAAGAAGCACTAAATCAGCTAAAGAAGGGTCTGTGATTGAAATTCTTTTTACCGGTTCATCAAATTTTATTAATTGGGTTTTTCCTACTATTGAATAAAGTTTTTCGTTTGAATCTTTGTAAGGGTTTAAATTAACTGAATCTTTAACTAAATCGCTTTTTACCGTGCCTAGTTGTTGGGGTATGGGCGTGTCTTTATAGTCAGGCTCTGCGGCTTTAACCAGTTTTGCGGTTAAAATCGACATTAAGAACAAAATTATTAAAAGTATGAGACTTTTTTTCAATTTAAACTCCTTTAATCAAAAGTTACCTTCGTTTTGACATTTGCCTCTATAACTTCCACCGACGGGGCATTGCTCAAAGGCGCAATCGGCTGAGGAAGCCCCGAAACTCCGCTTGAAGGATAATCACTTATGGGTATATTTGCAGGCAAATTAGGAAGTGATGAGTAAGAATCATTTGCCGAATAAGTTGAAGCCGGAGATTTTTTCTTTTTCAATCCTATTTTTTTATCACCCGGATTTCTTGAGACAAGGATTAAATTTCCTTTAGAGATACTCATTATAAGATCTGCCATATCATCTGCCGGTACTTCAAAGGTTATTGTTTTTGCGCTTATAATATCGCCCGCCGGAAGACCTTTTTCACCTTCGAGCCCGATTATTTTTACCCCTTCCATTGACCAGCCGCCTTCAAAGTCACTTAGAATATCAACATTTGAGCCTGTTTTCATCCGGTTTGATTTTCCCTGAAATTTTTCTGCAGGAAGGGTTAATGCTCTAAAGCCTTCTTTTAATTCAATTTCGTCTCCGGATATTTTTGCGATATAAGAATCGGTAAAAACGGTTCCTTTTATTATATCTTTTAAAAGTACTTTATTTACAACGTCAGAACGGTTTTCAAACGCCCCGAAAGTAGGCGTGGAAAAAGAAGAAAAATCTATGTCATCGTCTGCCACAAGCTCTCCTGCTTTCAAATCTTTTGTGGCTACAGCATAAGAAAAATCTTTTATTGTATCTGAGCCTTGGAGCGTTTCAAGAATTTTTTCTTTTTCACCCAGTTGAGCTTGCATATTATTAAAAGATGAATAAGAAATCATAGTCGCCAAAAGAGCAACAACGATTGCCAGAATTATTTTTGAAGTATTTTTATTTGTACGCATAAATTCTTAACCCGAAAAATTACTATGGACCCCAATCCACCCTATGAGCTTGCGGAAAAATTGTCATTTTTCGAATTTTTCCGCATCCTCTATAACATTTTACTATACTAGTGATTTAAGCTCAAATCCATACTTTATTTAGTTGATTTATGTAGGATAAAAGTCGAAAAATACAAAAGGCATAAGCTTTTTGAACAAATTTTTACATTAACCTTTGTTAACAATTTTTATGGGGGAACAACTGAAAGGCTGAATGGGTGAAGAGTTATTTTAGTTGAAAAGTCGAACAGTCGAATAGTTTATAAGAAGATAAGATGAGTAGATGCGTGGGTTATCCTGCTACGCCTCTTGGCATCTTCGCCTCTTTGCATCTTTCTTAAGGCTTAGCCCCACACTCTGTCATTTCTATTTATCATTTACTATTTACTTTTTTATCGTCGTGTTATACTTATTTTTGTAAGAATTTTGGGAAGAATTATGATAAAAAGAGTTTTTGTTGAATTAAAAGAGCACGCACCTTTTACGTTTTTGGGTGCTTTGTCGGGAATTTTGATATTTGTGTTGTTAAAAAACATTCCTTATAAAATTTCTTACGGGCTTTTTTATACTTTTCATCCCTTGCATGTTTTTTTAAGTGCTTATGTAACGGCTTCGATGTACAAACTACACAAGAAAAATCCCGATATGATAAAACTTTTTTTGATAGGATTTTTCGGCTCTGTGGGTGTGGCTACTTTAAGTGATTCTGTTATTCCTTATTTGGGAGAGATTTTGTTAAAGATGCCAAACACTGAGCTTCATTTAGGATTTATCGAAAAGTGGTATTTTGTAAATCCTGTTGCGATTTTGGGGATTGTCACGGCAATTTTTGTTTCAAAAACAAAGTTTCCTCATATGGGGCATGTTTTTGTAAGCACTTGGGCGTCTTTATTTCATATAATGATGGCAGGAGAAAATATGGGCTCAGGAATTTCTTTGTATTTTTGGATTTTAATTTTATTGTTTTTCTCGGTTTGGATTCCATGTTGTTTTAGTGACATAGTTTTTCCGCTTCTTTTTATAAAAGGTCATGATACAGATTGTCCTTGCACTTGTTGCGGCAAGGATTAGAATTTAACTCAAAACAAAAACACCCACAATGGGGTGTTTTTATTTAAAATCGGAGAAGCAGGGATTTGAACCCTGGATACAGATTACTCCATATAACACCTTAGCAGGGTGCCGCCTTAAGCCACTCGGCCACTTCTCCGTGTAATTTTATAATATCATAAAAATATTTTAGGAGTATAATTATTGTATAAATTCATTAAAAGAGGAAATTAAAATGACATTAAAAATCGCAGATAAAGAATTTACATCAAGGTTTATGATAGGAACAGGAAAATATCCTGATTTTGAAGTTATGCAAAAAGCCCACAGGGCAAGCGGTGCACAGATAATTACCGTTGCCATAAGGCGGGTGGAGCTTAATGCCCCGGGGCATGTCGGGTTAATGGATTATATTGATTTGGATAAATACTGGATTTTGCCAAATACCGCAGGCTGTGCGACAGTAGAAGAGGCTGTTAGAATAGCCCATTTAAGCAGGGCAATGGGAATTAATAACTGGATAAAACTTGAGGTAATCCCTGATTCTAAATATCTTCTGCCTGATCCCATAGCGACTCTTGAAGCGGCTAAAATTCTTGTTCAGGAAGGCTTTGTGGTGCTTCCTTATATAAATGCAGATCCTATTCTTGCCAAAAGGCTTGAAGAAATAGGCTGTGCAACGGTTATGCCTTTAGCCTCCCCTATAGGCTCAGGTCAGGGCGTAAGAAATTTAGATAATATAAAAATAATCATTGAAAATACCAATATACCAGTAATTGTCGATGCCGGATTGGGTGTTCCTTCAGATGCGTCAACCGTTATGGAATTGGGCGCAGATGCCTGCCTTTTAAACACCGCTGTTGCACTTGCCCAAGATCCTGAAAAAATGGCATATGCTTTTAAATTGGGAATTGAAGCAGGAAGAGCCTCTTACGAGGCAGGAAGAATTCCGATTAAAGAAATAGCAAGTGCTTCATCTCCGCTTGTTGGTGTTGTAGGAAAATAAATTATTGTTCGCTTATTTTTCTGATTTCCGCAAGAGCCGGATCCAAAAGTCTTCTGCCGACATTTTCAAATTGGATTGAGCAAAGCGATTTTGTGCCGTAGGAAATTATTTTTTCTACTGTGCCTTTTCCGTATTTGGGGTGATAAACCGTTTCCCCCTGTTCAAAAATTTGTGCTCCAAGAGGATTTTCGCTTTGAATTTCGGCAGAATACACAGGTAAAATCCCGCCTTCATTTTGAGTGGAAACATTTAAAATTTCATCTTGTTCTTCTTTTTCTTGGCTTTCAAAGACAGGTTGAGGAGGAATTTCTTGTTCAAGAATTTGCTGAGGAGCAATTTCTATAACATCAAGAGGACTTATGCTTTCTTGAATAATTTCGTCTTCTTCGGCAGGATTTGTAATCGAATTTTCGATAAAATCCAAATCTTCATCGCTTAAATCTTCAATGGTTGTAACCACAGGCTCTTCGGGGGTGTTTATTTCGGATTTAGGTCTGGTGTAGATTTCATCTACTTCTTTTTTAATCTGTTCTTCAACTATTTCCTGTTTTGCGACTTGTTCGGGTGTAGGAGGAGGCGGCGTTACAACAGGGCTTTCAAAATTTGTCTGCGGAAGGTCGCTTAATTTAACGATAAAGGGAATGTGGTTAGTGGCACTTCCATAGACTATAAATTCGCCTGCATTTAATTTATTTAAAAAAGTGTTGTAGCCTGCAAAATAATTTTGAGGCTCAATCGGCGCAAAAAGAAAAAGGTTTTTGGCGATTTGTTTTAACTCGTTTAAATATTTGTAAGAGTAGCTGCAAATTATTGTAGTAAAAGCGTTTTTCGTGGTAAAAATCTGTTTTAAAAGTTTTTTATCCGAATTTTCGCCCAAATTCACAATCACGTAAACTTCCTTGTCAAGGGTTTTTATAAGAGAATAAGCGTAAGAAATCATTTCACGCTGAATCATCTCATCCATTTTGCTCAGGTTAAAGATTGTCGTGACAGGGTGTTTTAATGAGGCTTTAAGCTTTGCAAAATCCTTTTTCTGCTGGGCAAAAACTCCTTTTTCAAAAAATCTCAAAAGCCTGTTTTTAAGCAGTACCAGTTCAATGTAACCTAATTGTCGGTACTGTTCGTCAACAACTTTCAAAAAGGTTTCGAAAGGAACAAACATATCGGGAATTGTTTTAACATAGTTTTGAAGCTCAAGAAAAACTTCCTGAAGCAGAGCTTTTGTTTCTGCTTTGGCATCTGTCAGCCCTTTTTCGTATATAAAATTAATGGCTTCTGAATTAAGCGGAAGTTTAAAACTTTTTCCTGCGGTAAGTCTGTTTTTTGAAAAATCAAAATTTCCTGCAAAATCAAATACTAATACTTTTTTGCCCAAAGCACAGAGCTGGGCGTTTAAATTTTCCGTCAAAAGTCTGCTATCGGAGATTTTTTCGCAGCATATAAGCAGTTTTTCTTTCAAAAATTCATAATCGAGTTTAAGCGGGGTTTTTTGCTGGGCAAGTTCGCCCAGTAAAATCGGGTTTTGAGTGTTAAAAAGTTCAAGGATTTCCTGCGGATAAACCATTCCAACAGGGCTTGAAAGCGAAGGTATAGCACCGTTATAGCCTGTTACCGTCCCCTGATCGTCAAAGTTAAAAAGCAGTTTTGCAACGGCAAAGCTTCCTTCGGAATTTGCTTCAAGGTGCATAATTTGTGCGATAAAAGACTGAATTCTGTCTTTTATAACCAAAAACCCCGACAAAACAAGCTCTTGCGCGCTTGCATCGTAGCTGATTTTCACATAATTGTTTTTGACCTCGATTATCTGCATGTTCCAACCCTTTTGTAGTTTATTTTACTATAAAAAATACTGTGATTTATATATTTACTCCCAAATTCTTAAGTGATGTAAAGATTAAATCCGATTTTTATATCATTTATTTGTTTTTTTTACTAAAATAAAATAAGATGGTAGTGGATTAAAAGTTAGAGAAGAAGGTTTTGTAAATGGTCACTCAAGAGTTGGAAAAAACGGTTCTTTCGCCTCATGAAGTAAGAAACATTTTAAACGCCGATAACCGTGAAATTATCAGGCTGTGCAAAAAAGCCACGATTATCCCTAAGAAAAATAAACAGGGACAAACTTACTTCACCTCAGATGAGGTTAAGCGGCTCAAGAGGCTTCAAAATGAAGTTCCTGCAGTTGTGACCTCACCCATTACTCAGGCAGAATCCAATCTTGTTGTCGCAAATCTTCTTTCAACTTTAGAAAAATTTGAAAACAATATTACAGATTCGCTTTCAAAAGTTATCGAAGAAAAACTTGAAGGCATGGACGAGGTTGTTGTTGAGCTTATCAGATGCAAAACAGAAAACGAAAGCTTAAGACAAAAATTAAACGAACTTAACAAAGAAAATTACAATTTAAAAAACAGCATAAAAAGCTATAAATCAGTGGGACTGGGTTTTTACATAAAAACCTCTCAGGATGATTTCAGTATTTGAAAGTGAATAGGTGAATAAGTAAATAAGTGAATAAGTGTAATTACAATATAATTTAAACTATTCAACTTATCGACTGTTCGACTTATCAACTAAAAAGGAGACGATATGGTTGTAAAAGAGCAGGAAATAAAAGCGATTTCCGAAGAAAAAAATAAAGCACTTAAAATGGCGATTGAAAAAATTGAAAAGGATTTTGGCAAGGGTTCTATTATGAAGCTCGGCGACAGACCTATGGTTAATGTCGAAGCTATTCCTACAGGCGCGTTGGCACTTGACGTGGCACTGGGCGTGGGTGGAATCCCAAGAGGCAGAATTATAGAAGTTTACGGACCGGAAAGTTCGGGTAAAACCACTTTGGCATTGCACATTGTTGCAGAGTGTCAGAAAAAAGGCGGGATAGCAGCTTATGTCGATGCAGAGCACGCACTTGATCCCGAGTATTCAAGAAATTTAGGCGTAAATGTTGATGATTTGTTAATTTCACAGCCTGATACAGGTGAGCAGGCACTTGATATTACAGAAGAACTTGTGCGCTCCGGTGCTGTTGATATTGTTGTTGTGGATTCTGTTGCGGCACTTGTTCCAAAGGCTGAAATCGAAGGCTCTATGGAAGATCAGCAAATGGGACTTCAGGCACGTTTGATGAGCAAGGCTTTGAGAAAATTAACAGGTGTTATCGGAAAAACAAACACTACAGTAATTTTTATCAACCAATTGAGGATGAAAATCGGTGTTATGTACGGGAATCCCGAAACCACAACAGGCGGAAACGCGCTTAAATATTATGCCAGCGTAAGGCTTGAAATCAGAAGGACAGAAGGGCTTAAAAAAGACGCCGAAGATATCGGAAACCATGTAAGAGTGAGGGTTTTGAAAAATAAAGTCGCTCCTCCTTTCAGACAGGCAGAATTTGACATAATTTTCGGCAAAGGCATCTGTAAAATCGGAAACATCATTGACGTTGCCGTTAATTTGGATATAATTAAAAAAGCGGGTGCGTGGTTCAGTTACAACGATGAAAAACTCGGTCAAGGAAGGGATAAAGCAAAAGAACTTTTGGAGAGCAACCCTGCACTTCTTGCCGAAATTGAAACGCTTGTCAGAGAAAAACTTGCCCAGCAGTAACATTGAATTATAATAGGATTATCTTTTCTTGGATTGCCGCGTCAGTCGCCTTGCTCCTTCCTCGCAATGACGGGCTGTGTTTGCATTGTTGTCATTGTTAGGGATAAATGATCGGATTATTACTAAAATCGTTCACGTCGTTGCGAGGCGAAGCCGAAGCAATCTAAAAATCTGATAATAGGTACAAATGATTAAGTTTGATTTGTTTACTTTAGAAGCTTTTGTGTCGGAAAACAAAGATTTTCTGATAAATTCGCGCATACAAAAAATTCAGCAACCGACCAGAAAAGAACTTATTTTACATTTAAGAAATCAAGGTGAAAGCAGAAAATTTTACGTAAATACAAATCCCGAGTTTTATCATGTCTGTTTTATGTCCAAAGAAAACGAGCAAAAACGCCTTATTGAAATTCCCAAAGCTCCGCCGATGTTTTGCATGCTTTTGAGAAAATATTTAGAAGGTGCAAAAATCGCAAAAGTAGAACAACCAAAAAGCGAGCGGATTTTGGAGTTTTATTTTGAGGTTTACAACGAAATTTCGGAAAAAATTTATCTGTGCCTTGCAATAGAGTTGATGGGAAAACACTCGAATGTTGTTTTGTATAACCATGATACAAATGTGATTATAGGCTGCCTTCATAATGTGGGCTCTGATAAAAGCCGCCAAAGGGAGCTTGTGGGCGGGCTTCCTTATGTGTACCCCCCCAAAAGTTCGGGGGGAAAGTTTTTGTGTTTAGCCGATAATTTTGACAAAAAATTGTCTGTGAATGAAAACATTGACAATTATTTTGCTAATTTGCAGGGCGAAAAAAAATTTAAAACATTAAAATCAAAACTTTTTTCTTATTTTAATTCTGATTTGAAAAAAATTAATAACTCGCTTTTAAAACAGCAAAAGCAGATTTCATCAGATGAAAAAACCCAAACTTACCGTAAAAAAGCCGATTTAATCATGAGTGGGTTAAATGAGATTAAGAATAAAGATTTTTTGACATTCATTGAACTTATTGACTGGGAAACGAATTTACCTGTAAAAATCGAATTGGACAAAAGCCTTACTCTAAAAGAAAATGCCAACAGGTATTACAAATTGTACAACAAGGCAAAGACTGCCCATTCAAAAACCGAAGAAATGACAGCAGAATTAAAGCGTGAAAAAGATTATCTGGAGCAGGTTTTGTACTCGGTTGAAAGTGTCCAAAATATTGATGAACTTTTGGAAATCGAAGAAGAAACAGAACAGAAAAGAGGGCAAGAAGGCAAGAAGGCAGGAGGACAAGAGAAGAAAATCTTTTCACCTATTTACCCTCTCACTCTTCACTCTTCACCCTTCACTATTTATATCGGCAAAAATAACAAACAAAACGATTACATCGTGTCAAAACTGGCAAAAGATGAGGACTTGTGGTTTCACGTTAAAGACTGCGCAGGCTCTCATGTTCTTCTAAAAACCGAAAAACAAATTCCTTCAGATGAAATTATTCTTAAATGTGCAAAACTTGCAAAAGAATATTCCAGTGCAAAAAATTCAACCAAAGCGGCGGTTATTTACACCAAAGCCAAATACTTAAAAAAACCGCCAAAAGCAAAGTTAGGCTACGTTACCTTCACTAACGAAAAAGAGATTGTTATAGATTAATTCCTAATATCTGCGGCGAGTTTGTGGGCGGCTAATCCTTCCATTTGCGCTAATTTTGATGCGCAGGGCGAAATGAGTTTTTTGCCTTGAGGAGAAATTATCTGATATGTCTGGATTTTTATAAAATCAAAAACGCTCAAGCCCCCTGAATATTTTGAAACTTCGTTTGTGGGCAAAACGTGGTTTGTGCCAGAGCAGTAATCACCGAAAACTTCTGCAGAAAGATTTCCCACAAAAAGAGAGCCGTAATTTTTGAACTTATTAATATATTTTTTTGCATCTTTAAAGCAGATTTCCAAGTGTTCGGGTGCCTTTTTGTTTGCAATCTCGATTGCCTCGTCAATGTTTTTGACTATAACAGCATATGATTTTTCAAAAGATTTTTCGGCGATTTCTTTTGTCGAAAGCTCATCAAGCTTTTTTTGGGCAAAGATTTCGACTTTTTTGGCAAAATCTTTATCCGTGCAGATTAAGTAAGCTCTTGCATCTTTATCGTGTTCGCACTGGGCGAGCATATCTGCTGCTATAAATTCGGGGTTGGCACTCTCGTCTGCTATTATCATAATTTCAGAAGGTCCTGCAAGAAAATCAATCCCCACCTCGCCGTAAACGTATTTTTTTGCGGCAGTGACATATTTGTTTCCGGGGCCCACGATTTTATTTACTTTGGGAATGGTCTGCGTGCCGTATGCCATGGCAGCTATTGCCTGAATTCCCCCGATTTTGTAAATTTTATCCGCACCCGCCATATCACATGCCACAATCACTTCGGGCTTAATCTTGGGAGAACATGCCACAATCTCATCCACTCCCGCAACGTTTGCAGGTACAATCGTCATAACAGCAGAACTTATAAGCGGATAATTCCCGCCCGGGATATAACATCCGACTTTTTCAAGGTGGATAATTTTGTGCCCCAGCTCATTTTTATCTATTGTTGTTTTTAAACTTTTTAATGACTTTAACTGCTGTTTTGCAAAAGTTTCAACGTTTTTAATAGATTTTTTAATTGCTTTAATCGTATTTGCATCGACTTTTTCGTACGCTTCAAGAATTTCTTCTTTTGTCACCAAAAATCCGTCCAAAATTTCCTTGTCGAATTGAGCGTGGAATTTTCTTATGGCACTGTCTCCTTTTTTTCGAACTTCCTGGGCGATTTCGTCAACAGACGAAATCGCCTCAAATTTGATTTTTTCAAAGAAATTATCTGTCAGATTTTCGTATTTTATTATTTGCATATTATTCCTTTTTTATTTGTCGTTGCGAGGCTTTAGCCGAAGCAATCCAAATAATTTTAATTTTTAGATTGCCGTCCTGAAACAAGTTCAGGATAAACTTCCTCGCAAAGACGAGAATGTTTTGTTACTTACTTCTTGATGCCAAGTTGTTTAAAATTTCCTGCGGAGTTACGTTGTTTTCTGCCATAAATGTCAGGATGAAGTAGGCTAAATCGGCAACTTCCCAACCGAGCCCGTCGCCCTGTTCAAAGTTTACCACTTCAAATGCTTCTTCCATGATTTTTCTTTTCAAGAGAAATTTATCTTTGAAAAGTTTTGTAGTAAAAGAGCTTTCAGGCATGTTTTCTTTCCTTAATTTTAATAATTCAAAAAGCTCAAATACACTGAATTCTTTATCTTCAAAGCAGCTGAATCTGTCCAGATGACAGGCGTTTCCTTTTTGTTTAACTTTAAAAAGAAGCGTGTCAAAATCACAGTCAAACCGCACCGTTTGAAGTTCTTGAATATTGCCTGACGTTTCGCCTTTTGTCCAAAGCTCTTGTCTGGAGCGGCTGAAATATGTTGCAAGCCCTTTTTTAAAAGTTTTTCTTAAAGATTTTTCATTGGAATAAGCAAGCATCAAAACCTGTTTTGTGTCAATATCTTGGACAATAGTGGGAATTAATCCTTTTCCCTTTTCAAAATCAAGGCAAGCAAGAAATGCGTCTTCGAGTTTAACCGTATCCGTGTAAATACACATTCCTAACTGTGTTGAAATGTTTTTGCGGTTAAGATCTACTATTTCTTCAATAGAGCAAATCCCGCCTGCTGCGACAAATTCTTTTTTTGTTGCCTTTTTCAATTCTTCGATTGATGCCATATCGCAGCCCTGCATCATGCCCTCTTTTTCCACAACGGTATAAAGATAGCCCGAACAAAGTTTGTCAAAGTGTTTGATGAAATCGAGTGGGGTTTTGTCCAGCTCTTTTGTCCAGCCTTCTGTTGTGATTCTTCCGTTTTTTGAATCAATCGCCACAATAACCCTGTCTTTGGGAAGCTGCGATAAAAATTCTTCGCTTGCTGCTGTTCCTATTATAATTTTTTTAGCACCTGCTGCTATAAGCCTTTTTGCTTTTTCTACGGTTCTTATCCCACCGCCGACTCGGCACGATGCAATTTTGCAAAGCTGTTTTATTAATTCTTCATTGTCATTTCCGTTTCCCATAGCACAGTCAAGGTCAACAACTGCAATATCGCCAAATCTTGAATAGTATTTTGCAAGTTCAAAGACGTCTTCTCTTTCAAGAACTTTTTCTTTACCTTGCTTAAGCTGTACTGCTTTGCCGTTCATCAAATCTATGCTTGGAATCAACATAATATTTTCCTTTCAATTATTTTTTATTATAGCTTAAAAAATATTTTTGAGAGATAATTGCTTTATAAAATAAGGAGAATTTATGAAAGCGGTTGTATTTGACGGAGAATTAAAACTGGTTACGGACTACAAAAAACCTGAGCCCAAAGTTGGTGAAGCTTTGATAAAAGTTTCTATGGCAGGAATCTGTAACACCGATTTGGAGCTTACAAAAGGCTATATGGGATATAAAGGGATTTTGGGACATGAATTTGTGGGGGTGGTGGAAGAGGTAAATGATAAGGATAAATCATTGTTGGGTAAAAGAGTTGTGGGAGAAATAAACTGCGGCTGCAATAACTGTGAATGGTGTCATAAAGGCTTGCAAAGGCACTGCCCAAACCGCCAAACTTTGGGAATTTGGCAAAAAGACGGCTGCATGGCGCAATACGTTTGCATGCCCCTTGATACTCTTTTAGAAGTGCCTGAAAATGTTTCGGACGAGCAGGCAGTTTTTGTTGAACCTCTTGCCGCAGGTTTGGAGATTTTAGAGCAGCTTCACATTCAGCCAGTTGAAAAAGTTTTGATTTTAGGCGACGGGAAATTGGGTTTAACAACAGCGCTTGCTTTAAATGTAAGTAATTTGGATGTTCTCTTGGTTGGCAAGCATCAAAATAAATTGGATATTGCCAAAAATCAGGGAGTAAATGTTAAGCTTCTTTCTGATTTAGTGATTAAAAAAGAATGGGATTTTGTGGTTGAGGCTACAGGCTCGATTTCAGGGTTTGAAACGGCTTTGAATTTGACAAAACCGCGCGGAACACTTGTTCTCAAAAGTACTGTTGCAGCGTCAAAAGAGTTTAACCTTGCGCCCATTGTAATCGATGAAATAAAAGTTCAGGGCTCCCGCTGCGGTCAGTTCGCTCCTGCATTGAGGCTTTTGAAATCAGAAAAAATTGATTTTTCGCCTTTGATTTCTGCGGTTTATTCTGTCGATAAGGCATTAGAAGCTTTTGAAAAAAACAAAGAAAAAGATACATTAAAAGTTTTGTTAAGATTTTAGGGGGTAAATATATTTGGCTGAATGGCTGAATAGGTGAACGGCTGAAAGGTTATTTTAGTTGAAAAGTCGAATAGTCGAAGAGTTGAAGAGTTGAAAAGTTGAAAAGTTCATGAGCTTGTAAATTCTTCTCACTTCTCACTATTTACCATTTACTATTTACTTATTCCCCTATTTCCTTTTTATAATGTTTCATCTAAAATAGTCTTATGGGTGTGAATTTTATTAAAAGATTAACCATTTTGGATAAATATATCTTGAGGCAGGTTATTGAGATGTTTATCATGGGCGTGTTTGTTTTTACTTCCATAATTTTTGCTTCAGATACTTTTATAACACTTATTAAGCAAATTTCACTTTACGGGATTCCCTTTAAAGTGGCATTGATGATAATTATTTTGAACCTGCCTTCGGTTTTTGTAATGACAATTCCGATGGGGGTTTTGCTTGCGACCGTAATGACTCTTAACAGGCTTTCTTTGGCATCTGAAATTACCGTTATGCGCTCTTGCGGAATAGGAATTAACAGGATAGCAAAACCTATTTTTATATTCGCTGCTATTATGTGTCTTGCAAGTTTTGCGATTAACGAAACGGTTGTACCTGTAATGACAAAACAGTCAAAGGATTTGGCCCTGTGGGCTTTGGGACAAAAAAACATCCCCGAGGGCAAACAGAACTTTATTTTTAAGGAATTAAGAGATAACGGAACACTTAAAAGGCTTTTTTATGTAGGCTATTGCAAAGATAAAGTGCTTCACAACATTACCGTTTTGGATTTAGGAAAAGATGATACAATTCAGGTCCTTCAGGCACAAGATGGCGGCACCTCTCCTTCGGGCTGGGAATTTAACCGCGGGGCTATTTATACTGTCGCTAAAGAAGGCAAAATTTTAAATACGACTTTCTTTGAACACTCTATAGCACAGTTTGGGATAGATTTATCAAGAGAGTTAAATCAAAATGTTGCAAAAGAGCATAATTTTACCTCTTTGATTAAATACATGATAGAAAATCGTGATAAAATTTCGGAGCAAAAAAACTTTTATCTCATACAGCTTTTTGATAAACTTGCGCTTCCGATTACCACCATAGTGCTTGTTTTAATAGGTGTTCCGCTTGCTATTACCCCGCCTCGGGTAAGATACAACAGAGGATTTTTGTTCAGTATTTTGATAATTTTTACTTATTATTTGATTAGAGCCTTGTCGCTGTCTTTTGGTGAAGCGGGCTCACTGCATCCTTTTATTGCAGCATGGGCAGCAAACATCCTGCTTACTCTTGCAGGTGTTGCGCTTTATTACAGAAAAGTTTATACAATAAATTAGCCTTTAATACTTAGTTTTGGCGTTTTTCCGTTTGTCATTAAATTTTCTCTGTTCATTGCCATGGTTGTATTAAAAGCAGCTATGTTGTAATACTCTCTTAGTTTTTCATAATCTTCACTTTGCACAAATTCCACCTGATCAAAGAAATTATTTAATTCTTCGTTAGGCTTTTCAAGTGCTTCGCTTACTCTTGCACCGATATTTTCCCCAAACGCACGAAAACCCTGCCCCATGCTACCCCAGGTTAAACCAAATTGCCCATAATTAGATGTGTTAACAGAATTTGACATTTTTATCCCTTAATTTCGATACTTACAATAATTTAATCGGAATAATCACACCTGAAGTTTAATTATTTAAGGGTAAAAGTACATAAAGTTTACAAAAATTTACGTTTAATCGTTTGAATAAATTCTCACATAATTCCAATAACTCTTATAAACTTTTTTGAGATAATTTTGGGTTTCAAGGTAGGGGATTTGTTCTACAAAATCATCGATGTCGGCAAAATTTATATCTTCTTTCCATCTTGAAACAGAGCCTATTCCACCATTGTAGGCAAGAACAGCTAAGATGTCTTTATCAAAAAGCACTTTTCTGAGTCTTGAATAGTAAATATTTCCGATTTTTATGTTTATGTCGGGCTGGAGCAAAAATTTATCACTTAAAAGATTAATTCCTCTGTCTTTTCCCACTTCGCTTGCTGTTATCGGCATAAGCTGCATAAGCCCCATTGCGCCCACAGGGCTTATGCTTTTGGGGTTGAAATAGCTTTCTTCTCTTATTATTGAAAGGATTAATACAGGGTTGTTGTTAAATATTTTGGCGTTTTCTTTAATCTCTTTATAAAAATGAATCGGATAAACAAGTCTCCAACGGGGGTCTTTTCTGTCGGGTTTAGTTTCAAGTTTATCCATAGCGTCTCTTGCAATTCTTGCAGAAGAAGAAAAATCTCCCTGTTGATACTTAAGCCAGCTTTGAATAAAATCGTCATCTTTGCAAAGTTCGTTTATAAGTCCCCAGTCCTTGACTTGCGCGAGTTTTATTATTAATTCGTTTTCGGAATTTTTTTTGTAAGGGAATAAAATTTCTTTATTTTCAAGTTCTTCTGCCGTTAAACTTAGATTTTTAAACCCGTTTAAATTCAGATAGGAATGGTATGCGTAATAATCATCGGGAAATTGCAGAATGAGATTTTTGTAAAAATTTATCGCAATGTCATAATTTTTTGTCTTTTCATTAATTTTTGCAAGCCAAAACATAACCCTTGGGGTAGAGTTTGTTTTCGGGAAATTGCTAAGATGCTCTGAGCCTATTTTTTTGGCTGTGTAGTAGTCTCTTGTTTTGATTTTTTCGTAAAAAATATTTGAAAGTGATTCTGCCGCGAATTGACCTTTTGGGTATTTGCGGTATAGGGTGTTAAAGCAAGCTAATTGAAGATTTTGGGGCATGTTAAGACAATTTTTGTAAAGCAGATAATCATGACCGGGCGCATTTTCAGACAAACTCAAAAGATATGATATAGATGTTTTTGGGTTTTGGCTTATTGAAAGATAAGTGTCGATTGCATCATAAACAGCCTTATTATCGATTGTGTCTTCAGGGGCTTCATTTATTGCAACAGCATTAACAGGAGGCTCTTTTAGTCCGAATTGCGTGTAATATTTTACCTTTGAATAATCTTTCATTGAATAAGCGTTTTGGACAAAATAAGGCCATGAGATGTTTATGTTTGTGTAATTAAGATATTTTTGCGCATTTTTGAAATCGCCATTTGCCATGTAGGATTTGGCTATTATCAGATTATCTTCGTTTTTGAGTTTTTTATTTAATAAAATCCATTTTTCTATACAATTTATTGAAAATCTTCCCGAGGGTGCTTCTTTGAGATAATTTCTGAAATAATGTGAAGCTTTTTTAATTGTTTTATTTTTCTTTTTTTTGTTTTTTACTCTTTCGATATGGAGGGTTTCAATCGAGCCCATGTAATAGCCTGAAGCAAGCGCGTAATCACTTTGGGGGTATTTTCTAATAATTTCTTTGAATTCTTTTTTTGCTTTTTTATAGCTTTTTTCTTCATACAGGTACTGCGCTTTGGAATATTTTGCCTTAAGGGCTATTTTTGAATTTTTGTATTTTTTGATTATTTCGTTATATTTTTTAATGGCTCCTTTTTTATCTGAAAGTTGCTCGGCACAAAAAGCTTGTCTGTAAAGTGCTGCCGGTTTGAGTTTTGATGTTTTTGGTATTTTTTCAAAATCGGCATAAGCTTGGGATAAGTCGTTGTTTTTATATTTTTCCAAAGCTTGGGTATATTTTTTGTTGCTTATACTCTCCGGAGTCCAAATTTTCGGAGTATTTATAAAAGCAATCGCAATCACAGCAAAAATTATAATTGCAATAAGTGTTATTTTTTGTCTTGATATCATATTTTTTACCCCAAATCAAATTTTATTGTAACAAAAAATATTCTTATAATAAATATTTTGTCTAAGGCTTTTTACAAAAAAAACGTTTATTGTTGCAAAATGAGCGAAAAAATTTTTAAAACAGATTCTAAAACAGCACAAAAGAGTAAGTACTTTTCTATGCCCAGGCATGATTTTGTCTTTCAATCGAGAAAAAATCTTATTAAAAATTACATTCTTGACCCTGAAGTAAAGCTGGTTAAATAAATTTATATTTTTAAGGCTTCGATTTCTTCGACTTCTTTTTTATTTAGCAAAACCGCTCCGCCTAGAAGTTTTGCGTTTAATACTACCTGCGCATAAGATTCTGCAAGTTCTAACTTTAAATAAGCTTGTTTTAAATTAATATCGCCCACTATAAATCCGTGATTTGCCATTAAAACCGCATTGTGTTTTTCAAAATATTTTTCGGTTTTTTCAACAAGTTCTTTTGATGAAGGAAGAGCATAAGGCGCAAGAGGAATTTTGCCGAAATAATAAACATTTTCTGCCATAACCGGTTCTTCCAAGCCTTTTCCTGCCGCGGCAAAAGAACTTAAATATGACGGATGGACATGGATTATTGCATTTATATCGGACCTTTTTTTGTAAAAAGCAACGTGGAGCATTTTTTCGCTTGAAGCTTTTTTGTCTCCTTCAATAACTTTTCCTTCAAAGTCTATTACAACTAAATCTTCCCAAGCCAAATCACCGTTTGAAGAGCCTGACGCGGTTATTATTATTTTATCTTTATAACGAACAGAAATGTTTCCCGAGGCTCCGGGTGAAAATCCTTTTGCATCAACAATATCCCCGTATTTTATGATTTCATTTTTTAAATCGTTTAACATTAAAACCTCTTTTGATTTTAAATAGTTTCATTGTCATTTTTAATTTCGATAACATCAGCTCTTTCTATGCCTGAATCATCATCTTGTGTTGTAGGAGCAAAAGTGTTGTTAGGGTTGTTTTTGCCGTTTTTTTGTTTTCCTAAAGTGTCGGGATTTTTGATTTCCATTCTTTTATATTCAATAGTAGAGCCTTTTGCATCAAGCGCAAGAGCCATTGTAACAAAGGATTGTTGCCTTACTGTATCATATCCTACATGAAGCTTTATGTCGTCGGGGCCCAATGAAAAGAAGAAAGAATTTTCCTGCATTAAAGAGCCGTTCCATGCGTCGTTTGTTAAGTTTACAGAGCCAAACCATGATAGTGTGAGATATTTTGTAAGCCTTAATGTTTCTCTTACATAGGCATTGGAGCGTCCATACATGTATTTATCAAATAAAGGCATCGGAGTATTGTCGTTGTAGCCGGATAGAAAATATCCGACATCTTGCATCCAGTATTTATATTGAGTATGAAGTCTTGGACCTACTCTTGCAAGCATTTGGGTGTCGCCTGTTCCGTAAAGTGAAGCGGCACCTTGGAATACCATTTCAAGCCTTGCGGCCAAAATATCGTCTTTGTTTTTAATTGTTTTTAAAGACGCATCTTGCATAAATCTTTCGCAATTAAAATTGTAAATTGTTTGAGAAACTTCGGTCATATATTTTAATCTTAAAGTTCCTATTCCGCCTTCGCTTTTTAGTGCTCCGATGTTGCCGTCACCAACATCACCGTCTTGCATGTAACCTGCTGCAAATCTTTGTGAAAACATCATATCAAGATTTTTGCCTAAAAAGTTTTCGTTTAAAACTCTGTCATCGTAATATACTTCAGCCATATATTTTGGCATTCTGAAGCCCATAAACCAGTCATCCATATAAGCATTTGATCCGTATTGCAAATATAAATTGTCATCAAGTCTCTGTTTACCTCTTACTATAAACATTTCACCGGCTGTTCCGTAGGCGATATCGGTTTTATTTGTTGCATTTTTGAATTTTGCAATTCCGCCTGCACCAATTTTACCTGCGTTATAGTTAAACATAGGAATAAGTTTTACGGTAGAGCCTTTCGGAGTATCAAAAACAAAACCCGGTCCTGCATAAAAGCCCAAATTTGTTGTTGTTCCAAGTTCAGGATAATCTGCTTCGACGTAATCTTGGTTCTTGTTTGTATGCACCGTGATTGAAGGGATTGTTCCGATTTTTTTCTCGTCAAAATAAATTTCTGCATGTTTTAGAGTTACCGTGTCGTGCTCATCTTTGGAGTTAATTATTAAATCATTGGTTTTGATTTTGAATTTTTCTCCGTGAGAATCTTTTTTATAAAGAGCTTTATCTTGATTTGCAAGGTACATTGTACTTAAATCAGGTCCAAACATGTCTGAGCGAAGATTAATGGGCATTTTCTTTTTAATATAAAGACTTCCTTGCTCTTGGATTATTTTATCGCCGTACATATAGCCCATTTTAGCTTTTGCCTGAATTTGGAAAATGTCGCCTTCGGGTTTTTCCAAAAATGCGTTTTCTTCATTTAAATCCACCTGCATGTAATCGCCGGTTAATTCTTTTCCGTCGCTTATTAAAACAACTTTTCCGAATGCTTTAATCAGGTTGGAGGTTTGGTTATAAATCATTTTGTCGGCTTTTATGGTGGAATTGTTTTTAGGGAAAAATAATACAACGTTACCGTTTGCTTCAAGCTCTGTCCTGTCGGCAAAATATTCCATAGTATTGCAATCCAACAACGCTTGATTTTTGGAAGCGGTTGTTTGGGCGGAAGTTTCTTGTGTTTTTTTACCTTTATTTTTTATTGCAAGCCGAATTTTTTTTACAGGAGGCAGTGTTCCGCGCATCTGCCCTTCGCCGGGTACTTGGTCGGTTTTAGAAATGGATTCTTCTTTCAGTTTTTTTAATCTTTCTTTTTCTTGTTGGGTTATTACGGATGTAAAAAAGTTATTTGTATAACTGTTAATTTCGGAAAAAGAATCCATAGTTTGCTTTTTGCTGTCGATATCAGAAATAACCTTAGGCTCTTGTCCCGCAAAGGCAAGCCCTGAAGATGTCGCTAAAACTATTAATAATAAAATCAGATTTTTTTTCATAGATTCTTTCTATATGTAATTTAAAGGATTATTGGGCCTTCCGTTAATTCTAACTTCAAAATGTAAGTGAGGCCCTGTGCTGTATCCTGTTGTGCCTTCATATCCTACGACTTGTCCTTTGGAAACGTATTCTCCGACGCTTACTCGGGATGAATTTAAATGGGCATATAATGTTGTGGTAGGAGTTCCGTTTACTTGTCCATGGTCTAATATAACGACTTTTCCGTATCCTCCGTACCAGCCTGTATAAATCACTTTTCCTGCATTTGAGGCTCTTATGCTTCCGTTGTAAGGCCCGCCTATATCTATGCCGGAGTGGAAACTCCTGCTGTTAAATATCGGGTGCCTTCTCCAACCGAAAGGCGAGGTTATTCTTCCGCTTATGGGTTTTATAAATCCTGAAACAATCCTGATATCTGAAGCATGACTCCCTCTTGAAATCATTGCCTGGATGCTTTCGGATTGTCTGGCAAGCTCTCTTTCTGCCTGCTCATAAGTTCTGCGGTCAGTCCTTAATCTGTGAATCATATTTTCGTTTCGGGCAATGTCTTGCTGAATAGCTTGTTGCTGATAATTTATATTTTTTATAGAACGCGAAAGTACTCTTTTTTGTTCTTCAATATTATACTTCAAAAGCGCAATTTCTTTAGCCTTCATTCTGGCATAATTCATTCTGCGATAGTCGCCTCTTATGACTATTCCTTCAAAATAGAGCCTGTCCAAAAAGGAATTAAAATCCTGTGCGCTTAACAGTAATTCAAAAAATCCCCCTCTTTGGCTTTTGAAAATCTGTCTTATTCTTCTTTTCATCTGAAACTCTATTTCGGAAAAATCAGACAAAGATCTTGATAAATCTGTTTCTAAATTACTTAACTTGCTTTGAGTAGTGTTTAATTGCTGTCTGGATTCAACCAGCGATGAAGTTGTTCTCTCAAGTTTTTGCTGATTTTTATAAAGTTTATTTGTTTCTAAGTTTTCAAGCCATTTTAAATGGTTAATTTTTGCTCTTGTCTGCTGTTGTTTTTGTTGAAGTTCCGTGTTTGCAAAACAAGGCATGGCAACAAAGCTCAGCATTGCCGTTGCAAAGAAAAAAATCGCAAATATTTTAAATATATTTTTATTCACCGTTTACCTTGTTCGGCTTATACCCATACCGCCGGCTATCCCTCAGCCTGTATGGGTTTAGCACTTCTTAGTTCGGATTTGAAAAATTACAAAAAATTGTCATTTTTTGAATTTTTCCTCATCCTCTATTTTATTAAAAGAGGCAGCATCATAAGCCCTACAGTCCATGAAATGAATGTAAAAGCTATTATTGCAATAATTATCTTCTGATGTTTTCTGAAAAATTCCATAATCCTCTCCAATGATAATATTTTACTATTAAACCGCCAAAAGTGCAAGAGGGGGTAAATGTATTTAGCTGAATGGCTGAACGGGTGAAAGGCTGAAAGGTTATTTTAGTTTAAAAGTCGAATAGTCGAATAGTTGAAGAGTTTTATATTAGTCGCGAAGCGACAAATTGGACTTATTCACTTATTTACCCATTCACTTCTATTTACCATTTACCATTTACTATTTACTGTATAAAATTGCCAAAATGTCAAAAATATTATAGAATTAATTCATGAAATATAATTTTTTAAATATTTTTTTGGATAAAGAAGATTTATTTAATCAGGAAAAATTTTCCATCGATAAATTTTTGCTTGAAAACAATTATTCCCAAATTGAAAAAATTTATAATTTTTATAAAGAAACATCCAATTTATTGTACGTAAGCGGTTTTTTAGGAACCGGCAAAACGCAGGTCATTAATTACACTGCAAGTTTTTTATCGGCAGAAACAGTCTTGTTGAGTTATTTTTGTTCAAGTTCAACCATTCTGGATGATATTTTGCTTTCGTTTTTTGCAGAATTCAGAAGGCTTGCGGATAAAAAATTGATTGTTGAGCCTAAAGTTAAGACCGAAAATTTTGCCGAGAAAATAAACGTATATTTTTCTCAAATAGAAAGACCTTTTGTTATAATCTTGGATTCTTTTGATTCAATTTTATCTGAAAATCGGCAAGAAATTTTGGATTTTATAATGCATTTGTGCAAACTTAACAAAGTAAAAGCTGTTATTATTTCTAAAACTTTTGAGCAGGAATATTTTAACAATCCTTCTGTGAGGCTTGAAAAAGTTGCTCTAAGTGCTTTTTCTCAAGGCATTTTTGAAAAATATCTCAAGTCCGAAGGCATAAAACTTCCGCCTAAAATTTTGGAAGAATTTTATAAACAGACAAGGGGGTATATGTTTTTTACCTCGCTTGTAATTAATTTAATTAAGTCAAAAAACCTTGAGCCCATTCAGTTTTTAAGAGAATTCAGCGAAAGTTTTTTAACTCTTGACGAGTTTTTGTCAAGGCAAACTTTAGGGTTTATTTCTTCCGAGGCAAAAAATTTATTTTGGTTTTTATCAATGCTTCGCCACCCTGTAAATATTGAGCTGCTAAAAATATTAGATGTTTATGACGAACAAAAAATGAAAAATTTGAAAGATAATTTTATTCTTGTTAAAAATAATTCTTCGGTGTATATTCACGAGTTTTTTAAAGACAGGTTTGATATTGAGCCGCCTGCCAATATTGTACAAAAAATGCATCAATACATTGTTGATATTTACAAAACACAACTTCCTCTAAAACCTTTTGAGCGAAACATTTTAATTTCAAGGCAAACCATGAGAAAAGAAATCAAATACCATGAATTTTTCCTTCCTAAAAAAATAAACACATTAGAGGATAAAAATATTGATATAGGCTATTTGTCTTATGCAAAAGGTCTTGAATTTGATTTGGGTCATCCGACGTCGGCAAGCAGTCAAAGTGTTGTTTCTGCTCCTTTTTCGGAGACTAAAAAAGAGGTGGAAGTAAAAACGTTTAACCCTGAGGCAAAAGATAAAACTCGCATTGTTTCTCAAATTTTTCCCCATGAAAAATTACAAAAAGCTGAAGAAGTTAAAAAAATAAGTATCTCGGATTTGATAAAAAACATTAAAGATGCAAAAAGGGCTTATAATTACGGATTGGTAATCGATTTTTGCAAAGAATTACTTTTGCGCGAAGACACTCTTGAAAATAAAAAAGATTTACCGTTTATTTATACGGAGCTTGCTTTTGCATACCAAAAAATGGCAGATATTGAAAACGCACTTAAGTATTTTAATCTTGCTCAGGAAAAATTTTTACAGCAAGGAAAAACAACAGAAGCAAATGAAATAAAACTTACAATTTCTAACATATTTATTGAAAATTATAAAACAGAACAGGCAAAATTTATTTTGGAAGATATTTTAAAGTGCGAAGAAATTACAGATATCTTAAGAATAAAAGCTTTAATGCATCTTGCAGTTGTTGAAGACAACCTTTCTAATACCCAAAAAACATTTGAATATTATAAACAAGCGGTTAAAATTTCAAAAGACGTTATTGATAATAATGTCTTAATGGAGCTTTATTTTCGTTTTGCTGCCTTTTTGGATGATAATAATGAAACTCAGCTTGCTCAAGAATATTATTTAAAATGCATTAATCTTGATTTGGAATCGGATAATAATTTTGTTGCTCTTGCAAATTCAAATCTTGCTGATTTGTATCTGGAACAGGAAAATTCAAAATCTGCAAGGGAACACTATTTTAGGGCTTTTGAAATTTATAATAAAAACGGTAATTATGATGGATTATATCATTCTTCGTCAAAGCTTGCCGTTATTTTAAGTATAAGAAGCCCCCAGGAAACACTTAAATATCTTGAAGCTGCATTTGAAAGCGCAAGTTTTTTAAATGACAAATTTTATATGGCATCTGCACAGCTGGCCTTGGGCGATTTTTTCTATGATTCGCTTAATGATGAAATGGCTATTAAAAATTATCTCGGAGCATTGAAAATTATCGAAAAAGAATCTGATAAAGAAAATTCCGATAAAATTCAGCTAAGGCTTAAGGATGTAAAATTAAGAATAGGTGAAGAAAAATTTATTGAACTTATAAACAGGTTTGGCAATGAATGATTTTGGAGAAAAAACGGCGATTATTGAAAAATATGCGCGAATTTTTCTTGAAAAAAATTCGCGCCTCAATTTGATTTCAAAAAACGATGAAAAAGTTTTTCTCAAAAAACATGTATCAGATTCTCTTGCAATAGATAAATTTTTTCAAAAACATAAAATAAAAAAAGGTCAAAAACTCCTTGACATGGGAACAGGCGGCGGGCTTCCAGCTGTTCCTATTGCAATTTTTTATCCGGTTTTGGAAGTTTTTGCAATAGACAGCATAAGCAAAAAAATTAATGCGGTGGAAGAAATCAAAAAAGAACTTGAATTAGAAAATCTTTATCCGATTTGGGGCAGGGTTGAAAATTTACCGGCGCAAAACCCTGAAAAGTTTGATTATGTTGTTACAAGAGCACTTGCGCCTTTGGATAAAATTTTAAAGTACGCAATTCCTAATTTAAAAACGGGCGGATATTTTATTGCATACAAGTCAAAAAGAGCACTTGATGAGATTAAAGAAGCCCAAAAAACTTTAAAAAAATACAATTTAAAAGTTGTTGAAATCATTGAATATGAATTAAAATCAGAACAAACGTATCAAAGAAATCTGATTGTTATTAAAGTGAGTAAATAGTAAATGGTAAATGGTAAATGGTGAGAGGTGAGAAGTGAGAAGTGAGAAGAATTTACAAGCTCATGAACTTTTCAACTCTTCGACTGTTCGACTTTTCAACTCATCAATCCAAATAAAAAGCCCGAAAAATTTCGGGCGAAAATCTTTTGAAGGGAAGGTAGGGTAGGTTGGGGTGTAGGGGGTTTGTTTTTATGTGTAAACTTTGAAAGGAGTTAGGCGATTTTCAGGATTGACCTGTTGTTGAATGCAATCATTTCCATATATTCAAATAAATCTTCGGAGCGGTCAACAAAAGGAGCTTGAACAACTTTTTCTTCTTGGATTTTGTCTGTTGCATCTTCTTCGACTTCTTTTTTGACAGGTTTTAAAATCATCGGATTTTTGCCTCGTTTTTGCTCTCGTATATATAAAGTATATACCAAGAGTTGGATTTCAGGTTTACTGAAAACTGTTACATAAATTAATATTTTTAAAGCTTTTTTTTAACAATTTTTGGTTCAAAAATGTTTTTATATAATAAAGGTAGGAATACAGTAAAGTTATGACATATCCGATTAATACAAAGTTAAATCAATATCCGCAGGGGTTTTCGGCAACACCCGCAATACCTGTTGATGCTGAAAAAGTTAAACAAAGCGTTAATCAAAATGGGCTTGTAAAACAGGCAAAAGAAGAAGAAAATCCTGTACTTTTGCTTGGTGTTATGATGCCTATTTGGGCAGCTATCGGTCATTTAATGGCAAAATTTAATTATGCCTGTTCTGATGCTAACGGAAAAAATATTTTGCAAAAAATAGCAGATTTTGGTCACAATATCGGAGAAAATAAGGTTTTTAAATCTCCGGGTGCAAAACATGCAGGTAATATTTTTTCAAATATAAAAAACTTTGCTAAAACAAAAATTATTGACAAAAGCAGTATATTGTCTGCAATGTTCAAAACTCCTACTGCACCTGAATTTCAGATGGCAAAAGTGATGTCAAAAGGGACTATTTCTGAAGTTGCAACAGATGCTTCTCAAGCTTTGGATGTTTTTGTTGCTCAGCACAATAGTTTGGACGACGCGCTTAAAGCTTTAAAAATTGATAAAGTATTATATGAAAATATTAAAAAAGATCCATACAAACATATAGACGATATAATTGATATTTGCAAAAAACAAAAAGGCGATGCTTTTGTAATGCTTAAAAAATTGGGTAGAATGCCTTTGCCAAAGTTTTTGCAAAGAAAAGTTTATTTTTCTGAACTTGCAAATAAATTAACTTTCTTAAAAGGGTTAAAAAATCCTAACCCTAATCTTAATGTAGTCGGTAAGGTTTTACCAAAAATGAGCATCAGGACTTTAGAAGGGTTTACAAACGGTACAGCTGGAGGCAAATTTGCCATTTTGATGCAGGCTTACATTTTTGCATCAGCACTTATAAAAGCAGCAAAAGCTCCAAAAGGTCAAAAAGTAAAGACTTTTTCAGAAAATGTATTTTATGATTTAGGATTTTATTTAACAATTCCTTCAAGTATGGCACTTATGCATGGAGCAGGAGGGCTTAAATATATCGGAATGAGTGAAAAACAAGTCGATTTTTACAGAAAAGCTTTGGAAAAACTTAATGCAAGTGTTGATGCCGGAACAATAAGCAAAGTCAAATACTTAAAAGCCAGAAAAGATTTAGGAATTTTATTAAAAGGAAATACCAAAATTTTAAAAAGCGATAAATTCTTAGTTAGAAGCGCAAAACATCTTAAAAATATTGTTTATAATCCTTTGAAATGGGCGGGGAAAATGGTTTCAGTCGGCTTAGAAAGAATAAAACCTTATGCCGGAAAAGATGCAAACGCTATATTAAAAGGTTTTGGTAAATTTAAATATAAGCTTAAAGGCGCAGCAGGGGTTCCTGCAAGGTTTTTACTTTTCAGTATGGTTTTTGCTCCGTTTCTTGCAAAATATTTTGCAAAAGCATCTCATCTTATATTCGGCAGACCTACAAAATCGGTACTTGATGATGACAAAGAGTCAAAAGCACCCGAACAAATTAAATCGCAACCGACAAATCAGCAAGGGGCAGTGCCTACATCTTTAATCACTCCCCCTGCACAAAGCGGTAATTTAGTAAATATGTATAATCAGCAAGCAAATAAACCTGTTCCTCAGGCAGTTCAGCCACAGCAGCCTGCTTCTCAACAGCAAATTGCGCCTGGGCAAGCTTTGCAGCCTGTTGTTCAGCCTGCCGCTGTGCAGCCAAACACTGAAACCTCTTTGGTTTATCCGCCCAAAACAGCAAATCAGACTCCGCCTGCACCTGCAAGAACTTATGTTCCTTCGGCAGAGCCTATAAAGCAAGAAAAAACTCAACAAATGACAGAAGCTGAGCAAAAACTCGCACTTGCGCTCCAAAAAGCAGATTCCGCCGAGCAGTACGCTAAAAAATATGCAGGATAATAATTGGTTGAATAGGTGAAGAGCTGAAAAGTTATAAAATTGATGTCATTGCGAGCGACCAACGGGAGCGAAGCAATCCAAAAGATGGGGAGGTCGGGGAATATCTACCCTAATTTACTTATTAAATTTTTATAAAACCACTGGCAAATTATTTTTTTTTGGGGTTTAATATAAAAAATACAGAAAAAATTTTATTTGAAGAAGGAAAAATTTTGAATACGATTTTGAATACCGATTTAGATACTGCCCAAAGAAATTGTGTCGCAAGCCCAATTCATAAAAATCGTTTTCAAAAATTAGAGACGGCATTAAGAGATTTATTTTATAAGGAGTTGAATTCAAGCGACTCTATTTTTTTGGAAATTTCGCCTTTATTGGTTAAAAAAGTTGCGATGTTTTTATCGGGGCTTGCTTTCAGACCTGCAGCGATTGGAATTTGCGGGGAAACCGCAAGCGGAAAATCCACTATAGTAACAGATTCAATAGATGTCATAAACAGTTTTGCGCAAGAATTTATTCTAGAAAATGTCGTAACTACAATTAACACCGACGATTACTACTATGACCGCTCAAAAGAAGTCCAAAAAGCGGGTTCTTTTGCCGAGTTTGTAAAAACTTACGATTTAGATGTTCCGCAGGCAATGGAATTGAGCCTGATGAAAAAACACATTCAAGCTCTTTTAAGCAAGCAAAGCGTTTTGCTCCCCAAATACGATATGTCGGGAACTGCAAAAAGATTTGAAAATCACACAAAGGCTAATCCTTGTTCTGTGGTAATTTCAGAAGGGCTTTTTACTTTAACCGATGAAATTGCGGATGTTTTTGATTTTAAAATTTATGTTGATATAGATAAATCCGTTCAAAAAAGAAGATTTTACGAAAGGGCACAAAAAAGAGGGCTGGGAGACTCTGCCGACAGAATTTTTCAAAATGCAACAGATAAGGCAGAAATTTATATAAGACCTTGCATGAAAAGAGCAGATATTGTTTTAAACGGTGAAATTTCAAGACAAAAGTATAAACAATTTGTTGCTTCTTTTCTTAATTGCCTCGGTGAGATTTATTATGGTATAATAATGTAGGCATTTAGTTTAAGGAATAAGTATGAAATTATGCGTGTTTCAGGGAACTTTTAATCCCATTCACAGTATTCATATGGCTATGGCAGGTTTTGTAAAGAAAGTTTATAACTTTGACACTATTTTGTTTATCCCTGCTTATAAGCCGCCGCATAAGGAATTTGACGATGATTTGGCAAACCATAGACTACAGATGGTCAAAATTGCAATCGAAGGCAACACCTCTTTTTCTATAAGTAATATTGAATTTCAAAACGAAAGATATTCTTATACTTATCTTACGATAGAAGAACTTTATAAAAGATATAAAATCGAAGGGAAAATTGCTTTTATAATAGGAATGGACGCTTTCAGAGAAGTTACAGAATGGTATGAGGCAGACAAACTTAAGACATTGGTTGATTTTATAGTTTTCCCCAGAGGGCAGGAGATTGATAAAGATAGACTTGCGCTGTTAAGATATAAGGGCTACAATTTTACGATTGCAAAAATGGATGCGGTGGATTTGTCTTCTTCTATGGTTAGAGAAAGAATTGTAAAAGGGCAGTCTGTTGCCGGTTTAATCCCTCTTAAAGTTATGGAGTATATAAGAGAAAATGGATTATACAAACAAGAGTGACAAAGAGATTTTAGCTTGGCTTGAAAAAAACTTGAGTCAGGGGCGTTTTTTACACTCTTTGGGCTGTGCCAAGCGTTCAGTAGAGCTTGCAAAAAAATTCGGGCAAGATGAAAAAAAAGCTTATGTTGCAGGACTTTTGCATGATTGTGCCAAATCTTTTGATGTGGAAGAAATGCGAAAAATAATCCAAGATAAAAAACTTGATGTTGCGTCTTGTGAATTTGTAAATCCTAAAACTCTTCATGCTCCGCTTAGTGCTTATGTTGCAAAGACTGCTTTTGGAGTTGAAGATGAGGAAATTTTGTCTGCAATCCGCTGGCACACTTTGGGTAGGGTTAATATGAGTAAGTTTGAGAAAATTATTTTTCTTGCAGATAAAATAGAGCCTCACACAAGAAAAACAGAGTATGCACAGCTTATTATGGGGATTTTGGAAGAAGAAAACGGAATAGACAAAGCACTTTTGGTCTGCTACGGCGAAACAATAAAAAGTCTTAAAGCGCGCGGTCTGGAAATTTGCCAAGTCACGATTGACGTTTATAACAGTCTTCAAAGTTTATAAGAAGACAAGTAAAGTAGGTCGGCATTGCTATGCCGACAAAATTATTGGCGGGAT
>DAOQAU010000002.1:63784-69478 GCA_035354275.1 Candidatus Gastranaerophilaceae bacterium
GTTTTGGAATTAATCTCATCAAGACAAATTCCGCCGGAAGTTACGATTTCGCCTTCTTTTGTCGGCGATATCGCATTTATTTCAAATTCAGACAGGGATTTTTTAATTAAATCTCTTTTTTGGGAATTAATTTGAGAGCATTTGTCGTCAACCTTAATATTATTTAGCCCCAAAATGTATTCTGCCATTGATTTTGGTACAAATTCACAAAGAAGATTTTTAATATTTTTTTTAACGTTTGAATTTAAAGCAATTTGCAGGTCAAAATCTTCGGGGATAAATTCAAGCTTAATTTTCAGGGGATTTTGCCTGTTGTAATCAAGTCTTGCGCAAAGGGAAGAAATTTTGTAAATCAAAGGCCCTGATACTCCTTGATGTGTAAAAAGTATGTCTTCATTTTCTTTTGTGATTAATCTGTCATTAAAAAATACTTGAGCTTTAATGTTTTTAAGGCTTAAACCTTTAAGCGAAGAAAAATTTTCATTGCTTATTAAACCGACAAGAGAAGGTTTTGGTTTAATGATTTTATGCCCCAAACTTTGCGCCAAATCAAAGCCGGCATGCCCGCCTGTTGCAATTACTACTTTGTCAAAGGAGTAATTGTTTTTGTCGGTTGTGATGAGGAATTTTGATTTTTCTTTCCCCTCGCCCCTTGGGCTAAAGATTTTATTATAATTGCTCTCCCTCTCCCCTTGCGGGAGAGGGTTGGGGTGAGGGGTGCCGTAGGGCGAGGGTAGGGTGAGGGGTTTTATTTTTATTACTTTTTCTTTTTTAATCGTGCAATTTTTAATGCTTTTGAGCATTTTTTCTTTGACTTCTTTTGCGCTGTTTGAGATCGGGAAAATTCTCGAATCTTGCTGAGTGTAAGTTTTTACTCCTATTTTTTCAAAAAATTCTATTGCATTTGAGGTTGAAAATTGTGAAAAAACTGAGTACAAAAACTTTTCGCCTCTGGGGTAATTTTTTGCTAATTCTTTAAAATCGTATTGGGCGTAAGCCAAATTGCATCTTCCTCCGCCCGTGTAAAGCAGAGTATGAAGCGGTTGGGCATAATCAAACAAAATCACATCGGCATTTTTTGAGGCAAAGTAAGCGCACATGCATCCTGCAGGTCCTGCACCGATTATTGCAACAGCTTCTCGCTCACCGCTCACAGCTCACTACTCACTCACTTATAGCATCAACGCACTCAGAACATATTGTTTCATGCCCTTCGTGTTCGCCCAGCGTTCTGTATTTCCAGCAGCGTTCACATTTTTGCCCTTGAGCCTGAGTAACCCAAACAAAAAAGCCTTCTTCTTTGTATTCGTTTAAAATATTTTGAGGTTTTTGTTCCGTCAAAAAGGCTTGAGAAGTTATGAAAATATTACAAAGTTCGTCTTGGTTTGCGCTTAAAATTTCATGGCTTTCTTGGGGTGCTTTAACATAAACTGCAACCTCCAAAGAACTTCCCACTTTTTTGTCGGCTCGAAGAGGCTCAATCGCTTTTGTGACAATCTCTCTTGCCTTTAATATTGTTGCAAATTCTTCTTCTAATTGAGCGTTTTCCCATCGTGGGTTGAATTTCACCCAATTTGAAAGCAAAATACTTTCCATACCGTCTTTTTGGCATTCGATAACGCTTGTCCAAATGTCTTCTGCCTGATGAGGCATTACAGGAGTTAAAATCCTCACAAGTGCCTGAGATATTTCAAATAATACTGTCTGACATGCCCGCCTTGAAAGGGATTTTTTGCCTGCGGTGTAGAGTCTGTCTTTTACGATGTCAAGATAAAATGCACTTAAATCCACAGCCGCAAAGTTTTGCAAATACTGGAAGTATTTGTAAAATTCGTAGCTGTCAAAGGCTTCTGTTACGTCTTTTGTCAGCCTGTTAAGCTTGTGCAGTGCGAATTTGTCCAGATTTTTGAGTTCCGAATACTGGACATAATCGGTTTGCGGGTCAAAATCGTAAATATTCCCGAGCAAAAACCGCATGGTGTTTCTCATTTTTTTAAATATTTCAACAAGCTGTTTTATGACGTTTTCACCTATTTTAATGTCGTTTCGGTAATCCACAGAAGCTGCCCAAAGCCTCAGTACATCGGCACCATAGACCTTGATAATTTCTTGGGGCGCAACTACATTGCCCAAAGATTTTGACATTTTTCTGCCTTCTGCATCGAGCACAAATCCGTGGGTTAAAACTTCTTGATAAGGTGCTTTACTTTGCGTTGCCATCGCAGTCAGAAGCGAAGATTGAAACCAACCCCTGTGCTGATCTGAGCCTTCAAGGTACATTTCAACGGGGATGTTGCCCAATTCTTTTTGTCGTTTTTCTACAACGGCGCGCCATGTAATGCCGGAGTCAAACCAAACATCCATAATGTCTTTTTCTTTTCGGAAATTTTCGCCTTTGCAATTAGGACATTTGAAATTGTTCGGCAACAACTCTTTTTCGCTGTATTTTACCCACGCATCGGAGCTTTCTTTGTCGAATAATTCGGCAACGTGTTTGATTGTTTCATCTGTTACAATGACTTCACCGCAATCTTTGCAATAGAAAACAGGAATTGGAACCCCCCAAGCTCTTTGGCGCGAAATACACCAGTCGGAGCGGCCTTCTACCATGTTAAAAATTCTGTTTTCGCCGCTTGCGGGAATCCATTTTACTTTTTTAATTTCTTCAAGCGTTTCGTTTCTGAATTTGTCGACTTTTACAAACCATTGAGGAGTAGCGCGGTAAATCACCGGTTTTTTGCATCGCCAGCAGTGAGGATAAGAGTGGATAATTTCTGATTTTGCAAGCAGTGCACCTTTTTGTTCAAGTCTTTCTATCACAATGGCGTTTCCTTTGTAATAAGGAATACCCTCTAAATCCGGCACTTGATTTGTCCAAATGCCTCTGCCGTCAAGCGGTGAAAAGACTTCCAAATTGTATTTAACCCCTATCTCATAATCTTCTAAGCCGTGTCCGGGAGCGGTATGTACCGCGCCTGTTCCGGCATCTGTTGTTACGTGTTCGCCCAAAATTATAGGAGATTTGCGCTCATAAAGCGGATGAATTGTGTTTAAAAGCTCCAATTCTTCGCCCAAAACAGAGCCGAGTACTTTAATATCTTTTTCTTCCCAGCCAACGCCCTGTAAAAAGCTTGCCAAAAGTGCCTGAGCAATTACATACACATCATTTTTGTAATCAAAGAAAGTGTATTCCAATTTAGGGTGAAGACAAATTGCCATATTGGAAGGAATTGTCCAAGGAGTTGTGGTCCAGATTACTGCGTATAGTGAGCGGTGAACGGTGAAGAGTGAAGGGATAATTTTTTGGATTTTATTTATGGATTCTTCGTCGAATTTAAACCTTACATAAATTGATGTAGAAGTGTGGTCTGCGTATTCGACTTCTGCTTCTGCAAGTGCGGTTTCGCAAGCTGCACACCAATAAACAGGTTTTAAGCCCTTTTCAACATAGCCGTTTTTGTACATTTGTCCGAAAACTCTTATTTGCTCTGCCTCAAAATCGGGATCAATAGTCAAATAAGGGTTTTCCCAGTCGCCCAAAACACCCAGTTTTTTAAATTCGGCTTCCTGACCTTTTAAGTTTTTGTGGGCAAATTCTCTGCACTTTTGTCTTAATTCAAACGGACTGAGTGCTTCTCTGCCTCCTTTTATGTTTTTTACAACGGCATTTTCAATAGGAAGTCCGTGCCCGTCATAACCAGGAACATAAGGCGAATAAAATCCTGCCTGAGTTTTATATTTTATCAAAATGTCTTTTAAAATTTTATTTAGAGCCGTTCCGATGTGAATTTTGTCTGAGCTTAAATAAGGCGGGCCGTCGTGAAGGACAAATTTATGACTTTTATCTTTTTTTTCGATTATTTTGTCATAAATATTTTCTTCAACCCACTTCTTTTGAATTAAAGGCTCTTTTTGCGCCGCGTTTGCGCGCATCTCCAGAGTGGTTTGCGGTAAATTCAGTGTGTCTTTGTATTCTTTTCCCATTTCTAATTCCTTATATCGCCATTATGCGGGCTGCATCTTTTTGATTTTTGCTTCCCTTACGAACTCTCTCATTTTATCATAGTCAAAATCGTTTTCCCACCTTGCAATAACTACGGTTGCAACGCAGTTTCCGATTAAGTTTACAGTTGTTCTTCCCATGTCAAGAATTTGGTCTATCCCTAGCAAAATGGCAACCCCGATTAGAGGAATGTTAAAGCTTGCAAGAGTTCCAGCAAGCACAATCAGAGAAACCCTTGGAACGGCAGCTATTCCTTTGCTTGTAAGCATAAGCGCAAGCATTATCATAATCTGTTGATTAAATGACATGTGAATTCCGACAATCTGTGTCGCAAAAAGTACACCCAGTGCCAGATAAAGCGTGCTTCCGTCGAGGTTAAACGTGTATCCTGTTGGCATTACAAAGCCTACAATATTTTTTGGTACGCCGAATTTTTCCATAATCTCCATTGCTTTAGGCAAAGCCGCCTCCGAGCTTGCGGTAGAAAATGCAAGCAGGGCAGGCTCTTGGATTGCTTTGATTAAATTTCTCAAAGAAATTCTTGCTATCTTGCAGGCAATAAAAAGCACCATTGCAACAAAAATTGCAAGCGCAAAGTAAAGCGCAAAAATAACTTTTGCATAACCCAGCAGAACTCTTACTCCGTTTTCACCGACTGTTGAAGCTATAGCACCGAAAATCCCAACAGGCGCAAAATACATTACATATTCGGTAAATTTGAACATAATTTCAGAAAGCGAATTTAAAACATCTAAAACAGGTTTTGCTTTTTGTCCCACCGCACACAGAGCAAGTGCGAAAAATATTGAAAATACTACTATTTGAAGCAAGTTGCCTTCTGCCATGGATTGAATTACGCTTGTGGGAAATACTTCCGTAATTAACTCATGAAAAGAACTGTGAACATGTACTGCCGCCATTTCGGTTGCAGTTCTCAGGCTTGAAGGGTTAATTGTAACCCCAAACCCTTCGCCCGGCTTGAAAAAATTCCCCACACTCAATCCTATGATAAGCGCAAGTGTTGTTACCACCTCAAAGTAAACAAGGGTTTTAAGCCCTATTTTTCCTATACTTTTAACATCGCCGTGTCCTGCAACACCTACAACAAGAGTCGCAAAAAGCAAAGGTGCTATTATCATTTTTACCATTCGCAGGAATATTACCGCCAGAATGTGAAGCTTTTGGGCAAAATCGGGAAAAAGCCAGCCGACAAAAACGCCCAATACCAAAGCCATAAATATTGCCAGGGTGAATTTAGATTTCCTCAAAACTTCTTTTTCCTTAAATTACCGTAAAATTAAGACGTTGAATATATTATATAATAAAAATGCCCCGAAAGTTTATAAAAGGCTTAAACTTTATAAATTTTTAATAATAGGCACTAAATATGATAATTTTTTTGTCGTTGCGAGGGGTGAACAATATATTTACCCCGAAGCAATCCAAAATGTTTATTATTTTTTAAGTACCTTTTGGTGGCAAAAGGTACTGCCAAAAGCCACCCCCTGCTCGTCGCGACTATTAGAGTACGGCTCATTCCATTGAAAATTTTAAACTCGTTTCGCTAAAGCTACACTCAGACAATAAAATTTTCGGGCATTGCATTTCGCCTACTCTAATAACGCCGCTCCTCAAAAAAAGGGGGGGTAATTTTTTATTCGTTTTGATAAGTTCAGGATGACGCAAGAGGC
>DAOQAU010000003.1:0-21394 GCA_035354275.1 Candidatus Gastranaerophilaceae bacterium
TCTTTTCTTTTTTTCAATCGCAAGAAAAAAAGAAAAGAAATGAGGCATCAAAAATAGTTGGTGAGAATTTTCTAGTTTATAATTTTTTGGATTGCTTCGGGGTTTTCAACCCCTCGCAAAGACAAAAGTTATTAAAATATTATTAATATTAAGCTTGCGTAAAAATTGAGATTTGCTTTTAAATTTGCATTGACTTTAGCCGAAAAATCATTAAAAACTTTAGCAAGATACACCATGTGTATGAATTTTTGACAAAAAATTCATATTTCAGGTTAAAAATCCGACGTAAATCAATAGTATAAACGTCAAAAAGAGGTCAGCTATGAAGATAAACGCAGGTGTGAATTTTATCGAAAACGGGCTTACGGCTTCGCTTCGAGCGATGCATGTAAACAGCGAACTTGTAGGAATGATAAACGAAAACGTTATCGGATTTGACAAAGTAGGTTATCAGAGAAAAGAGCCTATAATTTCATCCTTCACCGAATTTTTAGGTGTAAACGGAATTTCTGCAACCGTTGATGATAAAGTGGGTCGTCTTACCGCAACATCAAGCCCTTTAGACCTTGCTCTTGCAGGCAAAGGTTATTTTCAGACAGCCACAAAAAACGGTGTAAAACTAACCCGCGACGGAAGGTTTAAAATTGATAAATTCGGAAATCTTTTGACTACCGATGATGCAAAAGTTTTAGGTAACAACGGGCTTGCGATAAAATTTCCCAACCCGCCCGAAAGCCTAAAAGATGTAATTGTCGGCTCAGGCGGAAAAATAAGTTTATTCAACAAAGCAAAAGGCAAAGTCGAATATGTAGGAACTTTAGGCGTAGTTGATTCAAACGGAGCGGCTGTTGTCACTCCCGATGTAAAACAAGGTTATACTGAATTCTCAAACGTTTCTCTTGAACGCGAATTTCTTTCAATGATGCCTATAATAAGAGGATTTGACGCTAACAGGCAGTTGTTTATGATACAGAGCCAAAACCTCACAAAAGCTATTTCTCAACTGGGCAGTGTAAGCTAATTAAAAAAGGAATAAAATATGTACAACATCCAAGGAATTATCAGAAAATCTTTAAACAACACCACAACCCAATTTGACAGATTGGGCTATGTTGCAAATAATTTTGCCAATTACAACACAAACGGATATAAATCGGTAAGATTTGAGCAGATGCTTCAAGAAGACGGTTACTTAAAAGGTGCAGTCAGAACAGATTATGAAGTAGGTATGATGCAATCCACCGGCAATCCTTATGATGTTGCAATAAACGGACAAGGCTTTATTCCGGTAACTTCCACTTCGGGTGAAGTCGCATATACCAGGGACGGCTCTTTTAAAAAAGGGAAAAACGGTTATCTTTTAACAAACGATAACTGGCTTGTCGGCGAAGGAATAAAAATTCCGCCTAATTGCTATAAATTTGCCATAAAACCAAACGGCGATATCGTTTCTTACGATTCAGGCGGAAAATCCGGAGAAATATTGGGCAAAATTCCTCTTGTGCAATTTGCCAATCCCGAAGGACTGACACAAGGTGACGGCAATAAAATGAAAGCATCGGATGAATCCGGAGAAGCTTTTTTGGTCAAAGAACATAATTACATCGCACAGGGCTCAATCGAAAGGGCAAATGTAAATGTTTACGACTCGGTTTCTGAAATGCTCAGGCTAAACGCATCAATGATTGCAAGTATGCGTATGGCAAAGGTAGTTGACGATATGTACAACAAAGCAATTAACATAAGACAATCATAGCGGATTTCGGCAAGTGCGCCGTGACACGAAGTGTCCCAGCACGTCCGGATGAGCAAAACCACGCTTTTGCGAATCGCCGATAATCCAAGATAAAAATAAGGAGATAAAAATGACATTCACACCGATAGATTCAATGGGCAAAGCATCTTTAATGATGGATTTGATTGCACAAAGACAAAAAGCAATCGGTTCAAACCTTGCCAATGTTGACACACCCGGATATGTCAGAAAAGACATAAACTTCAGCCAATATTTGGGCTCAATGGACAGCCCTTTAGAAACAAAACTCTCAGGCAAACTTGGACCTTCGGCAATAGTGGAAGACCGAAATTACGAAGAAATTAACCCTGCAAACGAACTTATGGAACTTCAGAAAAACTCGCTTTTATACACAATGGCAACAAGAAGAATGTCAAATATAATAACGCAGATGAGAACAGTAATTAACGTAGGAAAATAATTATGGGAATACTTGATTCAATGAACATGGGCTCAAAAAGCCTCAAAGTACACAGCTTAAGACTTGATATTGCGGCAAAAAACATCGCAAACGTTGACACGCCCAATTACGTAAGAAAAATCCCTGTTTTAAACGCAACAGAAGACATTTCTTTCCACGGGCTTATGAACGAGATGAAAAACGATGTTTTCTCAACAGGTGCAATGCCCTATGTTCAAGGCGGAGTTGCCTTTACAGGGGTTGTTGAAGACCCTACAATGGGTGAAAAAATTTATAAACCCGGACACCCCGATGCCGACAAAGACGGTTACATAAGAGCTTCAAACGTTAACCCTATGGTTGATATAGCAGATGCCATGCTTGCACAAAGGGCTTATGAGGCTAACCTTGCGCTGATAAATATCACAAAAGCAATGGCGTCAAGAGCAACAGAAATCGGGAAGTAATTGATAAGTTGAAGAGTCGAAGAGTTGAATAGTTGAAATTATTATAATTGCACTTATTCACCTATTCACTTATTTACTTATTCACTCTTATTTACCATTCACTAATTCAACTTTTCCCGTTGCAAGATTGTACAGAGCTCCTTTGAGCATGATTTCGCCTGTTTTGACTTTTTGTGCAAGGTATTCGTCTTTCTTAAGTAAATCCCGAAGCTGGTATTTTATATTTGAAACAACAGCACAATGAAGAAAATCTTCACTGTCTTCTATGCATTCCGAACTTTCGATAGCCGGATAAATATGCTCCATTATTGCTTTTAAATTTTCTGATATTTTACTGTCATCTTTTTGGGTTTCTATGGCGGCTCTTATCGCCCCGCAATTTTCATGCCCTAAAATTATAACTAATTTTACTCCTAAGGTTTTAACCGCATATTCCAAACTTCCCAAAACTTCTTTTGAAAGAACATGTCCTGCCGTTCTGACAGAAAAAATATCGCCCAGCCCTGCATCGAAAATTATCTCTATGGGAACTCTGGAATCCGAGCACGAAAGTACGGCAACAAAAGGTTTTTGTTGTTTTAATAAAACTTCTCTTGTTTCCTCAAACCTGTTGGGGTGAATAGATTTGTTTTGTGCAAACCGTTCGTTTCCTGCTATTAACTTTTCCAACGCCTCTTGTGGTGAAATCATAAAATCCTCATCTTAAACACTTTTACCTTAAACACTCTTCAATGGCAAGTTTGTATGACATTAAATCTCTTGCTGCGATTGATTTGGGAAGACAGTTTACACCAAGCTGCGATGCAATATTTCTTATGTCGTAAGTTGCAGAAATTATTATGATTGGAACACTTTGGTATTCTTTTAAGTTCTTTACCTGTTCAATAAGCCATTCCCCTGCGTATTTGGGCTCAAAATCAAGTTCCATTTGCAGGTCAGAAATTATCAGCGCATAAGGAATATTGAGGTTATTGTAAACCATATCATAACCCCCACTGGCGCAATTTGCCTCTTCGAGGGCAAATTGCGCCCCGAAAAGCTTTTGTATAGTTTGTTTATGGTATTCAATCCAACCTCTTGAATCGTCAACTATTAAAATTTTCTTTTTAACATCCATGAAATTATTATACCAAATTATTAAAACAGAATAAATATGTTGCCCTTATTTGTGAAATTTGGTAAAATTTATACTGTGAAGGATTGAAAAAATCATTCATGTGTGTTACTATTGTAGCAGAATTGTGTTTATATTTTATTTAGGGGTGGAAATGGACATCAGACCTGTATCTTTGAATTTTGGCAATAGCAAAATTACTTTTCAAAAAGCACTTCCGGCTTTTAAGTTAAACAATTTGGACTTATTGGATATAACAAAAAAAGTGCAAGAATACAAAGTTGTAAATCAAAATAACGAAGTAATAATCCATGAGCTTAACTCGGCCGGAAAAAGGATTTTAAAATGTTTGTATAAAAGGATAACTGATACTTTGTCGCCTGATTACGGCAAATTATGGCTCAGGGAAAAAACTGCTTATTCACATATTGACGGAAAAATAAGCAGAAAAATTTTATACAATAAATACGGTGAAGTTGTAGAGGCACAAGCTTATAACGGAAATGCCAGACCTTATACATATCATCTTAATCCAGATTTCGTTTAAAAGTCCATGTCGCAACACAAAGGGTCAAAACTGCTATAAAAATAAGCGGTATAATGTTTTGCGCTACATCATGCAGTGGCATTGCTTTTAGAAAAAGACCTTTCATTATTACAAGAAAAAATCTGATAGGATTCACATAGGTAAAATATTGAAAAAATATCGGCATTTCCTCGACTGGAGAAATAAAACCGGAGAGCAAAATAGCCGGCATTTGAAAAGTAAAAGCACCAAGAATTGCCTGTTGTTGGGTTTTGCAGATTGAAGATATAAAAAGTCCGACACCCAAAATTGATAATAAATAAAAGAACATTCCCATCCAAAAAAGCCAGATTGAGCCGGTGAAAGGAATTTGGAATGCAAAAGTTGCCGCAAGTGTCATTATTGAAGAAAGAACTATAGATATGATTAATGGCGGAACAGTTTTTCCTATCAAAATTTCAAGTGATGATAAAGGCGAGACTATGAGTTGGTCAAAAGTTCCCAATTCTCTTTCTCTTGCAATGGATAGAGCGGTTAAAACAAGCGCGATTGTGGTTGCAAGAATTGAAATAAGCGAAATTACAGTGTACCAGAGGAAAATAAGATTAGGGTTATACCAGTTTCGCACTTCAAGATTAATTCTCGGTACGGATTTATACCTTTTGGGGAAACTTTTTGCCTCGTATTGTGCTATTATTTCTGAGGCATAACCGTTTGTTATCGCGGCGACATTGGTTTGTCTTCCGTCAACTATGACTTGAACATCAGCGGTTTTTTGGGCAAGAAGTTTTGTAGCAAAATCCGTGTTAAAAGAAAGCCCCATTTGAACTTTTTGCTGTCTTATAAGCTTTGCAAGTTCATTTTCGTCTTTTACATAAATTATTTTTTTAAACCACCTTGAATTTGCAAAATCCGCTGTAAGTTCTCTTGATTGAAGGGTATTACTCTTGTCAAGGACAGCAACATGAAGGTTTCTGACCTCCATAGTTGCGGCATGAGCAAAGATAAAAAGTTGCAAAAGCGGTGGAACAATAATAAGAATACGACTTCTAGGGTCAGCCCATATTGCAATAAATTCTTTTTTTATCAGTGATAAAATTCTTCTGAACATTTTTAATCCTCAAGCCTGGTTGCCGTTTTTTTATATACAACGGCAAACAAAATTACACTCAGTGTTGCTAAAAAAAGACAATTCGGTAAAATTATCCCCCAAACCGTGCCTGCCATAAATTCATTTTGAATAGATGAAACCATGTATCTTGCGGGCATAAATACACTAAGTATTTGAAGCGGAAGCGGCATTGAATTTATCGGATAAACAAGCCCTGACAACATCAAAGCAGGTAAAAATCCTGCTACAAGAGCTGCCTGGCTTGCATTATATTGATCTTTTAAAAGGGTTGAAATCAAAAGTCCCTGCCCCATTGCGGTTAACAAAAACAGTCCAGAAAAAAGAAAAAGCACAAGAAAGCTTCCTTTGAAAGGAATTTGAAAAACGCTTATACATAAAAACACGCAAAAAGACATCGAAGACATCCCCAAAATAAAATAAGAAATGTATTTTGCAAGCACTATATCTATTTTTCTCACTCTCGTGGCAAGAAGTGCTTCCATAGTGCCTCTTTCCCACTCCCTTGCTATTACAAGTGCGGTCAAAAGCATTCCGATAAGAGTCATCGTAACAGACAAGGAGCCTGGCAGAACAAAATAATGACTGTCTATTTTTTGATTATACCAAAATCTTGTCTGAACGTTAATCAAAGGCGGCGGAATTTTCTTTGAATACTTGCTTGAATAAGTAAGCCACTGCTGAAGAATTGATTTTGTGTAATTTTGGGCATAATTGGCAAGGTTAACTTCCGAACCGTCTGTTATGACTTGCGCCGATGCTATTTCACCCCTGTCAAGTTTGGTTGAAAAATCGTTGGGTATTACTACAATTCCTCTAATGTGTGAACCTGTTAAATCATCGTACATTTTATTTTTATCCTGATAAAATATCGGTTGAACATACTTGCTTCCTTTAAAAGAATCTATAAGTGTTACTACTTGCTGTGAAGTGTCGTCGATTTTTATTCCCATATGAATTTTTACTGTATCAAGGTTTACCCCGTATCGGTAAATTATCAAAAGAATAAGCGGCAGCACAAATGCTATCAGAATACTGCTGGGGTCTCTGAAAATTTGGTTAAATTCTTTTTTTATAAGTGCTTTTAGTATTTGCATCCGTTTATTTTGACCTTTTCTTTTTTACCCCTCGCCCCTTGAGGGAGAGGGTTGAATTTCAGCACGAGAGCTTGCTTGAGTGCTTGAAATTAGGGTGAGGGGTATTTTTGGATTGCCGCGTCGCTCATTCTTCGCTCCTCGCAATGACACATTTCTAATTTTCACTTTGTTCAAAAAGAACTGCGTCACTTATTCACCTATTTACTTCTTCACTCCTTTCTATCAACGTGACAAACGCCTCTTCCATGTTTTTTGCACCGGCCATGTTTTTAAGCTCGGTCGGGGTGCCAAGTGCAATAGTTTCGCCTCGATAAAACAGGCTTATCCTATCGCAGTATTCGGCCTCATCCATAAAGTGTGTTGTAACCATTATGGTTACACCTTTTTGTGCAAGGGATGTTATGTGATTCCAAAACTCTTTTCTTGAAATCGGATCAACCCCTGAAGTCGGCTCATCAAGGAATAAAACAGGCGGCGAGTGCATAACCGCACATGCCAGAGAAAGCCTTTGTTTGTAACCCAGAGGAAGTTCTGAGGCTTTGCTTTTTAAGTATTTTTCAAAGTGGAAAATATCTATTATTTCGTCGATTTTTTCTTTTCGCTCCTTTAAGCCCAACCCGTAAATCCCTGAAAAAAATCTTAAGTTTTGTTCGACATTTAATCCGCCGTAAAGCGAGAATTTCTGTGCCATGTAACCAAGATGCGAGCGTGCTTTTGAAGGATTTTTTAAAATATCCTGCCCCATTATTTTAGCTGTACCTTTTGTAGGTGTAGAAAGTCCGCACATCATCTTGAAGGAAGTGGATTTCCCAGCACCGTTAGGTCCTAAAAGTCCGAAAATTTCACCCTTTTTAATGTGAAAAGTATTATTTTTTACCGCATAAAAATTTCCGTATTTTTTAACCAAATCAAGTGCTTCAATTACGAATTCACCGTCTTGCTCTCTTAAATCATAACTTTTGGCAAGCTTTGATTCTTTTTTTTGATAACCGCCCATAAGCTTTATTACTTCATCTTCAAAGCCCTGTGAAGTTGAGCTTAACTCCTGAGGTTTACCGTTATAAATTATCTTGCCATCATTTAAGACGATACAGTTGTCAAAACTGTGCGCCTCATCAAGGTAAGCCGTTGACCAAAGAATTGTAATCCCGCCTCCTGCGAGTTCTTTTACCATTTGCATAAGTTCACGCCTTGAAATCGGGTCAACCCCGACAGAAGGTTCGTCAAGCAGCAAAAATTCAGGAGTTCCCAAAAGCGCACAGGCAAGTCCCAGTTTTTGTTTCATACCCCCTGAAAGTGCTCCTGCAAGTCGCGGTTGAAAGTTTTTTAAATCCGTAAAGGTCAAAAGTTTTTCAAAAATCTCTGCCCTGTCTTTTTTTTCAATACCTTTTAAATCCGCATACAATGTAAGGTTTTCAATAACGCTTAAATCTTCGTAAAGCCCGAATTTTTGGGGCATATAACCCATTTTTCGGTTAATAAGTTCCTTTTGTGTTTCTGGGTTTAAGTTCAATGTTGAAATCGAGCCTTCGGTGGGAACTAAAAGTCCTGCAATAAGTCTTATCAGGGTAGTTTTTCCAGCCCCATCAGGACCTATAAGCCCTGTAATTTTACCCTTTTCGATATTTAAGCTAAGGTTATCAATTGCAGCGCAGTTATCTGAAAAATTTTTGGTTAAATTTTTAATTTCAATGCTTGATATCATTTTTATCTTTCATTATTTAATGAAAAGCTTTATGAAGGTGAATAGGTTAATAAGTAAATAAGTGAATAAGTGCAATTTGTTGCTTCGCAACCAAAATATTAACCTTTCAGCTATTCGCCCATTCAGCTGTTCAGCTTGATTTTAACCGTAACCGGCATGCCCTGACGCAAATATTCGTCAAGGTCATAGATGTAAACCCTTATCCTGTAAACCAAATCGGTTCTTAAATCCGTTGTCTGAACTGTTTTTGGAGTAAATTCGGCAACAGGCGAAATATATCCCACCTGCCCTTTATATTCTCGTTGTTTTCCGGTTTGTGGGTTTTTGGTATCCGTTAAAACTTTTGCTTCCATGCCGTATTTAACATTTGCCAGATTAGGCTCAGGGATATAAGCCCTTACCCAAACAGGTTTGTTTTTTGCCATGGTATAAATCGGCTGAGATGGTGTTACAGAAGCTCCAGGCTCTTGAATTCTTGTCATGATAATTCCGTCATCGGGTGCGTAAATTCTTGTGTCATCAAAATTCTTTTTTGCGCCTTTGCTGGCGGCTGTTGCCGCTTCAAAAGAAGCTTTTGTTGAGTTTTTGGAATTGAGCAAGTCATCGCATTCCTGCTTTGAAGTGGTTGAATCTTTGCAAAGAGGAATATTTCTTTCGTATTTTGAAGCCGCATTTGTGCTTAATGCCCTATATAGTTCAATGTCGGCAAGGCTTTTTTCATAAGTCGCTTTGTAATTTTCATCTTCCAACAAAGCAAGAAGCTGACCTTTTTTAACCGCATCGCCTTCTTCAACCAGCATTTTTGCGATTTTGCCTTCAACTCTGAAGCCCAAATCCACCTGACGGATTTCCACGTTTCCGTAAAGTGTTAAAAAATCTTTATCGACTTTTTTTGAGCTTATGGAATAAAAAATTAATCCGGACAAACTTATCAAAAATACTAAGATTATAATTTTCTTCATCATAAATTGCCTCCAACTGCTTTGTATAGGGTTAAATAATCAACAAGACGGTTTGTTTTTGAATTTACCCTGTTTTGTTGCGACAAAATCAAGGCTTCATGTTCGCTTAAAAGCTGCGGATAAGAAATTGTTCCGCGATTAAATCTTTCAAGCGAGCGTTTATAAGTATCTTGCTGAATATTTAAATTTTTCAAGGTGTTTTTATCTATCTCGCTGTCTTTTTTCAAAACGAAAAGACTGTCGTTTACTTCTTTAAGTGCTGTTAAGTCATTTTGGCGGTAAGCCTCAAACATTTGTTCATAGCGGCTTTTGCTCATTTTTAAATTGGCGATTTTTCTTCCGCCGGTGAACAAATCCAAAGAAGCTCCCGCAACAAGTGCTGCGATAGTTGAACCCCATGTGCCGAATCCTAATGAGCCCACGTTGCTGAAAGCGTAAATTCCCGTTAAATTTATTTTGGGCAAAAATTCTTTTCTTGCAACGCGGATGTCGATTTTTGCCTTTTGAAGCTTGGCTTCTGTTGCCATAATATCGGGGCGCGAAAAAACTACATCGGAAGAAATGCTATCAGGGACAGGGCATTTATATTCAAGATTATCAAACGAAACTCTTTTAAAATTTGTATTTTCAGGAGATTCTCCGATTAAAACCGCAAGCTGGGTCAGGGTTTTTTCTCTTGTCTTTAAAAAGTCGTCGAGCGAATTTTTTGCGTTTTCGACCTCTTTTTTTGCATTGTTTAAAGAAGTGGCAGAAACCGTTCCTCTGTCAAATTTCTGTTGCTCGCGTCTTAATTTTTCTCTTCTTATTTCGACTATTTGTTCTTGAAGACAAATTTGTTTGTCGGATTTGACCAAGTTGAAATAAGCGGTTGCAACATCTGAGGCAAGCACTATGTAAATCGCTTTTTCTTCATATTTTGATGATTCGTAAGTTTTTTTCGAAGATTTTGTTTTATCGCGGTTTTTTAGGAAAATGTCTGCTTCGTAGTTTACCTGAAAAGGAACTGCAAAAATGTTGTTCTTTGTTGAAACAAAGCTGTCGGGAAGATGGTTTAAAATGTAATTGCCGCCTACAGAAAGCGAAGGAAGCTCGCTTCCGAACTGGTATTTGACCGCCTGCCTGTATTCTTCGACCTTCCAGGATGCCTGCCTTGCATTGTGGTTGTTTTCGACTGCCTTTATAATATATTCGGTTAAAATCGGGTCGTTAAAATTTTCCCACCAGCATGGGTTTATGTATTCGATTTTTTCTTTTGTGTTTATCGGGCACGGACAGAATTTCTTGCCCCAAAAAGCAAAACAGGGAATCTGTATGAAAAAAATTGAAATTAAAAATAAGGCAAATATTTTTTTTATTTTTTGCATTTTACACCGCACCCAAATCTTTCAGTATTGCTTTGACCTGTCCCATTACAATTTGTTTTAACATTTGAATGTCTTGTTTACTATAGCCTGATTGGTTCATTAGTTTTAGCGAAAATTGTTTAAGAATTTTAGCCGAGTGGATTTGTCCCACTATGGTAATTGTTCTGAAAATTATTTCTTTGTCATTTTCGTCTCTGCCTAAAATAGAGGCTAATAAACGCTTTAAAACCTTGTAGCCTTCTGCATTTAAAGGTACACCCGAGGTCATCTGCTCTCTGAAAATAATCATTATTTCAGAATCCGAGATTTTATCGGAGTAAAAATAATCCATCATCATATCCAAAAATTTAAACAGGGCGGCTATTTTTTCTTCTTTTGACAAATGCTCAAAACTTTGAGGAAGCTCTTTGGTACCCATATTATTCATAACGTACTGAATAATGTTTTCGACTATACTTGAAACTACCTTTGAATAAAGTTCTTCTTTTCCGCCAAAATAGTAAGAAATCATGCTGATGTTAACGCCTGCGGCTTTGCAGATATCTCTAGTGCTGATACCGTCGAATCCCTTTTTTGCAAAAAGTTCGGTTGCACTATCAAGGATTTTCCTTTTGGTTTTTTGGCTTGAATCAGGCTTTTTAGGCATAAATCCTCCATATTTAAAACTCACATGCTGCATTATAAATCAAACATTTAATTTAATCAAGTGTTTGACTTTAATTAATTTTAAAATTATTTTTCAGGGGCGGTTTTGCCTTGCAAAACCGCCCCTGAAAAAGTTTAGAATGCCGAAGACAGGACTTGGCTTGCACCGTTAGCGAGGAGTATGAAACTCCGAGCCTTACGGGGCAGGATGTCCGCTTGCGGGCCCCTGCGCTGTGCGAGCAGCACAGCCGCAGGTTCAAAGTCCCTAAATAAATCTTGAAAATAAAAATAAAATGCCGAAGACAGGACTTGAACCTGCACGAGCGTTTACTCACATGTACCTGAAACATGCGTGTCTACCATTTCACCACTTCGGCATGAAGCTATAATTATTTTACAACAAAATTTTAATTGTAACAAAGTGTTGCACATAAATTAACAAGTTGGCAATAGATAAAGAATTAGACTAAAATAGATAATACACGTAATGTTGCATGCAGAAGGAGTATTATGAAGATTTTAATTTCCAACGACGACGGAATAGTTTCAAACGGTATAAAAGTTTTATCAGAGACATTGGCAGAAGAACATGAGGTTTACATCGTAGCACCGGATAGGGAAAGAAGTGCTGCGGGACACTCGCTTACCCTGCATACTCCTTTAAGGGTTGAAGAATTAGAAGCCAAAAACGGGATTAAACGCTGCTGGGTAACGACAGGAACCCCGGGGGATTGCGTTAAAATAGGCTTAAGCGCGATTTTGGAAGAAAATGAAAAACCTGATTTGGTAATTTCAGGAATTAACCACGGACCCAATTTGGGTGCTGATATTTTGTACTCAGGCACAGTAAGTTGCGCTATGGAAGGGGCGATGTTGGGGTATCCGAGCATTGCGATTTCTCTTGCCAGCATGAGATGCGAACTTGAAGATTTCAAATTCCCGGCAAAATTTATCGCAAGTTTATTGCCAAAATTAAAAGAATTTGATTTTCCTAAAAAAACCATATTAAACGTTAATGTTCCGGCACTTGACCCTGAAGATATTTCAGGAGTTGCAATAACAGAATTGGGCAAAAAAATGTTTACGGACAATTATGAAAAAAGAGTTGACCCGAGAGGAAAAATTTATTACTGGCTTGCAGGCGAATTGATGAACGAGCCCGAAGATGCAATTACAGATATTGCGGCCGTTAGAAACAATAAAATTTCAATAAGTCCCGTTACTTATGAGATGACAAGAAAAGATTCAATGAAAGAACTTAATAAAATTTTATGCAGCGGCGATGCTTGCGAATGGTATTAGAAAAGTAAAAAGGAGCGGGCGCAATTTCATTGCGCCCGCTCCTTTTTACTAAAATTTTATGTTATAAATTTAAAAAACACAGCCATTATTGCACCGACAATCATGCAGTAATATGCAAAGAAGGCGAGCGAGAATTTTTGCAAAAATTTCAGGAAATATTTTATACAAAAATAGCCTACAACAGCTGAAACTATTGTTCCTGAAATAATTGATGTCCAGTTAAAAGCTGCTATTTCTTTAAAATCTATTTCCAAAAGCGGGTAGAGCATTGAAGTTCCAAGTATTATGGGAATACTCAACAGGAAAGAATATTTGGCGCAAGTTACTCTGTCAAGCCCTGAGAAAAGCCCTGTAGCTATTGTCCATCCCGAGCGCGAAAATCCGGGAAACGCCGCAAGCCCTTGTGCAATACCGATTAAAATGGAGTTTTTTAGATTTATTTTATCTGTTTTTTGCGGTATTTTTTTGGAAACAAATTCGCTCAATAATAAAACAATCCCTGTAATAAAAAGAAGAACTCCGACTATAGCGGGCGAGAAAACCAATTTTTCACAAAAGTCTTTGAGCGGATAGGCGACAAAGATTGTAAAAAAAGTTCCCAAAATTATGTACAAGCCCAGTTTTGCTTCATAATCGGAAAAATCTTTTGTCTTTATTGCGTTGAAAAGCGATTTTATTATTTGAACAATTTCTTTTCTGAAGAAAATCAAAACTGCGATAAGTGTTCCCAGATGAAGCATGATGTCAAAAAACACTTCTTCATTGGATTGAATTACGTTCAGAACGCCCGTAAAGTATTTATATAAACTTGAGGTGAAAACAAGGTGCGCAGAACTTGAAACGGGCAAAAACTCGCTAAGCCCTTGAACTATTCCCATTAATATTGCTTGTATGATATTCATAATTCCTCTATTACCCCTCACCCCAACCCTCTCCCTCAAGGGGCGAGGGGGAGTCAAAGATTCCCTCTAATTTACATAATAACTTGCACAAGATGTCGGGGTTTCCCAGACAGAAACTTTGCTTACAATTTTAATTTTTTCTTTCATTTTTTCATAGATAAATTTAGCGATAATTTCGCTGCTTGGGCTTATTCCTTTGAATTCAGGCAAGTTATTAATATCTTGGTGGTCTAAAATGTCCAAAACAGCTTTTAATTCTTTTTTGAGAATTTTATAATCAATCAAAATATTGCTTTTGTCGAGCGAATTTCCCTGAACAAAAACCTCCACCAGCCAGTTATGCCCATGCTGATTTTCGCAATCACCTTCGTAATTCAAAAGGTGATGCGCCGCCGAAAAATACATCTGGATTTTTAATTCGAACATGCCGAAAGCCCCCCTTTTTCTTTAAGATTAACCGATTTGCTCTTTAGAATAAAATCCGCAAGTTCTCTTACAGCACCTTTTCCGCCGCCTTTTGTGGAAACAAATTTGCAGACTGAAATAACTTCTTCAACAGCATCTGCAGGACAACAAGAAAGTCCCACTTTTTCAAGCACGCAAAGATCAGGGATATCATCTCCCATATACGCTACTTCATCGTAAGAAATTTTGTATTTTTCGATTATTTCATCAAGCGCGTGGATTTTATTTTTTTGCCCCTGATAAAGCTCTGTTATTCCTAAAATTTTTGCCCTGTGAACGACTGTTCCGTTGTTTCTTGCGGTAATTATCGCGGGAATAACGCCTGCCCTGATAAGCATTACAATTCCCTGACCGTCTTTGGAGTTGTATGTTTTGTACTCCACTCCGTTTTCGTCAAAAGTCAAGCTTCCGTCTGTCATAACCCCGTCAACATCAAAGGCGACCAGTTTTATTTTTTTTGCTATTGATTTTAATTGAATATCTTTTATCATTTTTGCTCCTGTTTTGGTACGCCCTGCGCACCCTACTTTATAATTTTGTCATTCCGCATTTATTGCGGGATCTTTTTTGGTGGGATAGCAATCCCACCCTACCGTTCACTGCTCACCGTTCACCATTAAGCAACTCCTGCTTTTAATAAATCGTGAATGTGTATAACTCCTACGGGAAAACCTTTTTTGTCGCTTATTGCAAGTGCTGTGATAGAATATTTTTCCATTAAATTAAGAGCCTTGGCAGCAAGCGCATCGGGTAAAACGGTTTTGGGATTAACAGTCATAACCTCTTTTGCCTTCAGGTTTTCAACGCTTTTGTATTTGATTAAAGTTCTTCTGATATCACCGTCTGTCAAAACACCTGTCATAATTCCCTTTTCATCTGTCAAAATGGCAAGCCCGAGTTTTTTATTTGAAATCAGCTCAATCACATCGGTGAATTTATCGTCTTGGCTTGCAAGAGGAAGCTTTTCGCCCGATAGCATAAGTTCTTCTACTTTATACAAGAAGCCTTTGCCAAGATTTCCGGACGGGTGATAAATTAAAAAATCTTCTTCAGAAAATCCTCTTTTTTCAAGCAGACAAACCGCAAGCGCATCGCCCATTGCAAGGGTTGCGGTTGTACTTGCAGTAGGTGCTTTGTTCAAAGGGCATGCTTCTTTTTCGACAGAAACATCAAGCACCACATCAGAAGATTTTGCGATTGTGGAATTTAAAACTCCTGTCATTGCAATTATCGGTACGTCAAATCTTTTTAAAAGAGGCAGAAGGTTAAGCAATTCTTGAGTTTGACCGCTGTTTGAAATTGCAATAATAACATCTTCCCTTGTAATTATGCCCGAATCCCCGTGAGTGCTTTCTGCTGGGTGCAGAAAATATGAAGGAGTTCCAGTTGATGATAGAGTTGCTGCAATTTTTTTGCCCACAAGCCCTGATTTGCCCATTCCTGTAACAATTACCCTACCTTTGCAGGCATATAAAATTTCAATCGCTTTTTCAAAATTTCCGTTCATTTTATCTTTGAGTTTTAATATTGAATTTGCTTCAATATCAAGAACTTCTTTTGCCAAATCATTTATACTTTTTGTCATTTGCATTTTTTCTCCTGTTTTTGGCGGATTATGGTTTAACTCTATCACAGTTCACAGCTCACTGCTCACTTTTCACTATTTTATTATACGATAAATTCATACAAATGTATTAGTTTTATACAAAAGTTCAAATTTTTATTTGAAAAGTGCCGAAAAATTCTACATATACAGTAAATGTAAGAAGGACTATGACGCAAAATCTTTTGGAAAGAAACTTCATCAATCCTCCTGCGCATGAAGCATGCGGCGCACTTGATATTGTTGAGTCGATGAAAAAATACATTTTTGAAAACGATTGCCCTGTTATGTCAATGGATGTTTCGCATTTGAATGTAATAGACGCAAGCAAAGTAGCAATTCTTTGTTCGACATACCACTATGCCAAATATCCTCACGGGCACATAGACTGGTTTGTCAATTCTTCCGAGATAAAAAACCTTGTAAAACCATTGAATTTAGGTAATATTGATTTAATTACGGTGTGATTTTTTACAAATTATTTTCGGGTTTTTTTGTAAAGTTTTTTTCGGCTTGCTGAAAATAATAAATTTGTGTCTCTGCTGTTCTGGAAAAATTTTTAAAGTTAATATTTTGTGTCATATCTGTTTTCAAGGCCCAAGGATAATTTTTATAAATATGTTTATACATTGCAAACAATCTTTTTGAAGTTACGGGGTGTGTAGTAAAAAAATCCCATGACTCTTCGGGCATAAATTTGTTTGAAACACAAATAGCCGCAATCGGATTATAACCGGCTTTTGTCATCAAATCGATTCCTTTTAAATCTGCCCTGTATTCATATTCTCTGGTATTTAACTTCATCATTACCGCTTCAAAACCTCCTTTGTAAGCATCAAGTGAATGGGCTGTTTCATGCGACATTATAAAGGCAAGTTCATCATCATTATCTATATAAGGCAAAATCCCCGAAGAAACAGTAATGGTTTTATTAGTTAGCGAGGCATGAGCATTTATTACTTTCGGTGTTTTGTCAAGATTAATAGGAATGCGTTTGTCAAGCTGATTTGCATTGATAATTCTTGTTCCGACTTCAAGAATTTTTTGTTGTTCCTTGCCGTTTTTCTCCCAAAAATTTTCCATAGTAACACCCGAACTTGATTCGACAAAATCTGCTTTAACAGTTAACCCTGCCAATAACAACCCCAAAATTAACAAAAACTTTTTCATAAAATCCTCCTAAATTCTTATACCTAAATTTTATACGCTGATTTTTTTAAAACCATTAGCCTGTAAGAGAAAATACAAAAATTTACAAAATTTAATTTTTAAAAGCTTTAAAAGTAAATAATGCAAATATATTTGTTTTTAATAATATATGAACAATTTATGTGTAGATAATTTTAGCCCTGTTTCCAAGGTTAATTTTTGCGGAACGACAATTCCGCAATATAAGCCCTTAAAACCTTTGAGTCAGGATACATTTGAGCGTACAACTTCAAAAAAAGAAATTTCTTTTGAAGGTTGGCCTAAAATTTTTTCTGAAGTAGGTGCGGTAACCACAGAAGCAGTGGCAAAACTGTCAAAGGCGGAAATGCAGCATTTGACAGGTGTCGCAAAATCTAAAATTGATGAACAACTTGTAGATGATATTACAAGATTTTCTCAAATTTTAAAAAAAGGATTGGATGCTAAATTTAACAAAAAATATGTTTTTGTATCAATCGGACAATCCCCTGCGGCTTTTGCCGATGTTCTTAATGCCACGGGAGTTGAAACCGCGATTTGCCCGATTTCAAATCTTTCTAACTTAAAAAACGCCTCACCGCTTCTAAGAAATCCCAATTTATCAAAATATTTTGAATATATGAAAAAAATAGGACTTGACCCCAATAAAATGAAAAACAGCGGCAAGCAATATATTTTCGTTGATATTTCATCTACGGGCAAAAGTCTTAAAATTTTCGAAGAATTTTTAAGGGACAAAAAAAGCGGATTTAATCTTCCTAATGTAAAATTTGTTTCACTTCAGGATTTGATGTCCTCTTGCAAACCGTCAAACAGTGAAGAAGCTTCTTTTATGGAAGAATTTTTTGAAGAATATATAAAAACACCTGAGCTTAAAAAGGAATTTTCTTCAATATTCAAACTGGATTACAAAGACATTGACAAGGTTCAACAATACAGAGACAAAACCCCTGCAAACGAAAAGCTTAACATGCTGAAACTTTTAGTTCTAAATAAAGTCTTGGGTAGATAATCTTTGTGTAAATTTTAATAAAAATTTAATTTGATTGTAAAATATTAATGATAGAATGCTATTATTAATTCTTTTCAAAGGTTAAAAGAGGTGCGAGCGGGCAAAGTTAAATAAAATCGAGGTTCGCAAGCAAAAATATAGCGAGTGCATAAGGCTGGTAAGCCGATAGAATGACAGTTTAATAAATGTAACAGTTAGTTAGTAAAGGCGCGAATAAAAAAGTTTCGTGTAATGGTAAAATATGTGCGGAATAGTAGGATATATAGGTGATAAACCGGTTGTTGACATTTTGGTTAACGGCTTAACAAGTTTGGAATACAGAGGATACGATTCTTCAGGTGTTGCCCTACATGCAGACGGAAAGATTAAAATATATAAAGCAGAAGGCAAATTACAAAACTTAAAAGATGTTTTGGCAAAAGTTACAAATGAAACAAAAACAGCCAAAATGGGCATAGGTCACATCCGCTGGGCAACACACGGTGCGCCCAATGAAATTAACGCCCACCCTCACACCTGTACCTGCGGAAAACTTGTACTTGTTCACAACGGAATTATAGAAAATTTTAAAGAATTAAGAGAGGAATTAATCAAAAAGGGCTGTAAATTCTGCTCCCAAACAGACACAGAAACAGTCGCTCACCTTGTTGCGCAGGAATTTCATAAGACAAAAGATTTAACAAAGGCGGTAAATCAGGCGACAAAAAGGCTTCATGGAGCTTATGCTCTTGTTATAATGCATCAGGACTTGCCCGGCATGATTGTCGCAACCAAAAGAAACGCCCCGCTGCTTGTTGGATTGGGCGAAGGTGAATTTTTCGTGGCATCTGATGTCCCTGCAATAATTGAGCATACAAACAAGGCACTTTATCTCAATGACGATGAGATTGTAACCATAACAAAAGAAAAAATGGTTTTGTCGGACAGCCAAGGTAATGAACTTAGCCAAAAAATAGAAGTTCTGCCCTGGGAGCCTGTCGCGCTTAGCAAGATGGGCTTCAAACACTTTATGCTAAAAGAAATCCACGAACAGCCCGATGTCATTAGAAATGTTTTGAGCGGCAAATTGTATAATATTGACGAGCCGATTTCATTAAAAGAAGTTCAACTAAGCAAAGAAACACTTAAAAACTTAAACAGAATTCAGATTATTGCCTGCGGAACTTCTTTGCATGCGGCTATGGTAGGAAAATATTTAATTGAAGATTTTTGTAACATTGCAGTAGATGTTGAACCGTCAAGTGAATACATTTACAGAAAAACCGTCACAGACAGCAAAACCCTTGTTATAGGGGTTTCACAGTCTGGCGAAACGGCAGATACGATTACCGCAATTAAGCAATCTAAGGAAAAAGGCTCTCACATTTTAATCATAACAAACCGTCCCGATTCGACCATGGCAAGAGAAGCAGACAGTTTGGTGCCGATTAACGCAGGGATTGAAGTTTCTGTTGCGGCGACAAAATCTTACACCGCGCAGTTGATTTCTTTTTATCTGCTGGCACTTTATATGGCGGAAATTAAAGGAACACTCGATAATGACTTTTTAACCGAGTTAAAAAGAGAACTTATTGTTCTTCCCCAAAAAGTTGAAACGCTTTTATCGCATAAAGAAGAAATTCAAAAATGCGCCAAGGCATTTTCTGCCACCAAAGATTTTATCTATATCGCAAGGGGAATAAATTTCCCCACAGCTTTAGAAGGTGCGCTGAAATTAAAAGAAATAAGCTACATAAACGCAACCGGCTATCCTGCAGGAGAACTTAAACACGGGCCGATTGCAATGCTTGATGAGACCATGCCTGTTTTGTCCATTTTGATGCAGGGCAAAGTTTATGAAAAAATTCTTTCAAACGCGGAAGAAGCAAAAGCCAGAAACGCAAGGCTTATCGCACTTACCAATTCAAAAGACGAAAAATTGGGCGAACTTTTTGACTTTATTTTAAGGGTTCCCGAGGTTAACGAGATATTTTCCCCGGTTATTGCAATGATTCCTCTGCAGCTTCTTGCTTATTACATCGCAGAATTTTTAGGAAAAGACGTTGACCAGCCGCGTAATTTGGCAAAATCGGTAACGGTGGAATGACACAAATAAATTCAAAATTAATAGAAATAGAAGTCCCTGAAGTGTTCGACAATGATTTTATTGAACAAAAACTTTCTGAAATGGGCATTGAGCCTTTAAGGTGGGCTGTTGTAAGCGGTAGCCGTGTGTGGAAGCTCGAAGGTCGGGCTTTGCCCGCCTGCAGAGCTGTAACCGATCGATGGCGACGTAAGCGTTTGCATTGCAAACGCCACAGGAGCAATTTGGCAAATAAGATTATTTTAACTGTCAGCGCAGCTTTTGAAAGTTTATGATATGATATTAAAGTGAATAGTAAATAGTAAATTGTAAATAGATTTTTCCATTCACTATTTCCTATTTACCATTTACTGTTAAAAAGGAGATAAAAATGCTTATGACACAACAAAAATACGACATTAAAGACATAAACCTTGCCGATCAGGGCAAAAACCAGATAGAATGGGCGTTTAAAGATATGCCTGTTTTAAATCAGATTCAGGAAAGATTTATTAAAGAACAGCCGTTTAAAGGCTTAAAATTATCGGCTTGCGTTCATGTTACAAAAGAAACCGCAGCACTTTGTGTTGTGATGAAAGCAGGCGGTGCAGATGCGATTTTGGTTGCGTCAAACCCACTTTCGACTCAAGATGACGTTGCAGCAGCACTTGTTAAACACTACGGAATCCCGACTTTTGCGGTTGCAGGAGAAAGCGTTGAAACTTATAAAGAACACATTAAAGAAGCACTTAACCATAATCCCGATATCATAATCGACGACGGATGCGACATCGTTGCAATGATTCACGCCGAGCACCCCGAAGTTGCGCAAAAAGTCATAGGTTCAACCGAAGAAACCACAACGGGAATCCAAAGACTTCAAGCACTTGAAGCTGAAGGAAAACTTAAATTTCCCGCAGTCGGTGTAAACACAAGCATGACAAAGCATTTATATGACAACCGCTACGGTACGGGACAAAGCACAATGGACGGAATTATGAGAGCAGCAAACATTCTTATTGCAGGAAAAACCGTCGTTGTATCAGGCTACGGCTGGTGCGGAAAAGGCTGCGCTATGAGGGCAAAAGCAATGGGCGCAAACGTAATTGTGTGCGAAATTGATCCGCTTAAAGCACTTGAAGCGGCTATGGAAGGCTATAGAGTTATGCCGATTGATGAAGCTTCAAAAATCGGAGATATTTTTATAACCGTCACAGGAAACAAACATGTTGTTGATGTTAAGCACATTTTGAATATGAAACACGGTGCGTTTGTATGCAACGCAGGACACTTTAATTATGAGGTTAATGTTCCTGATTTAGCCAACGAAACCGTCGAAATCAAAAAAATCAGACCTACTTTAGAAGAATATAAGCTTAAAAACGGAAAATCGGTTTATGTTTTAGCAGAAGGCAGACTGGTAAATTTAATTTCCGCAGAAGGACACCCCGCAAGCGTTATGGACATGTCTTTTGCAAACCAGGCACTTGGAATTGAGTTTCTTGTCAAAAACAAAGGCAAATTAGAAAACAAACTCTATACCCTTCCTGTCGAAGTGGATAACGAAATTGCAAAAATCAAGCTTGAGTCAATGGGAATTTCTATTGACACCTTAACCCCGCTGCAGCAGGAATATTTGAGAAGCTGGAATATATA
>DAOQAU010000003.1:21494-64155 GCA_035354275.1 Candidatus Gastranaerophilaceae bacterium
TCACTTATAAATACTGAAAGAAACGATTTTATCGGCATTTATGCCGAGCCATTCGCTGTGTGAAACAAAGTGTGATTCGCAGCCGCACTTTTGATCTGAACATTTGCATAAATCTTCAAGCAGCCATGTTTTGGCGTCATTTAGGGTTAAAATGCAATCGGATTCATCATCGGGCGGACAGTTTGCAAGCTTACCTTTTATTTTTAAATGGTTTGTCATAATTGCAACAGTTTCAACCTTATATTTTTTTGCAATGTGACAAATTTGTTTAACCAATTCCTTTGACATAAAAACCTCCTTTAATAAGATTTTAAAAGAATTATTTAAAAATTTAATCACCTTTATTGCTAATTTAAAACAATTGAGGATACAGAAAAATTCGAAAAATTAAAATTTCCTTGCAATCTCATTTTTGTTGAAAACATTAATATTTGTAACAATTTAATTTTAATCGGCAAAAAATTGTGATTACGTATTTTAAACTTATACCTATGATTTATTAAAAAAGGAGTATAAAAATATGAACGTAAACACATTAAATGGTTTGTCTTTTCAAGCTAAAACACAAAACGGAAACGAATACAAAAAAACAGGGTTTTTCAGAACAGCACTTCCTGTTTTATCTTCAGCCGCAGTTATCGGCGGAACTTATATTAACAAAGACATTGATGCAACCTTTGCAAGAAAAAGCTTTATGGAAGAAATTAAAAAATCAGCAAAAAAGCCAAAAAACATTTTGGTATTTGCAGCGGTTTTACTTGGCGCAGGTGTCATAAATTTTATCATCGGTGCAGGATTTGATAGTTTAATCAACAAACACCGCTCAAACAAAGCCGATAAAAAAGCTGTTCAAGCGTAATTGATTTTTTAAATATTTGGCGGGGGTTTTGCAACTGCAAAAACCCCGCCTTTGTTTAATTACCACACTCGTCATGCCGGAACTTAAAATGACGACTTTGTAATGAGTGCGCTTAATCCGGCATCTCATTTATGAGATTCTGAATAAGGACGACCAATTCTGAGCCGATAACAAATGTTTCAGGACGACAGGAATAATTTATTTTGTCGGCATTGCAATGCCGACCTACATTCTTTTCAATTCTATTTACTATTTACCATTTACTATTCACTCCTTCATTTACCCCTCTTTATATAATTTTTACTTGATTGTGAAGATTGTTGTGCCATAATATATTTGAACATTTGACTTAATTTTTTAGCACAGAGAGAAAAAATGGCTGAATCTGACGAACAAAATTTGGTATATTTATTAGACGGTAAAATTTATATTAATTTGACCAATAAATGCACCGCCAATTGTGTTTTTTGTATCAGAAGCCTCAAAGATGACGTTTGCGGAGCTAATTTAAGGTTAAAAAACGAAAATTTCGGCGCACAAGAAGTTATTGACCAATTAAAAAAACTTGTCAAAAATGAGCGAGAAATTATTTTTTGCGGTTACGGCGAGCCCACTTTAAAACTTGATATTTTAAAAGAGGTAGCAAATTTTCTCAAAACAAGCTATAATAATGTCAAACTCCGCATAAACACAAACGGGCATGCAAACTGTGTTTACAAGAGAAATATAATCCCCGAATTAAAAGGGCTTATTGATGAAATTTCAGTAAGCTTAAATGCATCAAACAAAGAACAATACGAAGAGCTTACACAGCCGAAATTACCTTGCGAAAATCCGTTTGAAGAAGTCAAGGATTTCATCAAAAAAAGCGTCGAAGAGGGAATTGAAACCACCGTAACGGTAGTAAACGGTTACAAAAACCATAAAATAGACCTGAATGCTTGCGAAAAAATAGCACAAGATTTAGGTGCAAATTTCAGAGTCAGGCAATGGCTCGACGAGGGTTATTAAGCGACATAATTCTTGGCGAAGAATGAGCCTTAGAAGTATGTCGTTGCGAGGAGAGAGCAGGGCGAACGACGCGGCAATCCAAAAACCCCTCACCCTAACCCTCTCCCGCAAGGGGCGAGGGGACAAATAAAAATAATATTAAAAAGTAAGAATATAAAAGAAAGGCAAACGAACATGAAACAGTTAGACAAAATTATGAAACCAAAATCAGTAGCGGTAATCGGAGCTTCAACCAAGCCTTTGGCAATCGGCTCTGAAATTATGCTCAGGTTAAAAGAATACGGATTTAAAGGCGATATTTATCCTATTAACCCTAAAGCAGACCAAATCGAAGGATTCAAAGCATATCCCAGTGTTTTGGATGTGCCGGGTGAAATCGATTTTGCGGTTGTGGTTATCCCAAAACAATTCATACTCGACACCCTTGACCAGTGCAACCAAAAAGGTATAAAAGGGCTTTGTATTATATCATCAGGCTTCAAAGAAGTAGGATCTGAAGGTGCCGAACTTGAAAAGCAGGTTCTTGCAAAGGCTCAGGAATACGGAATGAGATTTGTCGGTCCTAATTGTTTGGGAGTATTAAATACAAACGATAACGTAAGACTGGATGCGACATTTGCAGAAGCCTTACCAGAAAAAGGCGGGGTAGCTTTTGTATCTCAATCAGGCGCATTGGGCGGCGGAATTTTAAATATATTAAAAGATTTAAATTTGGGATTTTCCCAATTTGTTTCAATCGGAAACCAGGCAGATATTAACGCCGAGACCATGATGGAATACTGGGAAGACGATGAGGACGTAAAACAAATTTTGCTTTACATGGAATCAATCGCAAACCCTGCAAATTTCAGAAAACTTGCAACAAGAATTTCAAAGAAAAAACCTATTATAGCACTCAAATCAGGACGTTCAGCGGCAGGTGCTTCTGCAGCGTCTTCTCACACAGGCTCATTAGCAGGTGCGGATAAAGCCGCAAACGCACTTTTGGCGCAATCTGGCGTTATCAGAGAATACTCTTTGAAAAATTTCTTTGATACCGCAAAAGTTTTTTCTAATTGCCCGCTTCCTAAAGGAAACAGGGTTGCAATTATTACAAACTCAGGCGGCCCTGGGATTATGGCAACCGATGCGGTTTGCGAACACGGGCTTGAAATAGCAAAAATTAAAGAAGAAACAAAAGATTATTTAAGAAGTTTTCTTCCCGATGTTGCAAGCGTTAAAAATCCGATTGACATGATAGCATCAGCTCCGGCTGAACACTACCAAAAAACACTTACAGCGGTTATTGAAGACGAGAATGTCGATATGATTATGGTTATTTTCCTTCCGCTTATAGGTCAAAAAGATATTGATGCTGCAAAAGCGATTATGGAAATTAAGGAAAAATATCCTCAAAAACCGATTATCGGAGTATTTATAACAAAACAGGAATTTTTTGCAAAAGTCGCCGACCTAAACCCCAATATGCCGTTTTTCATGTACGCAGAAGAAGCAGCAGACGGGCTCTACAGGCTTGACCAGTACAGAAGATGGCTTGAAAGAAAAGAAGGCAAAATGCCTTGCTTTGAAGTTGATAAGGCAAAAGCTGAAAAAATTATCGCTCAATCAATATCAGAAGGCAGAGAACAATTAACAACATTAGAAAGTATCGATGTTCTTGATGCTTACGGCATAAGAGCATGTAAATACGGGCTTGCGACAAACGAAGAACAGGTTGTTAATTTAGGAAACGAAATCGGCTATCCGGTTGTAATGAAAATGACTTCCAAAACAACTTCTCACAAAACAGATGTCGGCGGAGTCAGAGTTAATATCCAGTCTGAAGACCAACTGAGAGCAGAATACCAAGATCTTATGGCAAAATTAAAAGAAAAAGGTTTGCTTGAAGGGCTTGAAGGGGTGATTATTCAAGAAATGGTAAAAGGTAACCGAGAAATGGTCTGCGGTATCGCAACAGACCCTCAATACGGACCGATGCTTATGTTCGGACTTGGCGGGGTGTTCATTGAAGTTATGAAAGATGTAACTTTTAGAATTGCGCCTTTGACTGACGTTGATGCTTCAGAAATGGTTCGCTCGGTTAAAGCCTTCCACCTTTTAGAAGGTGCAAGAGGAACAAAACCTGCTCAAATCGAGCAAATCGAAGAAACTTTGTTGAGATTGTCACAGTTGGTTAATGATTTCAAATTCATTGACGAACTTGACATCAATCCTCTTCTTATTTCTGAAAAAACAGGCGAAGGAATAGCTGTTGACGGACGTATTAAAGTAAGAATGGCAGAAGCTAAAGAAGCAATAAACTGCAATTGTTCTTGCGGATGCGGCTGCAGCTGTAAATAATAAATAACAAAAAGAGGCGGGAAGTTCTTAAAAGAACTTCCCGCCTCTTTTATTAAAATTTTGTTCGAAGTATAATGAACACAAATGTGAAATAGAAAGAGAAATTAAAATGGAACAAATCAGAGTACGAATAGCCCCTTCGCCAAGCGGAAATTTACACATCGGAACAGCAAGAACAGCCCTGTTCAATTACCTTTTTGCAAAAAAACACAACGGCAAATTCGTATTAAGAATTGAAGATACTGACCTAGAGCGTTCAAGCGATGAATACATCAAAAATATTTTTGACAGTTTAAAAGCTTTGGGCTTACAGTGGGACGAAGGTCCTGACGTTGGAGGCGAATACGGCCCTTACAGCCAATCTCAAAGGTTTGAAACTTATCAAAAATACGCACAAATCTTAATAGATAAAGGCTATGCGTACGAGTGTTTCTGCACTCCTGAAGAATTGGAAGAAGAAAAAAGAATTTCTCAGGAGAAAAAAATCGCTCATATTTATTCGGGCAAATGCAAAAATTTAACCGATGCACAAAAAAAAGAATTGAGAAAAGAGGGAAGAAAGCCTGCTATAAGATTTTCTGTCGAAGCAAGAGAATTAATTTTTAATGACCTTGTAAAAGGAGAATTAAAACTAGATACGGGTTTAATCGGTGATTTTGTAATTATGAAATCAAACGGTTCTCCGACTTACAATTTTGCGGTTGTAATCGATGACATGCTGATGAAAATTTCTCATATCATAAGAGGCGAAGACCACATTTCAAACACGCCCAAACAAATTTTAATCTACGAAGCCCTTGGAGCGAAAGTTCCTCAATTCGGGCACTTGGGGATGATTTTAGCACCTGACAGAAGCAAACTTTCAAAAAGGCATGGCGCAACTGCGGTGAGCGAATTTATTGAAAAAGGTTATCTGACAGAAGCTCTGGTAAATTTTGTTGCGCTTTTGGGTTGGTCGCCATCAGACGGGGTTGAAATAAAAACAGTAGATGAAATTGCGGCTGATTTCAGAATTCATGAAGTTTCTTCTTCAAATTCGATTTTTGAATACGATAAATTAAACTGGATGAACTCACAATACATTAAAAAACTTGGGGTAAATGAGCTTAAAGAAAAATTGCTACCCTTTTTAAAAGACTATGATTTATCGGAACTAAGCGAAGAAAAATTAACCAGAATGATTGAAATCACTCGTGAACCGCTTGTTATTTTATCCGATATAACAGACGCAGTTTCTTACCTTTTTGGCCAAGGAGTAAATGTTGAGCCTGAGGTACAAAGCGAAGTTTTGGACACCGAAATTTCTCAAACAGTATTAAAAGAAGTTGCACAACTTGCTCAAAATTGGAATTTTGACGATGAAGAAGCTCTTCACCACACGCTTGAAGAATTGAGAAACTCCTTCAAAGAACGCGGAATTAAACCCAAAGAAACCATGTGGGCAATAAGGGCTGCAGTTACAGGCAGAACAAAAGGTGCCGACATTTGCGCCGTGCTTTGGAGTTTAGGCAGGGAAAAAGTATTAAACAGAATAAACAAAGCCTTAAAATAATTTTTAAAGCGGTTTAATACCAAGTTTTTCAAGGCTCATTTTTACGTTTTCTGAAATGATTTTTCGAACCAATTTAAGGTCTTCTTTTGTGTATGCAGACTGCTTTAAAGGCGTAAGTATTGCTCTTGTCATAAACTTAAATGAAAGAATCTCTGCAACAATGGCGGAAGTTTGAAAAATGATTGTCTTATCATTTTCGGTTCTTCCCAAAATTGAAGCAAGAATTTTTCTGAAAGCCTTATAAAATATTTGAATTTTTTCATTATACAGGTTGCTGAATTTTGAATTAGAACTGGTTTGCTCTTTTATCATCAGAATAACAAAATTGTTTGGAACACTTTCCGAATAAATAAAAGAGATATATTTATCAAGAAGCTCAAAAAGCAATTTTATTTTTTCTTCGCGTGTCATTTTGCCGATTTCATTTGATTTTTCAATTTCTTCTTGTATAAATTTAAGCCCGTAATTTAAGACCGATTCAATTATACTGATGTAAAGCCCTTCTTTGGTCTTAAAATAATAAGAAATCAAACTCAAATTAACTCCGGCATGTTTGCATATTTCTCTTGTACTTGTAGAGTCAAAACCCTTGCTTGCAAACAGAATTATTGCCGAATTTATAATTTTTTTTCTTGATAAATTTTGTACTTTTCTTACTCCAGTCATTTTTTAATGCTAAAACAAAAAAAACTCAAAATCAATTTTGTAAAAACAGGCGTAATATATAAACAGGTCGCTTGCTTGAAAATAAATCGGTCGAGTGACCAAATAATGCTTGATTATAAACAAATGTAAAGCTGGAAACACTATTGAAATTTGGACTTTAACCCTATTTTAAAGTTATATGGAGTTTTTGTTTTAAAAATGGTAAGTATTTGAATACGATTTTAAAAAGAGAATACGATAAATTTAAAAATATATAATTTATGAAATTTTTGTCGTTTTTCTTTAAGACGTATTATTAGATTTTGGAATTAGGAGTATTTCAATGAAAAGATTACTAACATTTTTACTGCTTGGTGTGTTTTGCACAAGCATGTCACTACCGGCTTTGGCTGCTCCTGTAGCACTTTCAGGTGCTGCCGCGGCAAACGTAAAAGCAATCAAGTACAAACCAAATGCAAGAAGCATCAACTATGCTTTTGTCTTTGACGGACCTTCGGACAAAAACGAAGTTGTACTTAAACAATTTGAAAAAGCGATAACGGCAACGACAGCACCGGACTACAAAGCTGAATTTCCAAAAAATTTAGTATTTGTCGGAAACTGGGCTCAAAGCGGAGTAAAAACCGCAAGCGACAAAGCTTTAGCATCAAATGCCACAATGGTTGTTTCGCTGGGGTATTTGTCAAGCAACTATCTTGCGGATAAAAAGGGCAAAAACAAATTTGTCGTAACGATTGACCAATACGGGCTCAGAGATATAGGTGAGGGCTTTTTTAACCCCGTTCAGCAATCCGTAAACGGTATTAAAAACTTCAAAACCTTGCTCAGCTTCAAAAAAGCAGCTATTTTAATGAACGAAAATTATTATAAAACCCAAAAAGACTGGGCTAAATTTGCAGGGGATAAAATTCCTAACATAAATTTTGCTGTTATACCTGCAACAACTGATGTTGCAGCGACAATGGCAAGTATTCCAAGCGACTGCGATGCTGTTGTATTAACCCCCTTATTTAACCTTTCTGTAGAACAAAGAAAAAATCTTATTTCTCAACTTAATGCCAAAAAAATCCCTACATACTCAACACTAGGTAAAGAAGATGTTGAAATGGGGGTTTTACTCGGAACAGGCGCATACGATTTGGACAGAAAAGTCGCAGAAATGACTTCTTTTAACATTAAAGGCGTGCTTGACGGTCAAACAAAAATGGCTGGTAAAGTTAATTTCTACGAAGATGAAGTCCTTTATATGAATAGGGACACTGCCGATTTAATCGGTTATCAGCCTCATTTGAGGGTTTTATACAACGCAGAAGTCATTTCAAACAAAAAACCTACCGTATATGATTTATCAACTATCTTTAATCTTTTAGAAACACAAAACTTAGATATCCAACGTAAGAAGTTACTGGTAAAAGCAGCAAGGCGCGCAACTGCTGCAGCCGCTTTAAGATATTTACCTTCTGCGGTTGTTAATCTTGGTTTTCAGCAATACGATGAAGATTATGCTTACACGGTAAAACTTATGCAGCCTGAAAAAACAGGCATTTTCCAAATAGGCTTGGAACAGGTGCTTTATTCTCCTGCACTGGTTACAAACATAATAATTAAGAAAAAGGGGCTTAATTTTGCAAAACATGAACAATTTATGGTTGAACAAAACATGGGAATAGATATTGCCCTTCTATATATTGAGACAAACATGCTCGAAAACATGATTAAAGTCCAAAAAGAATACGTCAAAGAAGCAAGAGAAAACCTTGCAATCGCACGTGTAAGAGAAAAAATGGGTGTTTGCGGAAATGAAGAAACCATGAGATGGGCAGCACAGGTCAATATCAAAGAACAACACCTTCTTGATATGAGAGAAGAACTCAAAAACTTAAAAATAGAAATCAACAAAATGTTGTTCAAAGACCAGAAAGAACAGTTTGAATTAGCGGCATTAACAGCTAAAGACCCTGCTTTCTATACAAAAGACCTGCATGTAATCAACTATGTAACAACTCCGGAAAAACTTGAAAAATTTACTCAAATGCTTATAGGTGAAGCTTTCAGGGTTGCACCGGAATTGGCAAAACTTAAAACCGCAATAGAAATGAAAAACGCGGAAGCGGCTATGTATTATCAAAAATTCATATTGCCCGATGCAAAATTGACTTATACTTATACATCGCTTATGGACAGGCAATTCGCAGCAGGACTGCCTAGTGCCCCATTTGCTTATTCACCACCTGCAGGCGGCACCATTCCGGGTTCTATGTGGACCAACTTAAGTGCTCTGCGCCCAGGTGCAACAAACTCTCAGTTGGGAATATTCGCCCAATGGAGACCGATTGAAGGCGGTACTAAAATTGCAGAAATAGCAAGAATAAATGCTGAAAGACAAGAACTTCAAAGATATCAGGATGAAGTTAAAACCGCTATCGAAGAACAAATCAGACAAACAATCAACAGAGCAGTAGCAGCATACTTCAGTATAGAGAAAAACTATAAAGCAATGTATGCTTCTCAAGAAAACTACGCTAAAGTAAAAGAAAGATACTTAACGGGTAAAGCTCCTATTGACCAGTTAATCGATGCTGAAACCACTTACCTGAACTCTAAAGAAAAAGCAATGAATTCTCAATACGTTTTCTTTAAAGAACTTGTTTGGGTACAAAGAGCAATATGTGCCGTAAACTGGGCTACAGCATCAACTGAGGCAAAACAGTTTATTGAAAGCATCAAAAAGGAAATTACACCTCAACCCGATGTTTCATTGCTGTAATAATATTAATGCATAATTAAAAGGCGAAGCCGCAAAATGTGGCTTCGCCTTTTAAAATTCAGAAAAGAATTAATTTATTCTTCAATAAAAAATCTTTCATCCGAGAGAATATTTTTCATATTCAAAATTTTATAAAGCTTGTCGTCTATAACAACCTCGCTGAGGATATATTTATTCATCCTGTTGTAAGAGTTTTGAATAATTAGTTCTTCTGCAATATTCATTATATCAAAGATTTCATCTGTTAAAAAACCTATTTTAAAATCGACTGTTTCAAGTATTATAACCCCATTGGATTTTTGCAAAGATTTTTTATAAGGTATTCCGAGAAAATTTTTAACATCAACAACAGTAATAAAATCACCTCTGAGAGTTATAATGCCTGCTATATAATCGGGCGTACAAGGGACGGTTGTAATAGAAACGTCTTTAAGAAATTCTTTTACGTATTCAAGACTTATACAATATACGTTTTGACCTAGAAGAAAAGAAATGAATTCGTCTTGGGAGAAAATATTTTTAACCAATCCTTGTTTTGATTTTTCACTTAATTCGGTATTCCTTTGCATTAATTTATATCTGGAATCATCGTCGTTGGGAAACAAAGATGAGATATTGATATTTTCATCCTTAACCCCTTTTTTTAAAATATTTTCCAGGGCATTTAAGTTAATAACCGAAATTATTTCACCTTTATTTCTGTAAGAAAAATCCACTATTTTTTCTTTTTTTATTTGAGAATTATATTCCAAGCTTGAATTTTCGATTGAAACAATATCTTCGACTTTGTCTGCTATAAGTCCGAACATCGACTCGTCTGTTTTTACCACCAAAAGCTGGTTTGAAAGCGAATAAGGAGTTACTTTTACATTAAGATAAAATCTTAAATCAAGAACATTCAAGGTGAAGTTATTATATCCTAAAAGCCCTATAACATTATTTTTAAGCTTTTGGGGATACTCCAAATACGGAAGTTTCATTATCTCAACGACTTGGGAAACTTCAACGGCATATTTTTTCTTTCCAAGTGAGAAATAAAGATATTGTGTTTCGTCTTTGTCAACGATCTGATTATTTTGAAATTTCTGCAAATTGTTCATAAGAGTATATTACAACCCTGTTTCTTCCGTCTTGCTTTGCCTTGTAAAGTGCTTTATCGGCACTTTCAACAAAATCTTTTTCTGTTTCAATTGTTTCAAAATTAGTACTCAAACCTATACTAACCGTAATATTTGTTTCAATATCATTATAGCAAAATTTGTACTGAGAAATTTTTTCCCTAAGCCTTTCGATAGGAATAAGCGCATTTTCAATAGTTGTTTCGGTAAGGATTATCGCCATTTCTTCTCCACCGTAGCGATAAATCATATCGGTTTTCCTGAAAGAAGCGGATAAAATATCTGATATTTCTCTTAAAACATAATCTCCGTACTGGTGTCCGTAGGTATCATTAACTTTTTTAAAGAAATCAATATCAATGATTGCCAAACTCAAATCGCCTTTATAACGCATTACCCTTGAAAATTCACGCTCAAGGTTGTATTCAAAATGCCTTCTGTTATAAAGTCCGGTGAGTCCGTCTGTAACTGAAAGATATTCGGTTTCGGAATATAAAAATCTCATTTTAAATAAGAGTAAAAATTCGCTTACCATTGTATTGTAAAATTTAAAATCAGAATAATTTATTTGATTATTACTGAAAAAACAAACCCCGCCCAAAAGCTTATCTTCAAAAATTATAGGAAAAACATGGCTTGATTTAATATCATCAAAAGATACTATTTTTTCTTCTTCGTTAATTTTTTCTCTAACTATGTCATGCCCGAAATCTCTTATTGTAAATTCTGGCATATCAGGCATATTTGAAAAAAAGTCACGCTTAATTTTTTCTATAACAAAGTTTGATACAAAAGATTTATTTATATCAAGATGAAGGATATTTTTGTCATTTTTATCAAGCGATTTAAAAAATATTCCCGCAACATTATAGTCAATAAACATGCTCAAAAGTTCAAAAGTTTTTTCGATTAAAACTTTTTCGTGTGTCAAATATTCACCTAAATCCCTGAATTCATTTAAAAAAGTTGAATTCATAAGCAATTCGTCAAGCACATCGTTTATTTGATTTTGAACGCTTTCTTCGCGAATTTGCTGATTTAAAATAAATTTTTTGTAGTCCTCAGAAACTCTTTTTTGTTCAAGAAGCTCGCATACTTTAATGTGCAAATCCTCAAAGTTTTCGTTTTTAGACATAAATGCATCCGCACCGGATTTTCCAGCCCAAAATTCGTCTATTTTTTTATCCAAAACTGTGAACAAGACTATAGGAATTTTTTTTGTTGCAGGAGTGTTTTTAAGAAGCCTGCAAAGCTGATACCCGTTAAGATTTGGCATTATTACGTCAGAAAGGATTATATCCGGAGCGTTTTCAAAAACCTTTTTGTACCCGTCAGCACCGTCTTGTGCCGTTTTAACCTCAAAGCCTGCTTTTGTAAATTGAATTTTCAATGATTCAAGCTGGGTGGTGCTGTCATCTATTAATAAGATTTTGTTTGCCATAAAGTATCTTTCGTATTTATAATAGAATAATTATACAACAAATTAATGATTATTAAAATAAGTTTTACATTTATAATATAAATTACATAATGTAAAATAAAAAGGAGCTTATATGAAAACAGATTCAAAATTTAATTTGGGACAAAGAATTAAAATTAAAAATATAATCGATATTTCACTTTTACTTTTAATGATAACGGCTGTCCTTCTTTCGGGATTTTCAATGAAAATAGGACGCTACGACGCGCTTATTATGTCTTTGGTAATTATTTTTTACATTGCGCAGTATATAATGAGTCAAAACTGGATTAATAATGCATTCAAAATCAGTGTTAAAAAACAGATAAACCAAACAACCGCGGCCACTGAAGAAATTTTTGATTCGGTTAAAAAACAAAAAAACTCTTTACTGGAACATTTAGAATCAGTTAAAACCGCCTTGGAAAATATAAAAGAACTTAAAGCTAATTTCGAAAAAGCAAAACAAAGCTCAAGCAATGTTTCTTCAAAGGCAGAAAAATCTTTAGATTTTTCTCAAAAAGAACAAGAAGCCATTAAGGCAAATATCGAAAAAATGATAACACTAAGGCAAAAAATTCAAATAATCGCCGAATTGATTTTGGAACTTTCAGAGCACACCCAACAAATAGGAAGCATTATAGGAATAGTTGAAGACATCGCAGAACAGACCAACATGCTTGCCCTGAATGCTGCTGTAGAAGCTGCAAGAGCAGGAGAACACGGAAAAGGTTTTGCTGTTGTTGCAGGTGAAATAAGAAAACTTGCCGATGAATCAAAACAAGCTACAACAAAAATCACCAACTTAATAAAAGACATTCAACAGGCAACAAATTCAACCGTTATGGCAACAGAAGAAGGCTCAAAAGAAATTGAACTGGGAGTTAAGCTTGCCGATAATATAAACCAAAATGTTGACCTGCTAACCGGACTTATAAAAGAAGTTAATTTATCTGCAGAAGAAATTTGTTCAAATTCCAAAATTCAAACAAATTATTCCGAAAAAGCACAAGAGGCTATTGAAAATGTTTGCGAAGGGATAAAAACATCTTTGGACTCTTTAGAAGAAAATATCCAAAAAATACAAGCTTTAAATTTTATTTCTGTTTCTTTTAAGGAAAATTTTACTGACGAACAGGATTTTTAGATGGATTTTCAGGAAGAAGAATTTAACGAGATTTTAAGAATCTTTCAAATTGAGTCTGAAGAAATTATCTCCAGACTCAACAACAATATTCTTGAACTTGAAAAAACTCCGGACAACAAAGATATTATTGTTATCCTATTCAGAGATGCCCACAGCTTAAAAGGTGCTGCCCGAATGGTCGGGTTTAATCATATTCAAACTTTAGCTCACAAAATCGAAGATATCTTGGGTCTTGCAAAAGATAATCAAATAAGACTTAGTCCTGAAACAGTAAACGCTCTATATAAAAGCGTGGACTTTTTGTCTGAAATAATAGGAAAATCTATTGAGCAAAAAACTGAATTTTATGATGAAAACTTGGCTGTCCAAATAAGTCTTTTGGATAAAATAAGTGCGCAGCCTCAAGAAAATACCGAAAAATCAAAGGAAGAATTTAGCATAAAAGAACTTAAAAACAATATTAATGAAATAAATTCTTTAATCCCCGAAGGTCTTTTTGAACTTATGAGTGCCTTAAGTGGACAAAATCAGGAGATAATAAAAGAATTTTCACAAAAAATTGACAGGCTTTTTGAAATTTTTAAACAAGTGGGAATATACGATATTAAAAAATCCCTTGAAGATATAAAGGTAAAATTGGATTTTGTAATAAAAACATCAGGAAGTTTCAACTTAAAAGAAATTGATGATTTTCAAAAAATTATCGACGGAGTTATTTCAAATCTTGTTTCTGTTTGCGAAATACACGCAATAAAAACCCCCGATTATTATTCGCTGGCATTTGAAATGTTTTCGGCAAAATCTGACAGGTCTTCTGCTCAAAAAGAGCCCGACATGCCTGAAAAAACTTTAGAACACCAAGAGGAAATTTTTGATTTACCCCCTGAAGCCATTGTGCAAAAACAAGAAGTAAAAGAATTTGATAATAAAAATCTTTTAAATATAAAAGAAATGTTTTCTTCGCTGGGTCAAAATTATACTTCTTTAGGAGAATTAAAGCAAAAACTTTTAGATTTTGAAACAACGGCAAAAGATGAAATTATAAGCCCTATAATAAATAATACCTTAAAAATAATTGATTTTTCAATAAAAAACAAAATGAAACTCAACGAAGATGCAATTTCTGCGATGGAACAAGGCATTGATTACTGCCTTTCAAGATTGAACAATCAAGAAGAAGCGACCGACAGTGCCCTTGTTATTCAAAGGCTTGAAATTATTCAGCAAGTTTTGGAGTTAAGCAACCAATCGACGGAAAACGAAAATATTTTACCGCGAAAAAGTACCGATTTAATTAAAAAGAATTCTGATTTGAATGCAATTTTTGACACAGGAGAAATTAAAACTTTAAGAGTAGATTCTATAAAATTGGATTCTATGGTAAGTCAAGTCGGAGAGTTAATGATTGCAAAAATAAAGGCAAAAAAACATATCTACGGGCTTGATTCAATAAATATATCAATGGACGAATGGCATAAAGACTGTGCAAAAGTTTTAAACCACCTTAAATATTTTGAAAAAAAATACCCTAAATTGCAAAACGAAGATTCTCAATCTTTTTACTTTATAAACCAAATACTAAATGTTCTTGAAAACAACTGCAGAAAATTTTCAGATACCCTCAAAGAAATTTCAAATCTGCGAAGAATGATACAAGAAGACGAAACAAAAATAAGCCTTATAATAGACGAGTTGGAAAGCACCGTTAAAAATATAAGGGTTTTGCCTTTTGCAACAATTTTCCATATTTTCGGCAGAATGGTAAGAGATATAGCACAAGAAAAAGGTAAACAAATAAACTTTGAAATATCAGGAAGCGAAACAAGCACCGATAAAAAAATACTTGAAGAAATTAAAGCTCCGCTCATTCACATTATAAGAAATTCAATAGATCATGGAATTGAAACCCCACAGCAAAGAATTTCGGCAGGGAAAGACCCGGTGGGTAAAATAATCCTTAAAGCTTCTCAAACGGACAATAAAGTAAAAATAGAAATCCACGATGACGGCAAAGGAATAGACGTTGCAAAAATTAAAGAAAAAGCCTTAAAAAAAGGTTATTTAAAAAAAGAAGAAGCAGATTCGATGTCAGACGAACAAATAACCAACCTGATTTTTGCCCCCGGATTTTCAACCGGAGATGAAATTACAAGTATTTCCGGCAGAGGGATAGGGCTTGATGTTGTTCAGACTAAAATTTCTCAACTTAACGGAAAAGTGAAAGTCCTTTCCGAATTAAACAAAGGCTGCAGTGTGATAATAGAGCTTCCGACAACAATGTCCACGCTTAAGTCTTTTTTGGTAAGGGCTTCGGGACAAATTTTTGCTATTCCTATGAGTGTTATAAATTCGGTTATGCTCAAAAACTCAAACGAAATATTTTTTAACGAAGGGCTAAAAACAATCATTATAGAAGGCAAAACCGTTCCTATATACAATTTGTCAGCAATTTTAAATTTACCTTTACATGAGCAAAACAGCAATAAAAAAACCATTTTAACATTGGAAAGCGATAATAAAATAATAGGGCTTGAAGTTGACAAACTTTTGGGGGATCAAGAAATTTTACAAAAAAAACTTTGCGCACCGCTTTATAAGCTCAAAAATATATCCGGTGTTACTACTCTTGCCTCGGGTGATTTATGCTTTATCTTAAATATTTCCAAAATTTTGAAAAATATAAACAAAATAAATTACATAGAGCAATCTCAGCCTTATGAAAAAATTTCGGTTAAAGAAAATAAAATCCTGTTGGTTGATGATTCTATAACCACAAGAACTCTGGAAAAAAATATTCTTACAAAAGCCGGCTACAGCGTTGAACTTGCACTAAATCCGATAGAAGCTCTTGAAAAACTCTCAAAAGAAAAGTTTAATCTTATAATAAGCGACATTGAAATGCCTGAAATGAACGGGTTTGAATTTTTGCGCAAAATAAAAAGCGATAAAAATTACTCTGATATTCCTGTTCTTATGCTAAGCTCTCTTTATAACGAACAAGAACGCAAAAAAGCAAAAGACTACGGCGCAAAAGAATACTTAAATAAAAATGAGTTTAACCAAGAAGAGTTTTTAGGCATAATAAACAATATTTTTCAATAAATAATTATTTAAACAAATTCAGCTGTGGGGCTTTAATTTGTAGTTGATTTTGTTCATCTTTGCTTGAACGTTTTCGGGCGGATAAATCATTTGAAAAATCCCGCTGCATTTTTTTCATCAAATCCTGTGAACGGTTTATTACACTTTGCGGAAGTCCTGCCATTTTAGCCACTTGAATTCCGTAACTTTTGCTGGCACCGCCCTGTACGATTTTTCTCAAAAATTCGATTTCGCCGTTTTCTTCGCTTATTGTTATTCTGTAATTTTTTATCTGCGGGTAAGTGTTTGTCATAACATTTAGTTCGTGGTAATGGGTTGCAAAAATACACCTTGCCTTAATTTTTGTCGCTATAAATTCTGCCACAGCCCAGGCAATAGCAACTCCGTCATAGGTGCTTGTGCCTCTGCCGATTTCATCCAATAGAATCAAACTTTTTTCGCTGGCAGAATTCAGGATGTAGCCTGTTTCAATCATTTCCACCATAAAAGTCGATTGTCCCAAAGTTAAATCATCCGATGCGCCCACACGGGTGAAAATTTTATCCACAACCCCTAATTTGACGTAATCTGCGGGAACAAAAGAGCCCATTTGCGCCAAAATCGCTATCAGCGCATTTTGGCGCATAAATGTTGACTTACCTGCCATGTTAGGACCTGTAAGTATCATAAATTGGGTTGAGGAGTGAGAAGAAAGCCCCTCGCCCCTTGAGGGAGAGGGTAGAATTTCGGCACGAGAGCTTTGCTCAAGTGCTTGAAATTCGGGTGAGGGGTATTTTTGGGTTGCTTCGTCGTTCGCTTCGCTCACTTCTCGCAATGACAGATCTGTTTCTTGTTTACCATTTACCGTTTCCTTTTGATAAGCCAGTTCCAAATCGTTTGCCACATAACTTCCAAGCGGCAAAACTTTTTCTAAAACGGCATGGCGACCGTTTTTTACAAGAAAATCCCTGCTTTCATCTACCGTCGGTCTTGTATAATTGTTTTCGACGGCAACAAAGGCAAGCGAAGTTAAAACATCGATATTTGCAATACAATCTGCGACTTGTCTTATTTTTGTAACGTATTCTTTTGCATAATTTTTAAAATCGCAAAACAGTTTATTTTCAAGTTCCAATGCCTTAAATTGTGCCGAAAGCACGTCATCTTCATGTTTTTTCAACTCGTCTGTGATAAACCTTTCGGCATTTGTAAGGGTTTGTTTTCTGATATAGTTATTGGGAACAAGGTTTAAGTTTGAATTTGTGATTTCGATAAAAAAGCCAAAAACTTTGTTGTAGCCGACTTTCAAAAACTTCATTCCGGTGCGCTCTTTTTCTTTTTCTTCAAATTCTTTAAGCCATTTTTCGCCGCCTGTGAGCAAATCCCTGAAATAATCGAGTTCGCCGCTTACGCCGGATTTTATAACTCCGCCGTCTTTTACCGAAATAGGCGCATCTTCTCGGATTGTACGCTCAATTATGTTTGCAAATTCAATCAATTCTTGTTCGTATTGACTTAATTTATCAAAAGAGTCGCTTTCAAGCCCCTGTATTTCTTTTATTATCTGAGGAAGCATAAAAAGAGAGTCTTTAAGCCCGAGAAAATCTCTGGGATTTGCCGAATTGTTGCTCAATCTTGTAGAAAGCCTTTGAATATCATAAATCTTTTCCAAAATTTGTGCCAAATTGCCTCTTGTTTGAGGTTTTTGGATTAACTCTTCTATAATATCGAGTCTTTTGTTTATTTCATCAACATTTTTCAAAGGTTGGCAAATGCGGTTTTTTAAAAGCCTTGCGCCCATATTCGTCTTTGTTTTATCGATTGCCCAAAGAAGCGAACCGTATTTGTTTTGTCCTCGAAGCGTTTGCGTCAGTTCAAGATTTTTTCTTGTATTGGCATCAATTACTACAAATTCGCTCAATTCATAGGGCGTTATTGTGTCAAATTTGGGAAAATTTTCTTTCATCGTTTCCCAAATGTAGGAAACAAGAGCCCCACATGCCAAAAACCCCGTTTTATAATTTTCATAACCGAAGGCCTCAAGAGAATTTGTATTAAAAACGGTTTTTAAATTATTCAGTGCAAAATTCTGCTCAAAAATGCTCGAAGGGACTTTCGAACAGTTGTAATTATTTACGATTTCATCGGGCAGGTCGATTTTTTCATCGGGCACAATCTGAAAGGGCATGACTTTTTGGGCGATTGAAGGTGCTATGATTTCAGAGGGTTGAAGCCTTGCAAGCTCTGATAAAATCATACTCAAAGGGGCATGCGTTGTCTTAAATTCTCCCGTTGAAATATCGGCATAAGCAAAACCGAACAGGTTATCATCTCTTTTATCTTTTATAATTGCGCAGATGTAGTTGTTTGAATTTTTATCCAACAGGTTGCTTTCTGTAAGCGTTCCTGCGGTAACAAGCCTTACCACCCCTCTTTTTACAAGCGTTTTTGTCTCTTTGGGGTCTTCTAACTGTTCGCAGATAGCGACTTTGTAATTTTTTTCAATTAATTTTTCAAGATAATTTTCTACTGCTTTTGCAGGAACTCCCGCAAGCGGGATTCTGCCCATTTTTGCGCCGGCATCTTTGCCCGTCAGGGTAAGCTCCAATTCCCTTGACATGATGATTGCGTCTTCAAAAAAGGTTTCGTAAAAATCCCCGAGGCGATACAACAAAATAACATCCTGATGCTGTCTTTTTATCTCAAGATACTGGGCAATAACAGGTGTTACGTCCTCAATATTTATATCTAAACTGTTTACATGATTGATTTCTTGCTTTGACATTGCTACACTTATCCTAGAAAAACATTGGGAAAACTCCCAAATTATACATTTTGTCATGCTGAATTTATTTCAGCATCTTACCAGCAAAGTACGTTGGATAGATCCTGAAACAAGTTCAGGATGACAGGCAGATTTAGTTAAATTATCTTATCATGAAATCAGGAGAAATTCATGGGCTGTTTAAAAAATATTTTTAAAGCAATAATTCTTGTTTTAGCTGCTATCGGATTTGTGTCTATAGGCGGCAAAGACTACGTCATAAACCTTTGGAATCAATACACAAATCCGCCTCAAGATGTCATGCTCGAGCGTGCCAAAAAAGTTGGGGATTTCTCCCAAGTGCCCGATGAATACGAAATAGATAAAGCAGCATCGGTTCTAGGCTATAATGGAGTTTTAGCAGAGCATAGAGCAACGGGACAGAAAATGGTAGTGGTGGATTCGGGCAAAAAACCCCTTTTGACACCTCAGGATTTTGAAGATGGAAGTGCCGATAAAAAATTGGAAGATTTAACAAAAAAATTAAAATACCAGTTTATAAACATACAGGATTTAAAGATTACAAAACACGGTAAAATTAATTCTTTCGGGCAAAAGACAAATTTCATAAAATTTCAAGCAAAAGCAAATAAACTGCCCATAGGAGAAATTGAGGGCATAATTTCTGCCGTTGAAACCGAAGACGGAAAAATTAAAATAATCGCTTCTGCAAACGAAAAAGGCAAATATTCCCAAATAGTCTCCGAAGAATTTTTCAAAAAGGTAAAAGAATAGTTTATAAGTTTATAAGCTGCCAAGCCGCTAAACTTCTTAGTCACTCAGTTACTTAGTCATCTAGTCACTTTTACTATTTCTTTACAAATATTTGTTTTTAAATTAAAATAAATCTTGTTAAATCTGTTATGTATTGAAATTTAAAAGAGAGTCGCGGTGTCTGATGGGAAAAGATTTAAAATACAAAAGAGTTTTGCTAAAGATTAGCGGAGAAGCACTTTTGGGCTCGCAGGAATTCGGGATTGACCCTGTTCCGGTTGAAATGATAGCCAATGAAATTAAACTCGCGCACGACGAAGGTGCGCAAATAGGCGTTGTAGTTGGCGGCGGAAATATTTTCAGGGGAGTTAAAAACAGTGCCAAGCTTGGAATGGACCAAGCATCTGGCGATTATGTCGGAATGCTTGCAACCGTAATGAATGCGCTTACTCTTCAAAGCGCGCTTAAAAAAGTCGGAGTTTCATGCAGGGTTCAATCTGCCATTCAGATGAATCAGATTGCAGAGCCTTATATTCGCTTTAAGGCTATAAGACACCTTGAAAAAAACAGGGTGGTGATTTTTGCCGCAGGTACCGGAAATCCTTTCTTTACAACAGATACGGCAGCATCTTTAAGAGCATCAGAAATTAACGCAGATGCCATGCTTATGGCAAAAAACGGGGTTGACGGAGTTTATTCGGATGATCCCAGGGTAAACAAAAAAGCCAAAAAATTCGATAAAATATCTTACGATGATATTATAAAAAACGGTTTAAAAGTTATGGATACTGCCTCTTGTGCGCTTTGCAAACAAAACAATATCCCCATTATCGTATTTGATTTTCAGGCAAAAGGCAGCATCAAAAAGATTTTACACGGTGAAAATTTAGGAACTTATGTAGGAGGATAATATGTCAGAAGCAGTAGATGAAATGTTTTTATTCGGCGAAGAAAAAATGGAAAAGGCACTTAACCAGCTTAAAAAGGAATTTGCTTCAATCCGCTCAGGCAGGGCAAATCCGATGATTTTAGATAAGGTTATGGTAGATTACTATGGTGCTCCTACTCCATTAAGACAAATGTCGCAAGTAACTGTTCAAGACGGAACAACCATTGTTGTTTCGCCTTATGATAAGTCGATAATCAAAGAAATCGAAAAAGCAATAATAAAAGCCGAATTAGGAATTCCTCCAAACAGCGACGGGATTGTCATAAGACTTGCTTTCCCTCCTTTAACTGAAGAAAGAAGAAAAGAAATTACAAAAGATGTTAAAAAACTAGGCGAAGATTCAAAGGTTGTAATAAGAAACATAAGAAGAGACATGGTTGACGAATTAAAAAAACTCGAAAAATCTGAAAATCTTCCCGAAGATGTTGCAAAAGACAATCAAGATGAAATCCAAAAATTAACCGACAAATACGTTAAAATGATTGATATGACCGTAGAAGAAAAAGAAAAAGAGGTCTTAACAGTTTAATGAATTTAACTTTAAACAAAAATGCAAAAAGAATTATTACAGGCTCAATTATGGGGCTTATTGCCCTTTGGTGCCTGATTTATGGAGGAATCGCCCTTCTTGCTTTGATTACTATTGTTGTGTTTTTGGGCTCAAAAGAATACGTTTTAATTTTGGAAAATAAAGGATTTTTCCCGAGTTTAAAAGTAATCCTTTTTTCAGATGCCGTTTTTGCGCTTCTTTGTTATTTTAACCGCTTTGATTTGGTTGCAATCGCATTTACAATATGTTCTATTACCGCATTTTTGTGGGTATTATTTAAAGGCAGGCAGCCTTATATCGCAAATGTTTCGACCACAATTTTGGGTTTTGTCTATGGCGGGTGGTTCCCGCTTCACCTGCTTTTGGTAAGGGGACTTAACGCAGAAAATTATCATGGGTTTTTAAAACTTAATATTCAAAATGACGGACTTGGATATGTTATGTTTTTATTTACGGTAATTTTATTCACAGATACAGGCTGTTATTATTTCGGAAAAAAATTCGGAAAACATAAGCTTGCAGCTGTCATAAGCCCTAATAAAACCATAGAAGGAGCTGTGGGAGGAACTATATGTGCCGTAATCAGTGCTTTTATCGTTGGGCATTATATTCACCTTGCATGGTATCATTGCTTGGTTATGGGGCTTTTATGTACAACTTTTGCACAACTTGGCGATTTATCAGAATCTCTGATTAAAAGAGACGCCGGAGTAAAAGATTCGGGCAATACGCTTCCCGGACATGGCGGATTTTTGGACAGAACAGACAGCTACGTTTTGACTATTCCTGTTATGTTTTATTATTTAAAGTATTTTGTCGTTTCTAACCAGCTTTGGTTTGATTTTGTTAACTTTATAAAAGGATTTTTGCATGCACTCGGAGTGTGAAAATTTAAAAAAATTGGAAAAGATTTTTAAAATTAAGCTGGAAAATCTTAAAATTTTTGAAAAAGCACTTACCCACAGTTCTTTTACTAAAGAAAATGATATTTCTTCCTTGGAAAATTTTGAGCAGCTTGAATTTCTGGGAGATGCGGTCTTAAAATTGTGTGTTTCTGATATTTTATACAAAAAGTTCCCAAAATATTCAGAAGGTGAACTGACAAAAATCCGCTCAATTTTAGTTTCAGACAACACCCTTGCAAAAATCGCAAAAAAAATAAAACTCGACAAACTCTTAATCCTAGGAAAAAGAGAAGAAAAATCAGGCGGAAGACAAAAAAATTCAATTCTTGCCTGTGCCTTTGAAGCGGTTTTGGGAGCATATTTTTTAGAAGGCAAATACATTGACCTTTCAAAAAATTTAGAAAAAATACTAAAACCTTTTATAAAAGAAATTGACGAAAATTTTGAAAAATTTAATGCAAAAGCAATTTTGCAAGAATATACCCAATCGCAAAACAAACAAACTCCCTTATATAAAATCGTTGAAGAAAAAGGTCCTCAACATGACAAAGTTTTTGTGATAGAAGTATCTTATATGGAAAAAGTTTTGGCAAAAGGCGAGGGCAAAACAAAAAAAGAAGCCGAGCAAAATGCTGCCATGCTGGCATGTAAAAAACTCGGAGTAATAAACAGTGAACAGTGAAGCGTGAGCAGTGAGCAGAAATGTCCTTTCACAGTTCACCGCTCACTAAAAACATTTCACACCAAGGAGGAAAATTTATTGAAAACTATTATTTCACCTTCGATATTATCGGCAAATTTTGCAAATCTTGAACACGACATCAAAGCAGTCGAAAAAGCAGGGGCGCATTGGCTCCACATTGATGTCATGGACGGACATTTTGTTCCCAACATCACAATCGGCGTTCCGGTTGTTAAATCAATTAAAAAAATAACTTCACTTCCTTTGGATGTTCATTTGATGATTGAAAACCCCAAAAAGTTTGTTAAATCTTTTGTGGAAGCAGGAGCTGACATTATAACGTTCCACTATGAAGCCTGCGAAGATAAAATTTTAGAGGTAATCTATTACATAAAATCTTTCGGGATAAAAGCGGGGCTTTCCATAAAACCAAAGACCGATGCCAAAGAAATAATTCCTTTCTTGTCCGATTTGGATATGGTTTTAGTTATGACTGTAGAGCCCGGATTTGGCGGGCAGGAATTTATGCACGATTGCGCCCAAAAAATTCCTCTGATAAAACAAAATTCGCCTGATAACATGATAATTCAGGTGGATGGCGGCATAAATAACGTAACCGGAAAAATCTGCACTTCACTCGGCGCAAATTCGCTTGTGGCAGGAAATTATATTTTCAAAAGTAAAGATATAGAACAAGCTGTTAAATCTTTGATGTAATAAAAAGCATAAAAACAGGGGCGGGGTTTTTTAAAAAACCCCGCCCCTGTTTTATATATTTTTTATACTTTTATATTAAGTATTCTGCCTTCTGCCTGATAACGGACAAAATCTTCAGGTGCTAAAACATTTCTAGTAACCTCTTGTGTTCTTATTCCGCCTTCGTAAGGGAGATAAGTTTCTCCTATTACTTTTTGCACCAAAGGGCTTTTAACTTTTGGTTGAACGGCATGAATTATAACCTCATTGACTTTTGTAAAAGTATCCGCGGGTGATGTCGTAAGTTCTTCCAAAAGTGCTTTTTCTTGCGCTTTTGTCATTGGTGGTTTTTTAATACTTTCTGCCGCATCAACAACAAACTTTCTGACTCCGTTTTCAAATGGTATAAATATAATTTTTTTAACTGCACTTACTCCTGTCATAGTCGCCTCTTTCATAAAATGTAATAACATACATCAATATTAAACATCGTCAAAAAATTTTTTGCTAGTTTTTTAAGAAATATTAATTTTTTTTAACATTTTTTCAAGTCCGGCAAGTTTTTTTGCACTTGTACCAAGCCCGGTCAAAAACATAACGGACTTTTGGTTTGAAATTTCATCTTCAATTTTGTATTTTTCAAACAGGATTTTTGAAAGCTCAAAACCGCTTAATTCAGGGTGTTTTGTCAGTATTTTTGTAGAATCCCCTTTAAAAAATTCTAAATTTGGAAGATTTTTTTTCATATTTTCAATATTTTCAATCAATTCCAAAATCTTTGCCCTGCCTTTTTTTGAATTTAAAAAGTTAATGTTTTTTTCTATACTTGCAAGCATTGGATAAGAAGGGCTTGTGGTTGAAATTAAAGCAAGTGCGCTTTGAATATCGATATCTTTTAAATTGCAGTGCAAAAGTGCAGTAGGGTTTAAGCCGCCTGCCGTTTTGTGAAGTGAGTGGATTACAAAATCAGCCCCTTGATAAATAGCAGATTTTGGAAGCTTATCGCAAAAAGGATACAGAGCCCCGTGTGCTTCATCTACTATAAGATAAGTTTTATATTTTTTGCAAAGTTTTGAAATTTTTTCAACATCACAAACCACTCCTTCATAAGTGGGCGAAGTTATGATTAGTGCTTTAATTTTTTCTTTTTTTAAAATCTCTTCTATTTGATTTAATTTGGGGATTGTATAAACTCCCCAATCTTTGTCAAATTCATACTCGTAAAAAACAGGCTGCGCACCGACAAGAATAACCGAACTATTGTGGCACCTGTGGGCTTTATCCCAGATTAAGAATTTTTCACCCCTCACCCCGACCCTCTCCCGCAAGGGGCGAGGGGGCACCCTTAAATCCTCATGCTTTTTCGTACATGCTAAAACCGCCGCAATAATACCGGATGTAGAGCCGTTTGTTAGAAAATGTGTCGATTGGGTTTTATAAATTTTGGCGGCACTTTTTTGCGCGCAAAAAAGTGCCGCTTCAGGATTTTGAGCCTCGGTTTCTGAAATATCGTATTTATAAAAATTTCTCAATTTTGAAAAAATGAAAAAACTTTGTGAATGAGATGGTGTAGTAAAACATTCAACCTGATTTTTTTTCTTTAAAATTTCCAAAAACCCCATGACTTCAACTTTCAGCTAATCATTTGCTTCGTCTAGATATTTAATTGCCTCGGGAATAACTTCAAGAAAAACATCGGCAACATCAGGATCAAATTGTCTTCCTTTTTCAAGCTCAATTCTTTTTATTGCCTCATCGTGCGAAAGCCCTTGCCTATATGAGCGTTGAGAAACCATACTGTCATAAGCATCTGCAACAGCAATAATTCTTGCGCTTATAGGAATTTCATCTCCTTTAATTCCTAAAGGGTAACCGCTTCCGTCATATTTTTCATGGTGTGTTTTTATTATTTCGATAACTTCTTTTAACTGTTTTATATCTTCTAAAATTCTAACTCCGTATTCCACGTGTTTTTTAATCATTTCATATTCATAAGGCGTCAGGGCTTCAATTTTGTTAAGAATTTCTTCGGAAACTCCTATCATTCCTATATCATGGAGCAAACCGGCAAGTTCAAGTTTTCCGATTTCTTCAGGCGGAAAATTCATCTTTTTTGCAACAAGCATGGATAACATAGTTACCCTGCGGCTTCTTCCCAAGGTAAAAGAATCTTTTGCATCAAGAGCCTCAATAATAGCATTTACCGTACCGGAAAATAATTTTTTTAAATCGTATATTAATCTGTCATTTTCTTGCTTTAATTTTGAAAAATCAACTGCTGTTTGCATTACCATAATCAATTCTGCAGGCTCCCAGGGTTTTTTCAGATATCTGAAAATTTTGCCTTCATTGATAGCATCAATTAATATGTTCGCATCAGAATAAGCGGTTACAAGCAACCTTACGCTTTGGGGACTTAATTCACAGCTTCTTTTTAAAAACTCGACCCCGTCCATTTCAGGCATCTTGTGGTCAGATAAAATTATATCAAAATATTTTGTATCAAGCATTTCAAGTGCTTCCAGCGGGGAGGTTGTTTTTTCAACTAGATAGTCATGCCTGAGTGTTCTGTACAATAACTCCAGGTTATCTTTTTCATCGTCCACAAGTAAAACTTTAATTTTTTCCATAACTCAATTCTCTTTTTTTGTCTAAAACAACGGGTAACTTTATTCTAAAAAGGCTTCCTTTACCAAGTTGACTGTGTGCGCTAATTTGCCCGCCATGATTTTGTATAACCTTATAACTGATAGACATGCCCAAACCTGTACCCTCTCCTTGAGGTTTTGTTGTATAAAAAGGGTCAAAAATCTTTTTCAACTGATCTTCGGACATGCCCGAGCCTGTATCTTCGATTTCTATTATAACATTATCTTGTTCCTTTTTTAACCTTATGTATATTTTACCTTTTTTTTCTATTGCATAACAGGCATTGTCCAAAATATTCATAAAAACTTGATTTAACTGTCCGCCGTAGCCTTCTATAATAGGAAAATCTTGATCATACTCTTTTATAACTTCTGCTTTGTATTTTATTTTATTATGCAAAATATTCAAAATAGTTTCAATTTCTCGTTTTAAATCAATTTCATTTACTACCAATTCTTCTATTCTTGAAAAGTTTTTTAAATCCAAAATTATATTTTTTGTTCTTTCCGTTCCCTCTTGACAGCTTTGTATAAGCATCGGCAAATCTTCTTTTATAAAAGAGTATTCCACCTCTTGTTTAATCTTGTTTAAAGTATCCCTTTTTTCCTCACTCAAATCATTTTCGTAATTTTGATAAACTTCTATAAGTTCAATTAAAGCTTTAGAATAATTTTTCAAGTGCGTCATATTCCCGTGAATAAAGTTTATGGGGTTGTTTATTTCATGTGTAATACCGGCGACAAGCTCTCCCAAAGAACGCATTTTTTCGCTGTGCACCATTATTATTTGCGTATTTTCAAGTTCTTCATAGGCAAGTTTTAACTCTTTTGTTCTTTCCTGAACCTTTTTTTCCAAATTGTCATACAAAGATTGAAGATTTTCCGCCATTTGATTGTAAGTTTGGACAAGCTGATTTATTTCGGTGTATTTGGTAAATTCAACCCTGTACTTAAGGTTTCCCTCGGATAATTCTTTTGTCCCGTTAATAAGTTTTTCTAAAGGGCTTATGATTATTTTTGTCATGTAATAAGATAAAATAAGACCAAAAATTAAAAACGCTATTACTATTCTTTGAAGGTTTTCTCTGAAAGTAAGAATTGTCGAATACATTGAATCTTGAGGGACAAAAAAACTGAAAATACTGTCAACAAAAAAAACGGCATAAACCGCCATTCCGATTGTCGCAACGGCAACCAACAAACTCATGCTTAAAGCAAAGGTAGTCCCTATACTTAATTTTTCTCTATTTGATTTTTTTTTGCCGATATTTTTCATTATCACTTCCGAATTTTTGAAATCATTCCATAACATCCGAATCAAAAGACATTTCTTCTTGTTCGTCATTTTCTTTTTTTGTAACTTCTTTTATGAAAAGACTATTATGGAAAACCGGTCTTCTTCTTCTGGGTTTATCCAGTATAGAACCCATCATCCAGCCGATAAACCCCATTGCAAAGCTTGCAGGTATAACTTTTTTTAAGGTCGCAAAAACTGAATAATAATCCAGTGACATACTTCCTGTTAAGGATAATGCTCCTGCTATAAGTATTGTCCAGCTTGCAAATACTGCAGCTAATTTATGTTTGTTTTTAAGTTGATTTTTGCTCATGATTTTTTATTTACTGTTTCCAAATTTTTCTTGATACAAAGCTGTACGAGAGTCATTTTTGCCACATTTGACATATTTTTAAATCTTCCCGAAACCGTATAAATTCCATCATCGCTTTTTTCTATTCTTATGGGCTCAAACAAACATCTTATTTCGTTATCCCCAAAAAGCTCGATTGAAGTCATATATTCAGTATCAATATCCAAGCTGTCTTTACTTTGAATTTTCATTCCGCCCGCGGATAAATCCAATGAATTTACCTTAATAACCTTATTATTTGAATGAAGTGCCATTTCATTAATAAATTTAATCCTTGTAAACTGCCTTCTTTGCAGATATCTGTGTTTTACGGGATTTTCTATTTTTAATATTTTGCCCTCCACGTCTAAAACTTTTGCTTCAAAATATAAAATTCCGTTTTCCGTAGAAGAATAAAATTCACTTTTTTTGCCTTTGGGAATATTTTGCGGCTCAAAATTTAATTCCACAGAAAATCCTTTTTCTTTCATATCGACCACCTTGCCTCTTGTAGCGTCTTTAAAATCTTGAGGTACGATATTTATAGCCTGCTCTTTTTTTAACAATCCAATCATTTTAAATCCTTTCTAGGCTACCGCCTGTGAAACCGCCTTAATTATACCCACGGATTTTGCTTTAACATTGGAACTTATTTCATTATACGACATTACCGTAATTTGCGGATAAGTTCTTTCTATAAGCCGCCTGAAAGCAAGTCTTATTGCAGATGAACAAAGTATAACAGGTTGATTGCCGCTTGACAAGATAGCCTTTTCCAACTCGGAGTTAAGAGTATCTAAAAGTCTTCTTGTAAAATCAGGATCAAGAGTTAAACTTTGACCGTCAGGGCTGACTCCTTGCGCTATAGTGTTTTCAACATCAGGTGCAAGTGTTATTGCAAATAATTCTCCCGTGTCAGAAAGATTTTGTTTACAAATTTGTCTTGCAAGTGCCTGTCTTGTCTGCTCGGTAAGAAAATCGTAATTTTTACTTATTTTTGCCTGAAGGCTTACTGTTTCCAAAATTGTTTTTAAATCTCTTACAGAAACCCTTTCTCTTAAAAGATTTTGCATAACCTGCTGAACATCTGCGGCGGTTAAATCTTTCATCAAATCCTTAACATAATCTTCGGAAACTTCTTTTTGTAAATTGTCTATCAACTGCTGAACATCGGCACGCGAAAGAATGTCGGCAGAATTTTTCTTTATAATCTCGGTTAAATGTGTTGAAATAACAGCAGAAGGACTTACAACGGTGTAGCCGTAAGTTTCTGCATAGTCTTTGTCTTTTTCTTCAATCCAAAGAGCGGGAAGCCCGAAAGCAGGCTCAATGGCATTTATGCCCGTCAAATTGCTGTCGTTATTTACCCCTGAAGCATTCATCGCAAGGCTTCTTTCGGGATAAACCTCCCCTGATTCTATTGCAATTCCCTTAAGTTTTATTTGATAAGTATTGGGTGAAAGCTGCAAATTGTCTCTAACCCTTACTGAAGGTAAAACTATTCCCAAATCTAAAGCGGTTTGCCTTCTTATTTGGGCAATTCTTTCAAGCAAATCCCCACCTTGCTCTATATTAAGAAGCGGCACGAGTCTGTATCCGACTTCTATTTCGATTGTTTCGACCGCAAGAAGTTCCAAAACGCTTTCTCTTGTGGCTTTTTTCTTTCTTTTACCCAGCCGCTCCTGCTTTTGAACTTCTTCTTTTTGTTTAAGCTCGGCTTCTGCAACCTTTTTATTATCCTGAATTTTGTAATATGCAAATATTGCCGTAATCATACCAATACTTAAAAAAGGTATTGTAGGCATTCCCGGAATCATACCCATGAAACACAAAAGTCCTGCGACAACGCCCAAAACTCTGGGATCCGAAAACATTTCTTTTCTTATATCTTCACTTAAAGAAGCGTCTTGACCTGAAGCGCGGGAAACTATTAAACCTGTGGAAGTTGATACCAAAAGAGCAGGAATTTGGGTAACAAGACCGTCACCTACTGTTAAGAGAGTGTATGTTGAAACAGCGTTTAAAAAATTCATTTTAAGTTGAATCATCCCGATTATCAATCCGCCGACTATATTTACAATAGTTATTACAATACCTGCTGTAGCATCGCCTTTTACAAACTTTGAAGCACCATCCATGGTTCCGTAGAAATTCATTTCCCGTTCTATTTTTCTTCTTCTTGCTTTTGCCTCTTCGTCATTTATAAGCCCTGAATTTAAGTCTGCATCAATACTCATTTGTTTGCCCGGCATAGAATCCAATGTAAACCTTGCGGAAACTTCTGCAACCCTTGTTGCACCACCTGTGATTACCATAAAGTTAATTATTACAAGAATCACGAATATTACCGAACCTACGACATAGTTTCCTCCTACTATAAATTCGCCGAAAGATTGAATAACGTTTCCGGCTTCGCCATAGAGCAGAATAAGTCTTGTTGAACTCACGTTAAGACCCAACCTAAAAAGAGTAGCAATAAGCAAAATAGTAGGAAAAGTCGAATAATCCAAAGGCTCTTTTGTATAAAGACAAACCAAAAGGATTACTATTGAAAGAGAAATATTTATGGTAAGAAGAAAATCCAAAAGCCCCGGAGGAATAGGCAATACCATCATTGCGACAATAGTTACAAGCCCTATTGCCAAAATAACGTCGTTATTCTTCATTATTACTGCTAATTTTCCCAAGTCCATTTTTAAAAAACATCCTATATATACATTTTACTTTATTTTTTGTTTTTTTGCTCCTCTGTTTTGCCCAAAATCTAATTTTTATCTTTGTTATAAACGTAAGCCAAAATCTCTGCAACAGCAACAAACATATCTGCCGGTATTACCCCGTCTAAAGGTACAAGTTTATATAAAGCCTGCGCCAGAGGTTTATTTTCGACAATCGGAATATTATTTTCCTGTGCAATTTCTCTGATTCTAAATGCCACATAATCCACCCCTTTGGCTATAACCCTCGGTGCCGGTGATTCCATTTTATCATATTTTAAGGCAACTGCATAATGTGTAGGATTTGTAACAACAACATCAGCTTTGGGGATATTTGCAAACATTCTCTGCCTTGCCATTTTAACCTGAATAGAACGTATTTTTGCTTTGATTTTAGGGTCTCCTTCGGTATCCTTCATTTCGTCTTTTACTTCCTGTTTTGTCATTTTAATTGATTTTTCATATTCATAATCTTGATACTTTTTATCTAAAAGCCCCAAAACCAACATTGCAAGACAAATATTTACGACCATTTGTCCTAAAATTGAACCTATAATTGCAAAAGCAGGCTCAATATCCATACCCAAAAGCCCGAATAGTTCATCTTTTCTTCCGTTAATAACAGAAAATCCACACATACCTACAACAGCAAGCTTAATAAGTGATTTCACAAATTCTACAATAGTGCGGGGCTCAACAGGATTAAAAAGTTTTTTTGCATTTTGCAACATTTTCATAGGTGAAATATTACTCAATTTGAGCTTGATTTTTTCTTTTGCAAAAACATGCCCGATTTGAAGACGAATAACAATAGTGCCCATAACCATTAAAAAAAGCAGAAAAGGCAGAATAATTTGTCCTGCCGTTTTGGCAAATGGCAAAAATACAAGTAAAATATCATCTGTGCTGATATCTTTCGGGTTAAGATGAGTAAATGTATAATAAAACAAGTTCTTTAAATTAGACAAAACATAACCGGAAAAAATACTTAAAAGGGCAACTCCCATTGTAATCATTAAAGCCGAAATTAAATCCTGACTTTTTGATATATTACCCTTATCGCGCTCTTTACCTCGCCTGCGGCCGGTTGCTTTTTCGGTTCTTTCTGCTGCCTGATTACCCATTTATTTTTCAACCTTTCTTTGTATCAGAAAATCACCGCAATTGCATTAAACAATTTTTCGATAATAACGCCTATATGAGAATACATTGCTGCTATAAACATAATTATCATTACCAAACCTATATATATTTTAAGCGGCATTGCTACCATAAAAATATTCATCTGCGGCATCATTTTTGCAGTAAATCCCAAAAGAACATCCGTTACAAACAATACAGCAAAAATCGGTAAAGCAATCCCAAGTGCCATAGAAAAAATTTGCCCCGACAGAAAAACTATTTCCTGAGTAAGCTGCCCGTTAAAAATAAACCCGTATCCGGGAGGAATTACCGCAAAACTTTTATAAACAGCCGAAAATAACCATTGATGCGCATTTAATCCTATAAAAACCATTGACGTTAAAATTACATATCCCTGCCCTAAAATCGGTGCGCTCATTCCGGTAAGAGGGTTTAATGCCTGTGCTGCCGCAAGTCCCATTTGAATAGAAATTATTTCTGATGCCATTTCTACCCCCACAAATACAAGGTTTGAAATAAACCCGATTACATAACCTATCATAAATTCCTTTAAAAGTATAACGCTCAATTCAGGAATGGTAGAAGGTGCTTGGAATCCGCTTTTGACAAGAACTATGGGATAAATTATAAAAGTAATTAAGGCGACAAACCAGACTTTTATCTGCATGGGTATCGGGTAGGTAGAAAATATCGGCGCAGATGACATTAATCCGCCCAGTCTTGTAAAAACCACAACAAACAAAATTAAGTTATATGGAGATAATAAAACTAATAAATCTGTGGGCATTTTTACCTCTACAATAGTCCGGGAATGGCATCAAAAAGCTCGTGAATATTTGATATAAATAAACTCATCATCCATGGCATTAATATAATAATTGTTAATATTCCGGCAATTATTTTAGGAACAAAAGTCAAAGTTGATTCTTGAATTTGTGTTATAGTTTGAAAAACGCTTACCATAAGCCCCACTGTAATACTTACAATCAAAACAGGTGCGGAAAGCTCCAATATTAATATAAAAGTTTTTTGCATTATCGATATTATAACTTCTTGTTCCATTTTTAATCCTTATTACGTTGCAAAGCTTTCCACAAGGGATTTTACTATCAGATACCAACCGTCAACCATTACAAACATAATCAGCTTAAAAGGCAAAGCTATCATTGTCGGCGGCAAGAACAGCATACCCATTGATACCAAAATACTCGACACTACAATATCTATAACCAAAAACGGCAGAAAAATTACAAAGCCGATTTTAAATGCAGTGTTTAATTCACTTAAAATAAAAGACGGCAACAAAATATATGTCGGAACATCTTTTTTGCTCTTGGGTTTTTCGATTTTTGCCATTTTTATAAAAAGAGCCAGATTCTTTTCGTCTGTTTGTTTAAACATAAAATCTCGCGCAGGAATAATTGCCTTATCAAGAGCGGTCTGCTGGGTAATTTGATTTTTCATATAAGGCTGAATTGCCGTTTCATTAATTTTGTTTATAGTTGGAGACATAATAAAAAATGTCAAAATCAAAGCCAAACCTGATAAAATCTGTGTCGGGGGAAGCGAGCCTACCCCTATTGCCTGTCTTGTAAGCGCAAGCACAATTATTATTCTTATAAAAGAAGTTGCCATTATAAAAATACTTGGGGCAAGTGTTAAAATAGTCATCCAAATAAGAATTTGAACGCCGTTAGAAAAGTCTTGCGGAGTGTTTGCAGCTTTCATCCCGATATTTATATTGGGAAATGCCATTGCGCAATGTGCCATTGGCACAAATAAAAGCATTGCCGCTAATACAAAAAGCATTTTTTTCAAAATACCCGACTTCATTTTTCCTCCAAACTTATACTAATTTTGACAATACTCGTCCCACCTTAACATAATAACAGCTAAGGAAAAATAAGACCAATTCTTAACTAAACTTCAAATAGTATATACTTTTTAGGCTTTTTTAAACCAATTTTTGTTGAATTTTGTTCCGACATTATATTTTTTGCAATAAGTTTTCAAATCGTCTTTAAGTTCTTTTGCCATAATATACATCGCAAGACAGTTTGGAACCGCCATACCCAGCATCATAGAGTCTGTAAGATTTATAACGGTATTAACATTCATAATCGCGCCTAACACCGTAAACATTAAAAATCCCAATTGATAAAATAAAGTTCTTTTTTTACCTTCGCCTACTATATAATTCCATGCCTTTTGTCCGTAATATGCCCAAGAAATAAGGGTAGTAAGTGCAAATAAAATTACAACCACAGACAAAATATATTTAAACCATGGAAAAATTGATTCAAACGCCGATGAAGTAAGCTCAATTCCGGTAACACCTGTCGTATAGTTTTTATAAACACCTGAAGAAACGATAATTCCTGCCGAAAGCAAACAAACAAGCCCTGTCAAAAAAGGCTCGATAAGTGCGATAAAACCTTGCGAAATGGGTTCATCTGTCTGCGCCGGAGCATAAACAATCGGTGCAGAACCGGTCCCCGCCTCGTTTGTTTGAACAGAACGCCTCATTCCTATAATCATAATCCCGATAATTCCGCCGGCAACAGAAGAAGGGAAAAAGGCTTCTTTCACCATTATATAAAAAGTGTATGGAAGATTATGCCAGTTTGCGATTAAAATTATAATCCCCGCAAAAAGGTATAAATAAATCATAAAAGGAACAGCTTTCATCGCAACTTTGGTTATAGCCTTAACTCCGCCGATAATAATCATTCCCATTAAAATCGCACAAATTAAGCCGATAAGCCAGTTATAACCGTGCAAAATTCCTGTTTCGCCGCCTGCGATATTAATAATTTGCCTTGTGGTTTGATTAATCTGAATCATATTCCCGCCGGTCAAAGCCCCACCGATACAAAGCCAAGCAAAAATAACGGCCAAAGGTTGACCGAGCCAGCGCATTTTTCTTCTTGTAAGCCCGTGTGCAATAAAGTGCATCGGACCGCCTGCGACTGTCCCGTCAGGTAGAAATTTTCTGTACTTTAATGAAAGTGAAACTTCGGCGAATTTAAGCGTCATACCCAAAACCGCCCCAAACATTATCCAAAGAGCAGCCCCGGGGCCCCCGATTGAAATTGAAATAGCAACCCCTGCTATTGTACCGAGGCCTACCGTGCCTGAAAGTGCCGACATAAGTGCTCCTAAAGGAGAGATTTCACCCTCGGCGTTGCCTTCTTTAGGCTTGCTTAAAATTTCAAAAGAATGCTTGAGCCCCCAAATTCCTATCCAGCGAAAGTAAAAGGTGAAAAATAATCCTGCAATAAGAATCCATAAAATAATTACAGGGATTTCAACCCCAAAAAGCGTTACGGGGAAAAACATTATGCCCGAAACTTTTTCTGAAACAGGGGTTACGTATTTGTCTATTTCTTTGTCCAAATTAAACGCAAAAACACTTTGCAAACTGCAAAAAAATGCCGCCAATGTTAAAAATAACTTTTTCATCAATAATTCCTCGCTAGTGGTCTTTAACAATCGTAGCAAAAACAACATTCAAAAAAACTGTTTCTTTAAGAATTTGTTGCAAAAAAATAATTAAGAAATATTAATTTTAAATCTAAGAAAGCAATTATTTTTATGTTTGTTTTTTATTAAAATGTTATGAGTTAGTTAAAAAACGGAGAAAATTATGTTAAGTATTGCGGGAATATCAAGACAAGTTGCTTTTGAAAAAAAACAAGATAAGCTTAATCCCAAAAAAACCGCCCCTCGCAAAATTGCACCTTCTGAGGACTGTAATCATTTATGCTATATAGCTCACGATGGTACAGAAATTCCTACTGACAACCCTAAAGCCCTAAAAATAATTCAAAAAATAAATAGTGATTTTCATAAAAAAATGAAAGCAAAAAGACCTCGTTCATTCAAAGAATTAGTAGCAACAAAAAAAATTAAAATATAAAAACATACTTTATTTAATATTTTCTAAATAATTTAGGGCACAATTTTGTTCACAAAAAGATTTAGCAGTATTTATAGAGTTTTGTACAATCTTTTCTTTATCTTCAAAGTTTTTTATCTTTAAAAGAATTTCTTTTATTCCTTCAATTGTGGGCTCGCATAAAAATCCGTTTTCGCCGTCTTTTATTATCCCATCGATTCCGTCATCTTTTGTGCAAACAGTAATACATCCCGATGCCATAGCCTCTAAATATACCATGCCAAAAGTTTCTTTTACACTTGGCAGAATAAAAATGTGGGAATTTTTCATCTGCTCCAAAACCTCTTTATTAGAAATTTTTCCCACAAATTTTACGTTTTTTGAGGCGATTTTTCTTAATTTTGAAAGCTCTTTGCCTTCTCCGATAACCTTTAATTCAAAGTTTTCCAAATCGTTTATTGCAAGAATTAATTTATTAACGTTTTTGCGTTTGATTAAATTGGCGCAGGTAATAATAGTGAGAGGTGAGAGGTGAGAGGTGAGAGGTTCGTAGGTTGGGGTTTTGTCTGTCCTCCTCCCCCCTTGAGGGGGAGGGTAGGGGAGGGGGGAATTTATCCCAACAACGGAAATCCCCGAAGGTGCGACAAAGGTTTTGTCTGCCAAGTCGGGATACAGTTCACAGAACTTCTTTTGTAAAACAAAAGAGCGGCATGCGATTTTTTTGGAATTTTTATAAGCCTCTTCCAGTTTTTTCTTAAAATAAAATCTGTACATCAGCTTTGTCAAAATCTCAATATCTGAGCAATGAACCCCGCAAACAAGCGGGATATTATATTTTTTTGCTATTTTATTTGCCAAAATAATTCCTGAGGGCATGTGTGCCACAATAATATCATAACTTTTTAAATCAATTTCCGTTGGAAGTTTTTTTGTAATATCAAACAAAAAAGGGCTAAAGTAATTTACGTTAAAAATTCGTACATTTTCATATTCATAAAAACCGTTTTTGTGAAAAACCTTGCCCCTTAAAAAGCTGTTTAGTAAAAAATTCGGCCTTATCACATCGACCTGATTTTTTAATTGTATCCAATTTGCAACAAAACGATGTAAAGTCAAAGGGCAATTCTTTTCCCCTTGCTTTACAGGATATAAGTCTGTTACAAACAAAATTTTCATAAAACAAGTATAACATATTTTAAAAAACTATATATTTTTCAAAAAAAGTTGCTATAATAGACTTAATGGCAAATGTTGGAAAAAAATTATCTGTTGCATTCTACTGGCACTTTCATCAGCCGCCCTATCAGTTAAGCGAGGAAAGTGATTATCTTATGCCCTGGGTGAGATTACACGCCCTTAAGGATTATCTTGACATGCTTTTGCCGATAAAAGATTTTCCAAAATTAAAATTAAATTTTAACTTTGTTCCGACACTGCTTGATGCCTTAATTGAATATGGCGAAAAGGGTTATCATGATATACATTCAAGACTTACGGTGACCCCTATTGAAGAATTGTCGGCAGAAGATAAGGAATTTATTTTAAATAATTTTTTTGATGCAAATTACACTTCAATGATTTGTCCAAATGAACCTTACGACAGGCTTTATCAAAAACGCTGCAAGCCTGAAGGCACAGGTATTGAAGATTTTTCTAATCAAGAATTTGCCGATATAATGGCGTGGTTTAATCTTGCCTGGATTGACCCTGTTTTTAAGGAAATGTTTCCCGAGCTTTTGGTGCTTTTAGAAAAAGGCGAAAATTACTCGCTTGAAGATAGAATAAAAATAATTGACTTTCACAGAAAAATCATAAAAATGATCATTCCAACCTATAGGCAATACTTAGAACAAGGCAAAATAGAAATTACAACAAGCCCTTACTATCACCCGATTTTACCTATTTTGCTTGATGTAAAATCGGCACAAAAAAATCTTTCAACACCCGATACTGATTTAACTGATTTAGGCATGGAAGAAGATGCGAAATTGCAAACAAAAATGGCGCTTGACCGAATCGAAGAACTTTTCGGCAAAAGGCCTAAAGGAATTTGGCCGCCCGAGCATGCCATGAGTCCGGATGAGTTGGAAATGCTCAAAGAACTCGGTGTTGAATGGACAATTTCTGATGAGGGGATTTTGTCAAATTCGATTGATTTTGAATTTGTAAGAGATTTTAAGGGGTATTTGGAAGATCCATACTTCTTGATGAAATCTTACAAATACAAGACAAAAAGCAGTGATATAAAACTGATTTTCAGGGATTCTGTTATTCCGAACCTGATAAGTTTTGAGTATTCAAATCACGATTCAAAACTTGCAGCAAGTGATCTTTACGACAGGATAAAAGTCATTCAAAACAAATTGAAATCTTCTCCGGATGAAAATCATTTGCTCACTATTGCTATGGACGGCGAAAATTGTTGGGAAAATTATCCTCAAGACGGAATGATTTTTTTGAGGAAAATTTATTCGCTTTTGGAAAAAGATGATACCATAGAAACTGTTCTGATAAGTGACTATTTGGAAAAAGAAAAAAACCATAAAAAACTCGATAAAATTTACACAGGTTCATGGATAAACAAAAATTTCCAGCTTTGGGTGGCAGAGCCAGTTAAAAATATTGCATGGCACTTTTTGAAAAGGGCAAAAGACGATTTTGAAGAATTAAAACGAACAAACCCTGACAATCCTGATATAGAAGCCGCACATAAAGAACTTATGATAGCACAGGGCAGCGATTGGTTTTGGTGGTTTGGCGAGCCCAACGATTCTGGACAAGACCATGTTTTTGATTATATGTTCAGGGAACATTTAAAAAACATTTACAGATACTTTAATGCAGATTATCCGCAGCGGTTGGATGATCCTTTTCTTTCCGTTAGCATTGAACCGGTAAGATATCCCAAATGTAATTTCACTCCAGCCATAGACGGAATGGATTTCCCCGAAGATCAATGGGAAAATGCAGGGTGTATTAATATGCCTGATGGTCCTTCAAGGCAAGAAAACAAGCTTTTCAACAGAATTTGTTACGGGGCGGACAAAAATAATTTCTATCTGAGAATTTATTTAAATGACTTTTTCCAGGAAACCTTCCTTGACAGTATGTTTTTATCCCAACTTTATGTTTATATGAAAAACGGAAACAGAACTCAACCGCTTTCTCCGATGAGGCTTGTCAATCAGACCGAAAACATTTTTCCTATCATGAAAGAAAAATTTCATAACGAAATAAGACTTTCCATTATAAATAAAAAACTTTATTCAATCCGTCTTATAAAATCAATGCCCGGCGGAGTTTGGGTTGCAAAACACTCCAAAGATATGAAAGTTGCCTTTGAACAGGTTTTTGACGTGAGTGTGCCGTTTGATGATATTGATATAAAAAGCGGAGAAAAAATGGAATTTTTCTTCGCAAACGCCAACTTCGGAATAAAAGACACATTTGTGCCTCAAGACCACTTGCTTATTATCCAAAGACCATAAAAAATTGAAGGGTGAAGGGTGAGCGGTGAAAGGGTGAAAAGTGAAAGATTAAATAGTTGATAAGTCGAATAGTCGAAGAGTTGAAAAGTTGTTTCGTCATTCTGAGCGGCGGCGAAGAATCTCACGTCATTGCGAGACATGAGTTATTGGCTTTTACAATTTTTATTCACCGAAGCAATCTAAAAACCGGTGCACAAAACACACCTTAAGCTTGCCTTCCTGCACTCTTATTCACCATTTACTATTTACCATTTATTAATTTAAAAAACTGTGAGAATAAATTTCTTTATTGAGAAGGATTTTTGCTGTTTTAATTATTTTTACCTGTTCAATATCTTGAGTATCAAAAGCCACATCTTCGATTTGCCCAAAATCTCTTATCATCTCAGAAAGGTTAATGCAAAGCTCGTCTGTGGAGCTTTTTGGTTTTGAGGTTTCAAGCATTTTTACTGTGTTAATAAGGTCAAAATCAAGCGAGTTAATTATGGCACTGTCAAGTCCCGCCCCGTATGCCAGTATCAAAAAAATTTTGTTTATGAGCGGTCTGATTTCAGCAGGCGAGCCGTTTGAAATATTTGAAAGCCCTATTGTGGTCATAACCTCAGGCTCAAAGCTTTGCTTAATCATCTGAATTGTGTTTAGGGCTTCCTGTGCCTGATCTTGGGCTACGCTTACAGGCAAAATTAAAGGATCAAAAAATATTTTTTTATTTTCTATTCCTTTTTCGGATGTTTTTTCGATGATTTCAAAAGCAAGATTAAGTCTGTCATCGGCGGATTTTGGGATTCCGATTTGTTTGTTCATGGTTAAGGCGATTAAGTTTGAACCAAAATCCGCCGTCAATGAAGTCATTTTTTCTAATTTTTCTTCATCGGCAGAAGTGCTGTTCAGCAGACAATTTTGCGGTGATTTGCTTTTTTGAAGTCCTGCTTTCATCTCATCAAAGTTTGTTGTATCAAAAGAAATTTTAAGGTTTGAATTTTGTTCGACCAATTTACAAAGCCAGGGCAGGATGCCTTGCATTTGATTTTTGGCAGGTCCTACGTTTAAATCGATATAATCAAGGTGCGATTGTTTTTTGATTAAATCCAGAATGAAAAATTCATCGCGTTCAATCAGGGCATTTTGAACTGATTTTGAAATTATATGAATGTTTTCGCCGATTAATAACATTTTTTTATTATACATAAAAAAAGTTAGAAAAATTGTAAATTAATGGTAATATGTTCTTGTACATATGATTATTATGAGAGTATGCTTATTAAGTAGGAAATTAATTAAGGAGAAGTTATGAATAAAAAGATTTTTGCTGTTTTGTTGGGTTTATCAATGAGTTTGCCGGTTTTTGCTTCAAAGCTGGAAGGACAGGTGAACAAACAAACCTCGCCGATTATTATTCAAGAGCAGGAGCTAACTATCGGGACCGTACAAAAATATGTACACAACGGAATGTCTCAGGATGAAGTTGCCATATCTTTGGGCTCGCCAAACATTGTTACTCAGGATTCAAACGGAAAAGAAACATGGATTTACGACAAAGTAGCCTCTTCCATAACAAGCAGAGATAAAATGGAAAGCATGATTGAAAACGACATGGGTGCAAGATATTTTTGGCATGGTGTCCTTACTTTTGTGACACTCGGATTAATTAATAAAGACGTTAAACCTGAAATGAAAGATGTTGCACAGCTGGTTACTACACAAAAAACTTTGACTATAGTTATTAAATTTGACAGTACAAATAAAGTTGAATCATACACCTATCACATGAGCAAATTTTAATTAGGAGAAAGCATGAAAAAATATTTAATTTTATTATTAATATCTTTAGTGATATTTGTCGCCCTGCCGGTATTTGCCGCAAAAGCACCTGTCCAGCAGGCAACGCAGCTTGAAAAAAGGGCTTATCAGACAAGATCCTTTGACGGGTTAGACAAAGCTACTATTATGAAAGCAATGCTGAATGTATTGCAGGATGAAGGATTTATTGTCAATAATGCAAACCCGCTTTTGGGATTTATTTCAGGCTCAAAAGAATTTGACGTTACGGACAAAACCATTGACGTTCAAAAAGAATTCGGTATAAAAAAAGGAGCGCTTGCCATGAAAGGCATAAGAGTTGCTACGATTGAAGCAACAGCGAATGTTTCCGAGTTCGGAAAAGAAATAAGAGTGAGAATAAATTTCAAAAGAAAATTGCTTAATACTTACGGTAATGCCCAATTTATTGACGAAATTTCAGACGAAAAATATTATCAGGATTTCTTTTCAAAAGTAGATAAAGCAATATTTATTCAAAGACAAAAAATATAGTTGAAAGTTTATTATGAAAAAAATAATTTCGGTTTTTTTAGCCTTAACTTTTTCATTTTATTGTGTTTTGCCGGTAAGTGCGGCAAAAATTAAAGTGGCAAAATCTCAACTGGAAGTCAGAGAAATTCAAACACATATATTTGATACAAACAATATAAACGAAGTTTTCAAGGCTGCGATAAATACTTTGCAAGACGAAGGTTATTCAATTTTAAACATTGAAGACGAGTTAGGATATATACAGGCAAGAAAAGAATATAAAGCGGTTCGCATAGATAAAGGCAGGATGACGGGATATTATTTTTTATTAGCGGAATATATTGCTTTAACAGCATTAACATATGGAATGGAAGCGCCTATAATGGCAGATGCGATAAGAAAAATAAGTAACGAACGAAGCCCGAGAACGGTAGTTGTTGATTCAAACGTAACAATAGAGCCTTACGGTAAAAAAACCAAAGTAAGATTTACACTGATTGAAAAAGAACTGGAAAACGCAGACGGGTATTCATATATCAAATCATCGCCGAGAAAAGTTTTAAGAATATATACAGAGCCTATTTATAAGGAATTTTTTGCCGAAATGGACAAAAGCATTTTTTATGGTAACGCAAAGCTGTAATTTTTTATGATAAAATTATAGATAAGGAGAGGTGTCCGAGCGGCTTAAGGTGCAAACTTGGAAAGTTTGTGTGGGGGCAACTTCACCGGGGGTTCGAATCCCCCCTTCTCCGAATTAAAGCGGGTATGGCATAAGCCATACCCGCTTTAATTATACCCTCACAGTGCAAGTGAGACAGAGAGAAAACCTGAGAATTTACAAACACACCGCCGATTGAGGCGGTTTTTGTATTTGGAGATGCACTTGCACTAATTACCAGTTATCTGCACTATTTGTCCTATTACTTGCACTGAAATGTTGTCATGCTGAATTTATTTCAGCATCTATCCCACTTCGTGTTTAACTTCCAGCCCTATGCAATTTAGTGGCAAACACGCACAAAAGGCTAAATTCACGGGCTCATTAAGCCTTTTGGCTGGTTGCACCCATCAAACTACGCACCGCTTTGCTTGTGCTTGTTTGTTGTGCAATTCTTTGCAATTTCAAATTATCCTGCAAAACAAGATGTGTCGGAATGTCTCTGAGATTGCGACAGATGACTTGATGTCTTTAAAACGAGAGTTATACTGTGAATGACGGTAAGAATAAGGATTCACAGTATATGAACGAACTAACAGAAACACAAAAAATAATCCCAGAGCATGCAAAGAAAATTGCTCTGGCGAAAATGGATTTGATGAAACAATGGTCTGAATTTCGCAAAAAATCCAACAATAAATTCAAAGCAGATTACGAATTTGTTCAACTCTACAACACAAGTAATTCAAATATTTTTAGCATACTTGGAAAAATTTCACGAGGAACTTTACACCGTTGGAAAGCAAAACTCAGCGACAGCGAAGATTATACAAAACTACTTCCGCAGTACAAATATTCAAGCGTAA
>DAOQAU010000004.1:0-64119 GCA_035354275.1 Candidatus Gastranaerophilaceae bacterium
TGTTAATGGTTTCTCTTTCAAGTCCCGAACCTCGGTGTTTAAGGGTTTTTGCTTTTACAAGAAGTTCATCTGTTATTCCGTTTATAACCGCTTCGTTAAATAATTTTGCTATATCGTTACAGTTTTTGGCAGAATCTTCAAAACAATCGTAAAAGACCTTGTTCTCCGGCGGTAATAATCTTGAAAATATATTAAATTTCACTTTATATCTCCCAATTTTTGCTACACACACCCATGATATGTCAAACAAAATCTAAAGTAACTATCATTTTCTTTTTTGTTACCAAATATTAAACTCAAATTTAAAGCGGCGGGAATTTTATAAATTTCACGCCGCTTTTTTAATATTCAAAATGTTCTTTTGTTTGCAGATATTCTCGAATTTCATTCAAAGATTGCTGAACAATCCTTGTAATCCTTGAGGAAGAAAGTCCGACTTGTCTTGCGATATCTTTAACCTGCATGTTTCTGTAAAATCTGTATTCAACAATTGTTCTGTCTTTTTGGGGAAGTGTAGAAATTGCTTCTCTAATCATTCTTCCCATCTCGGAAATTTCTGCTTTTTCATCGGGCATTGCAGAAGTGTCTTTTACAAAATCAAAGGGCGAATCAGTATCTGAAGCAGCAGCAGCAAGGCTGTCTATGGATAAAATTGTTTCATAAATTGCTTCTCTGACTTTTGTCGGTGAAACATCAAGTCCTTCTTCATCACTTTCTTCGCCGTGAGAAGTTTCTCCAATATCTTCTTCTGTTTTGTTGTGTTTAAGAGAATACCACTTGTAGCGGTTTCTAAGTTCGTTTCTTATTGCCCATCTTACGGCAGTACCTATGTATGCAGCGTTATATTTTTCGAGCTGTTCAGGGGTTTTATTTTTAATCATAATTTGCACCGCAATAATGCCGATACTTACCAGCTCTTCGTATTCAACCATATGCGAAGGAATTCGACGATGTTCAACCTTTGCAACCTTTTGAATGATGTCTATGTATTCTTTAATTTTAGATTGGTTGTCATGCATAACTTTTATTAATTACTCGTGTCGGGTTTGTCCATTATTCTACCTTGATTTTGATTATTTTTCAAGTTGTAAACAAAAAGTAAAATTTCAGCGACCGCTTTATAAAGCTCGGGCGGGATTATCTGGTTGATTTCAACCACTCTGAAAATTGCTCTTGCAACCGGAGGATTATCAATTACCGGAACCCCGTTTTCTGTTGCTATGTTTATAATTTTTTTTGCAATAAGCTCTGTTCCTTTTGCCACAAGCATCGGTGATTCCATTTCTTCCGCGTCATATTTAAGGGCGCAGGCAATGTGGGTAGGGTTTCTTACTACAAAATCGGCAGTCGGAACAGAATCCATCATACTTTGCTGAAGCATTTGTTGGCGGCGTTGACGAAGGGCAGCTTTAACGTTTGGATCACCTTCTGTGTTTTTGTATTCGTCTTTAATTTCTTTAAAGGACATTTTTTGATCTTTCATAAATTTCCAACGGGTGACCATATAATCGGCACCGGATATGGCAAGAAAGGCAATACAGGCTTTGAATACAAATTCTACAATAAGTTTTCCGAATTCCATCATAACCGCAAAGTTGTTATCAATCGCCGCAAGTCTTAGAATATCCGTAATGTGTGCAGAATAAACACTCCAGCCTATCCAGCCCAGAATTATTACTTTCAAAATGTTTTTTAAAAGTTCAAAAAGAGTTTTGACTGAAATTAAGTTTTTAAAATATTTAGAAGGGTTAAGTTTATCAAGTTTCGGGACAAGGGGTGCTGTTGCCACAAGAGGTCCTACTTGAATAAAATCTGCCATAATTGCCACAAACCATGCTAAAAACAAAATAGGACCTATGATTAACAAGGTAGGAACTATTGCAACAGTTAAAACATAAGGCAAGCCTATATCGCTGAGGTGTTTATTGGGTATTTGCTCATAACAGAGCACAAACAGCTTTGTTATCTGGTCCCAAATAAAAGGCGAAAGGGCATAAATCGCTGTAAACAAAAGCAATAAAGATATTGCGGTTGAAAAATCTTTTGATTTTACAACCTGACCTTCTTTTCTTGCCTGCTCCAATTTTCGGGGCGTGGCTTCAAATTGTTTGTCTTCATCTGCCATGGTCTAAGCCTTTTAGTTGTGTTATTAATTTTATGTTTGGAGTAAATAGGAAATAGTAAATAGTGAATAGATTTTTGCTTCTATTTACCATTTACTATTTACCATTTACTAAATTATACAATGATATGTTAGCATAATTATTTAACTATCTCCACGCCGGCACTTGTGCCTAACCTTGTTGCGCCTGCTTTTATCATTTTTATAGCCGCTTCTTTATCCCTGATGCCTGCAGAGGCTTTGACTTCAAGCCCGAAGGGCGAAATGGTTTTGTACATAAGTTCAACATCTTCAACTTTTGCACCTACTCCGTTTTTGACAAATCCGGTTGAAGTTTTTACAAAATCAGCTTTTGCTTTTATACAGATTTCGCAAGCTTTTTTGATTTCTTCTTTGGTAAGCAAATCCGTTTCCAAAATAACTTTTAATTTTTTCTTCCCGCAGGCTTTTTTAACCGTTGCGACATCTTCTTGAACTGTTTTGTAGTCTTTGTTTTTCATCGCAGAAACATTTAATACCATATCAATTTCATCTGCGCCGTCTTTTATGGCAAGTTTTGTTTCATAAGCTTTTGCCTCGCTTTTGCTTGCTCCCAAAGGAAATCCGACTACCGCAACTATTTTTACACCGGAATTTTTTAAGTTTGCTTTTGCAAGTTTTACGTTAACAGGATTAACGCAAATTCCCAAAAATTTGTATTTAATGGCTTCTTTAAATAAATTTGCCAGTTCTTTTTTTGTAGCATCTTGTTTTAAAAGTGTGTGTTCAATATATCTGTTTAAATTTTTCATACATATATCCTCCGTAAAGCTATTTTATAACAAAAAATCGGGCAATTATTTATATGTTTAATTTTATTAAGATAATGCTTTAAAATGTCAACTTTTTTTGTCAGTTTGTTTTTAATACTATATAAAAGTGTGTTTTTTAATAAGGTTTTCAAGTGAAGATAAATCCGATTATAAGTTTTAAATCAAATATCGAGGCGTTAAAGACGCCGCCTCACAATGCAGTTGCAACAAATCCCATTCAAAACTCGCAGGATTTGCAGGCTACTGCGCTTGATTATAAAGTAAAAACACCTATGAAATATAGCGATTTAGGAGAACTTGAGCTTCCATGTTCTACAAAAGGACACCTTTACAAGCTTGAAAACGGACAGAGAGTTGTTATAATAACAAAAATAGGGCCGACAGTAGTCAAAACTTATGTTAATTCAGGTTCTATGAACGAGCCTGATAAATTCAGAGGCATAAGCCATTTTATTGAACACAATCTTTTTAACGGCTCTGAAGGCTTAAGTGCCGGTCAATTTTTTGACACCGTAAATAAAATGGGTGCAAACACCAATGCCTCAACTGGGTTTGCCGCTACCGATTATTATATCGAATCAAACCTTTTAAAGAAAAGCGATTTGGAAAAAGAGATTAAAATACACGCTTCTATGCTTGAAAAACCGACTTTTGCGCTTGATATGATTGAGAAAGAAAAAGGGCCTGTAACATCTGAGATTAATATGATTTTGGATGATCCCGAAAATATCGCAACAAATAATACTTTAAAAATGCTTTTTAACATAAACTCCACTTCCGAAGACATAATCGGGGGCACCGTTGACAACATTAAAAAAATTACCAGAGAAGATGTAATTGACTATTATAAGAAAAATTATTCCCCACAGAATATGGTCACCGTTATAACCGGTGAAGCCGAACCGCAAGAAGCAATAGGGCTTGTTTCAAAATATTTTTCTTCAAACAACACAAACCCAAAACCCAGAAATTATGAAGATTTAAAACCGATACAAAAAGCCGTAAGAAGGGACATAATCTCTGATAAAACCCCTGCTTCAATAATAAGCATAGGCTTTGTAGGACCTAAAAATATTGACACAAAAGACAAAATTTTACTTGATGCCTTTCAATTTTTTATGATAGGTTCAAATGTTTCAAGGCTCAATAAATCTCTTGAAAGAATTCAGACAAACGCACTTATGACATCAGACAGGATAAGCACAAGACCTCAAGATAACACGGTTATACTTTTTTCAACACAAGTGTCTGAAGAGAATTCAGAAAAAGCAATTCAGATGATTTTTAGCGAAATTGCCAATCTTGAAAATGACCCGCCAAGCGAAAAAGAGTTAAATATAGTTAAAAAGAAATTAAAGCTTAACCTGGCGCAAGTTTTTGAAAATTCTCAGCTTATAAACACAGCGGTCGGTACAAGTATGCTTGACAATGACCTCAAAAGTGTTATGGAATTTGAAAAAGTTATCGACAATATGACATCATCGGATATAGTCAATTTTGCAAAAAATTATTTTAATCTTAACAAAGCGGCAATGACTGTTGTTCATCCCAATACGGTTAATGCTGAGGCTATAAAACAAAATTATCAAAGAACTCACAATGTTTCATTTACCGGAAATTTAGATGAGATTAACCACAAAACAGCACTTGATTTAAGCAAGGTTAAAAGATACGGAATCACAAATAATTTTTCGGTGGCGACAAATGAAATTCATAATAACCTTGCGACTTTTGATTTAAGCTTGTCTGCAGAAAAGCCTGCAGACATTAAGCCGGGTGTTTCTAATATTTTGGCGATAATGTTAAACAGGGGCTCAAAATTCAAAAACGAAAAAGATTTCTTTTCCGATTTGGAAAATCAAGGTGTTTCCACCCAGTTTTATGCAAGTGAAAGAGGTATAGGCGTAACTTCAATGTTTTTGCCTCAAGATGGCAAGCTTGCGATGAAAAGCGCAAAAGAAGTAATTTTAAACCCCAGGTTCAAGCAGGAAGAACTTGACTATGCAAAAAATATTTTGCGCGAAAACATAAAAAACACCCCTAAAATTTCTATGGACGGGTTAATGAAGGAAATGTTTAAAGGTCAATTTTACGGTAACAGCCTCAGCGATATTTTAAATAATTTAGACGGTATCCAAATGGCAGATGTTATGTCGCTTTATAATTATATTGTTCAAAATGCTCAAGGAACAGTCGCAATTTCTGCTCCTTTTGAAAAAAATCCTGATTTAAAAAGTGAAATTTTCTCTGAACTTTGCTCTGATTTTCCGACACTTAAGCCTTCTGTACCTTCGCTTTTTAACGGATTTATTCCTGTAAGAGACAAAAGCGTTGTAGTTCAGGAACACAATAAAAGTCAGGCAGAAATCCAAATGGGCTACAAATTTGCGGTCAACGGAAATCTCAAAGACAGTATCGTTTTTGAACTTATGAATTCTATTCTTGGCGGAACACCTTCTTCAAGACTATTTTCTGATTTAAGAGAAAAACAAAAACTTGCTTATCAGGTAAATTCAAGATGGACAAATATGGACAATTCCGGAATTTTGTCTTTGTATATTAAAACAACGACAGACGATCCTCAAAGCGGTCAAATCTGCTATGACAATCTTCAAAAATCTTTGGAAGGTTTTAATTTCCATATTCAAAAAATGAAAAATGAAAACGTGACAGAAGACGAGCTTGAAAGTGCCAAATTAACTTTGAAAAATAAAATCTTGAACGCATCAGAAATGACATCGGATAAAAATTCCTCGCTTTTGAGCGGATTGAATTCTTTTTACGGGCTTTCCAAAAATAATCAGCTGCTTGATATGATAGACAGCATTAGTGCAGATGATATTAAAAAATGCGCAAATTATGTATTCAATTCAAACCCGACTGTTTCTGTTGTGGCGACAAAAAATACTATTGAAAATAACAAAGATTATTTAGCTTCTTTGGGCAATATTGTAAGAATGTAATATTCTTGAACTGCTTGAAAAATTGGGCTATAATGCTTTTTATGAAAAACAATTCTTTATTCGATGTAATTTCGCCTGTAATGGTAGGACCTTCCAGCTCTCATACGGCAGGTGCTGTGAGGTTGGGGCTTTTGGCAAGAAATATTTACGCGCAGCCTGTAAAAAAAATAACCTTCAGGCTTTATAATTCTTTTGCGCAGACCGGAAAAGGGCATGGCACAGACAAAGGACTCATGGCAGGACTCTTGGGTTTTCAGGTTGATGATGTGAGGATAAAAAAAGTTTTTGAACTGCCGGAAGCAAAAGAAATCGAGTACGATTTTGAATATTTGGAAGATTTTAATCGTCATCCGAATGCTGTTGATTTTATTTTTGGCGGAAAAGATAAAATGGAAATTTTTGCAGAATCAGTCGGTGCGGGAAATGTCAGGGTGCGAAGAATAAATAAATTCGGAGTAGATATAACCGGTGAATATGACACTTTGGTTTTGATTTATAAAGACAAGCCGGGCATGCTTTCTAAAGTGGGCGGAATTATTCAAGGCGAAAAAATCAATATTGCTTCTTTGATTTGCGACAGAAGTGCCAAGGGCGAGGATGCTTCAATGTGTATTGCGCTTGACAGCGGGCTTAATTACAGTGTTGTTCAGAAAATTAAAAACATTGAAGATGTCTATTTTGTAAGACATGTGAGTAAAATATTATGAGAAAAGAAATAACGACTTTTGCCGAATTACTTTATGCTTGCGGTCAAAAGAAAAAAAGAATATACGAACTGGTTGTTCAAAGGGAAGCTTTTTTACTTGATTTATCAGAAGATGACGTGAGAAAAAAAGTAAAAGTATCGCTTGATGCAATGAAAGAGGCGATAAAACACGGGTTAAAATCAGACGAACTTTCTATAAGCGCAAAATGCGGAGCAGATTGTAAAAAAGTTTTGGAAAAATTTTCTAAAAAACCTTCGCTTTTCGGCAATTTATTTGAAAAAATTACCGCTTACGCACTTGCAACGGTTGAAGAAAACCTGCGTATGGGAAAAATTGTCGCATGCCCTACGGCGGGCTCTTGCGGAATTGTTCCTTCTGTTCTGGTTGCGGTGTCAGAGGAATTAAAACTCACGGAAGAAGAACAGATTAACGCACTTATAATAGCAGGTGAAATAGGCTCAATTGTCGCAAACAAAGTAGCACTTGCGGGGGCTGTTGCCGGCTGTCAGGCAGAATGTGGCGTGGCAGCAGCTATGAGTGCAGGGGCTTTGGCATATCTTTTGGGAGCAAGTGAAAGGCAGATTGTTCATGCGGTCGCACTTGCGCTTAAAAATGTTTTGGGGTTGACTTGTGATCCTGTAGCCGGACTTGTTGAGATTCCTTGCGTGAAAAGAAACGTTTTTCTTGCAATACATTCGGTTGTTGCAGTAGAACTTGCGCTTGCAGGGGTTGAGAGCAAAATCCCCGCCGACGAAGTCGTTGATGCCCTGCTTCAGACAGGACAGTTGATGTCGCCTATGCTTAAAGAAAGTTCTCAGGCAGGACTTGCAAAGACAAAAACCGCCAAAAAAATCGAACAAAAATTAAATAAAAAATATCAGAATTTATAAAGGGGACGCGGAAAAATTTTAATTTTTCTGCAAGTCAAACTTATTCTGCACGTTCAAAAAATGCAGCTATCTGTTTGTGAGGAATTGTTTTTGAAATAGGGCGACCGTGCGGGCAGGTGTAAGGTTTTTCGCAAGTTTGCCAATTTTGTATTATTTCCTGCATTTGCCACATATTAAGTTTTTGCCCTGCTTTTATAGAGGCCTTGCAGGACATGGAAATAAGGATTTTTTCTTCCAATCCGTCCAAATCTCCTTGCAGGTTTTCCAGAATATCTGCCAAAAGGTCTTTTGGATTAGCTTTTGCAAGAAGTTGGGGAACTTTTTTAAATGTAAGTTGATTATCTTTTAAAAATTCGATTCCGTATCCAAATTTTTCAAATTTTTCTTTATTTTCTTTGATTAATTGGGCTTCGCTTGCAGAAACTTCCAACACATCTGAAATAAATAAAAGTTGTGAAGCCGCCTGTTTCTGTTTTTTTAATTTTTCGTAAATAAATCTTTCCTCTGCGATGTGTTGATCAACAATTTCAAGCCCTTCTTCTTTTTCGATTAGAATGTAGGTGTTTTTGTACTGACCGATGATTGTGGGTGAACAGTGAGCAGTGAGCAGTGAGCTACAAGGCGAGGAGTAAAGAGTGAAGGGTGAAAAGTTATCCTCTTCGCCCCTTGCGGGAGAGGGGAAATTTGCAACGTGAGAGGAGTTATCCTCGAATGTTTGCAAATTGGGTGAGGGGTAAACAGGCAAAATTGCTTGTTCAAAGGCCTCTTCTTTTACATAAACATCGTCGCTTTCTTCTTTTTTAGGGAAGGCGAAGGCAACATTTTCAGGTGAAGCCGCCTTTATTTCATTTCTTTGTCCGAAATCTCCCCCTGATGAAAGTGCCATGTTTATTGAAGATTGAATAAATGCAAAAACTTGGTTTGCATTTTTGTATCGGACTTCTTTTTTTGTGGGGTGTACATTAACATCAATCTCAGAAGGGTTAACTTCTAAATTAAGCACCACAAAAGGATATTTTCCTATTCCGATTAAATTTTTGTAAGCCATATCGATTGATTTTAAGAAAACCGGACATTTTATCATTCTTGAATTTATATAAGTGTGGTAATTTTTTTTGCTTGAACGGGTAAAATCAGGAGTGCTCACAACCCCTGATATTTTAAGCCCTGAAAGGTTGTCTGTTTTTATAACCTCTTTTAAGTTATCGATAACTTCTTGTGAATAAACTTCTTTTATTACTTCTTTTAAATCGCCTAATCCTGATGTTTTTAAAATCGTTTTTCCGTTGTTTTTAAGCTCGAACGAAATTTGGGGGTTAATAATGGCAAGTGCTTGAATTAATTCTTGAATATAAGAAAATTCCGTTTTGGGATTTTTTAAAAATTTTAAGCGCGCAGGAAGATTGTAGAAAAGGTTTTTGACTTCCATAATCGTGCCAACAGCACAGCCTGTTTGAACCTTTTTTACCTGCGAGTTTTCGCATTCGACTTTTGTTCCGACTTCAAAATCTTTTGTTCTTGTCGTGCAGGTTAATTTTGCAATCGAAATTATACTCGAAAGGGCTTCGCCTCTGAACCCGAGCGTTGAAATAGCAAACAAATCTTCGTCGGTTTCGATTTTGCTTGTGGCATGTTTTGAAAACGCAAGCAGGATATCATCGGGGTGAATTCCCGAGCCGTTGTCGGCAATTCTTAAATCCCTGCATTCGTTTGAGACTTCAACAGAAATTTTTGTCGCACTCGCATCGATTGAATTTTCCACAAGTTCTTTAACAACAGAACAAGGGCGTTCAATTACTTCGCCTGCTGCGATTTGGTTTATAAGATGTTTAGATAACTGTTTAATTCGTTTCATTTTATCTTTTTCATTTACCCCCTCATACAAAAATTGTACATTAACAGCTAATTTTCTTCAAATATCAATTAAATTAATGATTACAATCTTAACATATTTTTTTATACTTCTATTATGGCAAGATATAGCACAAAAAGTAATTTAGCACCCAAAAAAGTCGAAAAGCATTTAATCCCCGACTTAAAAGTCGTTGACAAAAATGCGATAAAAACGACTGCTTACAGCGACATTAATCTTAAAAAGTGGCGTGATTATTCGCATATAAAAACTGATACTCTTTGGGAGTTTCCTTCAAGATTGAAAGAAGGAGGACATTCTAACGAATATCACGGAAATTATATTCCTCAAATCGCTCAACAGCTTTATGAAAGATTTACTAAAAAAGGCGATGTCATACTGGATTTGTTTTTGGGTTCCGGCACCTCGGGTATTGAAGCCGTTAATATGAAAAGACGCTGCATCGGCGTTGAATTAAAAGAAGAATTGGCGCAAAAAGTGTCAGAAAAATTCAGCGAAAAGCAGCTTGTAACTGATGTGAACATAATTTGTGCCGATTCAACTTCAAAAGAAGCTAAAGAAAAAATTCAGGCAAGACTTGATATTATGGGCAAAAAACAGGCGCAGTTTCTTGTACTTCACCCGCCTTATGACGATATAATAAAGTTTTCCGATAAAAAAGAAGATTTATCAAATTGTTCAAGCACCGAAGAATTTTATAATCTTTTTGAAAAAGTTGCAAAAAACGGCTATGATTTGCTTGAAAAAGGACGTTTTGCGGTATTGATAATAGGGGACAGTTATAAAAATTCACAAATTCAGCCTTTGGGATTTGAGTGTATGAGAAGAATGAATAATTTAGGATTTATAACAAAATCCATTATTGTAAAAGACATTCAGGGCAACGAAAAAGCAAAAGGCAAAACGGCAAACCTTTGGCGATACAGGGCTTTAGCGGGCGGTTTTTACATTTTTAAACATGAATACGTTATGATTATGCAAAAGGTTTAAACTATTTTTGCCAAATAAATTGAAACGAGGGTAAAATAGACAATAAGTCCTACCACGTCTATTGCAGTTGCAATCATTGGTCCTGATGCTACTGCAGGGTCGATTTTCATGTTTTTGAGTGCAAAAGGAGTGAAAGTTCCTATAACTGTTGCCATTGTCATATTGATAAGCATTGCAAGCCCGACGACCAACCCTAAGTAGATATTGTCTCTCCATCCCCATGTGACAAGCATTACAAGCAGCCCAAAGACTGAGCCTATTAAAAATCCTATAAACGTTTCTCTAAAAATATGCTTAAAAGCTGAACTTAAAGTAACCTGTCCGGTTGAAAGTCCGCGCACCATAAGCGTAATGCTTTGTGTTCCGATATTTCCGCCCAACCCTGCTAAAAGTGGCATAAATATTGCGATTATCGGAACGGCATGTAAAGTCGATTCATAATGGTTTCCGACCTGTACTGCTATAAATTCTCCGATAAGAGTTATAAAAAGCCACGGAGTTCTCGCCCTGATTGCTTTTAGAAGATTTCCTGATAAGATTTCATCCTCGTCAACAACATCGGTAGAAATACCTGAAGATGTATAGATTTCTTCTGTGGTTTCTTCTTCAACAATGTCTTGGGCATCGTCCCAGGTAATCATCCCTTTAAGGCGGTTATATAAATCTACGACAGGAAGAGCATTGTACTGATATTTCATAAAAATATCGGCAATATAGTCCTGATAATCATCAACATGAAGCTTAACAATGTCTGTAATCATTATTTCTTCGACTTTTTGACCGATAGGAGAGGTCAAAAGTTTGCGAAGCGAAATTACCCCTAGAAGGTGATTTTGTTTGTCAACGACATAAATATAATAAAGTTCAATATTGTCTTCCTGCGCTTTTTCTCTGATGTGAGAAAGCACATCTTGAACCGTCATATCGACATTTACCGTCATAACAACAGGAGTCATGATACCGCCGGCGGTGTCTTCGTTATAGGTTAAAAGTTCTCTTACCTCAGATGAAAACTTGCGAGGTAATTTGTCAAGGTAAGTTTCGCTCTCATCTTCTTCCATATCTCCCAAGACGTCTGCCGCAGAGTCGTGAGGCATCTTTGAAATTACCCTTGAAGCAAGTTCTTCATCAATGTCACCTAAAATTTCAACTTGAAGTTGCGGTGATAAGTATTCCAACAAATCGGCAGCTTTTTCTTCATCTAACGTTTTGAAGCACAAAAGCCTTTCCTCAGGCTTCAGTTCAGGGAAAAAGTCCGCCAAATCAGCAGAGTGATAGCCTTCCAGCTCCTCTCTGAGTTGCTCGAGGTTTTCGTCATCTATGATTTCGCGAATGCGCTCTGTTATGTTCTCTACGTTAAGCATATTTCCACCTTATAAATTGATTATATATTAAACATTTTTTTTGGGATATAATTATTAGTTGAAAAGGTGAACAGGTGAAAAGGTGAATAGTTAATGCTTAAAGATTTTTTTCTTGAAGAAGTTGAAAATGCCGTTGAAAAAGCGGTAAAAGAAAATAAACTGGGTGAGATGAAAAGCTATGAAAAAGGCACGCTTTCTGTCGAAAAGCCCAAAAATTCCGAGTTCGGAGATTTTGCGATAAATGTTTCAGCACTGGCGCGATTTGCCAGGCTGTTGCCTGCGCAAATCGCGCAGGAAATCGTTTCTGCTTTAAAACCCCAAAATGGCACAGTAACAGTTGTGGGCGGATTTATCAATTTTAAGGCAGGAGAGGAGCTTTTAAAAAAAACAATTGAAGAACTTTTTAAGCAGAAAGAAAATTACGGCAAGCCAAAAAAAATAAATAAAGAAAAAATCTTGCTTGAGTACGTTTCGGCTAATCCTACAGGTCCTTTTCACATAGGACACGGGCGTTGGGCAGCTATGGGAAGTGCTTTGGCTAATTTGCTTAAATTTTATGGGCATGATGTTACGCAGGAATTTTACATTAACGATGCAGGCTCTCAAATTGAAAAACTGGGAAAATCTCTTGAAATAAGAATTAAACAGGAACTGGGAGAAAAAATAGATTTTCCGCAAGACGAAACCGAAAGAAAAAATTATTATACCGGCGATTATTTAATTCCGATTGCTAAAAAATATTTAACCGAAAACACCCCTCACCCCAGCCCTTACCTCTCACAAAACGATACTCAATCGTTTTGTTCGGCAGAGTCGCAAGGGGAGAGGGAGAACTATGTCTCTTCACCCTTCACCCTTCACCCTTCACTTTTATCAGATTATGCTAAAAAAGAAATGTTAGCATTGCAAAAAAAATTATTAAAAGAATTCAGAGTTGATTTTGATATTTTTTACTCGGAACTTGACTTACACAATTCGGGAAAAGTCGATGAGACGGTTGAAAAACTTAATAAAATGGGTAAATTATATGAAAAAGACGGCGCACTTTGGTTTAAATCTTCTGATTACGGCGACGACCAAGACAGGGTTATAAAAAAGGCGGACGGCTCAAATACTTATCTGACCGCAGATATTGCCTATCACCTTGATAAACTTGAGCGCGGATTTGACAGAATGATTAATATATGGGGTGCAGACCACCATGGATATGTGGCAAGGGTTAAGGCTTCAATAGAAGCTTTGGGCTATAACCCAGAAAGTCTTGAAGTACTTTTGGGGCAGCTTGTAAATCTTGTAATCAACGGCGAAGAAGTCCGCATGGGCAAGCGCAAAAACATGGTTACGCTTGATGAATTAATCGAAGAAGTCGGAGTTGATGCGACACGTTTTTGGATGTGTATGAGAAATATCGACAATACTTTGGACTTTGATATTGAACTTGCAAAAACATCTTCTGATGAAAATCCGGTTTTTTACGTTCAATATGCACATGCAAGGGCTTGTTCGATTTTAAGAAATGCAATTTTAGAAAAAATCGACACTCAAACAGGTGAAAAAACATCGCCGCCGATTTCTCAATCAGAACTTGACAGTTTGATAAAAAACTTTGATAAAACAATTTTAAATCCGATTTTTGAAGAAAAAGAAACACTGGAGAGTGCAAAAAGATTGATTTTGAAGCTTGAAGAATATAAATTTTTAATCAAAACAGCAGCAGAAAATAGGGCGGTTTATGCGCTTTGCCGTTATGCTCAGGAGTTAGCCGGCGATTTCCACTCTTTTTATACCGTTTCAAGAGTTATATCAGAGGACAAAGCATTAATGAAGGCAAGATTGTCGCTTGTTATAGCTGTAAAAACAGTTCTTGCAAATGTATTAAAACTTCTTGCTGTTAGCGCGCCCGAGAGTATGTGAGTGCTATGTAAGGTTAAACACAGGGGTTATTTCGCCGACTTTTTCCAAGTGAAGGGTTAAAATATTTCTTTGATTTTGGAATTTGATAAGAGGATTTTCAAGCATATCTTTATCCAGCCATTTCAGTTGTTTTAAGGCTTCAATAAGCACAATGGAGCGTGCTTTCATATCGCAGTCCATTATTTTTACCATTATACCTTCTTTTTTCTTTAAATTTATCACTATGCACAAGCCGCCTGCGCCTATTTTTGCTATTAAATCGGGATTGGCGCACATTATTGCGGTGTCAATCCTTTCTTCTCCGCCTATAAAATAAGGTTTGTTTAAGAAAGCATTTTTAATTTTTTCATATTTTTTGTCAAAAAACAGATTTAAATAACCTTTGATCATATTTTCCAAAGGCATGGCAAATATCGGGACTCCGCAGCCGTCTTTTGTCGAAGTATATTCTTTTTTGACTTCACACAAATCATATATTTTTTTCTTAATTGCAATTTGAAGCGGGTGGTCAATATTATAATAATCATTTACCTCCCAGCCCATTTTTTTGCAGATGCTAAGCATCATTGCATGTTTTCCCGAGCAGTTGTTTTGCAGGACACTTTCTTTCAACCCTTCGATTAAAAGTTTTTTCTGAGCGGACCTGCTAAAGGGAACATGCGTTGAACATTTTAGGTTTTCTTTTGATAGATTTATTTTATTAAGCAGTCCTTCAATAGTTTGGGTGTGACATAGTTCTCCGGCATGGGAAGCGCAGCAGACAGCAATTTCTTCATCCGTCATATTAAAAGTTTTATCTATTTCATAATCAATCAAAAGCGAGGCTTGAAGAGGTTTTGCGCAGGAGCGTAAATAAAACGGGTAATTTTTGTCATTACCGATTTTTTGGATGTTTTTGCCGACTTTCACGACAAAGCCGAGATGTTCCTGTTCAATGAGTCCGTCTCTTATGTATTCAATAAGTTTTGCAGGTGTGTAATTATCCATTTTTCTTTACAAATGCTAAAATTCTGTTTAATTGTTCTTTTAAAACCCTGTTTTGTTCGGTAAGTTTTTCTATTTCTTCTTTATGGGCTTTTGTTTGAGTTAAATCCCGTAAAAAATTGTCAGGAACGATTGAAGTATCAAGTATAAATCTTTTTGACGCCTCTTCTTTAATTAAAAGCAGTGATGCGGTATCTTTTTCGGTAACATAACCTAAAGAAATTAGAACTTCTGCCATTTTCATAGGCTTTTCGGTATTTAAGGATTCTTTTTGCGTGTTAATGGCTCTTTCCAACTGTTCCATGGAAATTCTTTCTGCCCTTTTAAAATATTCTCCGGTTCTGAATTTCCCCGCCATAAATCCCGCCATTGCGTGAATATAAGGCGACTCAGGTGTTTTAATATAATTTTGTTCAAGGCAGAAAATATAATATTTTGCGACTTCTTCCATTGTCCAAAAGTTATTCATGGATATTTCAAGTATGCTTAAGCCTTCGTTTGCATTGCTTAAAAAATTATAAATATTATCATCCAACCCGCTTTTTCTTTCGTTGAGCTCTGTTTTCCCGATAAATGAAAGTATCGGAATGTGAAGATGAAATATTTCTTTTTCGCTTCTTTTGATAAAATCAGTGCTTAAAGAACTTGCCAAATCTTTTTCCAGATATAGATAAATTATTTGTTTTACCCATAAAGGAAAGGATAATAATTTATCCATAAAAAGCATAAACATGTTTTTTTTCAAAATAAAACCTCCAAAAGTCTTCTATTTTTTAAATTATATATTATAATGTAGTTATAAATCAAGATTGTAAAGTTCAATTTAACTTTGGGGTTTTAAATGGGTTTAGACGGATTTTCAATGAGTAATTTGGGTTTGCCGGAAAGGCTTACTTCCGCACAAATGGCGGAAAGAGCTGAGCAGCTTGCCTTGGAAGGTTCAGAGTATAAAGTAAAAGATATTACGCAACTGGCAAGTCAAAACGGTGTTCAAAGAAAAGAAAATGAATCGAGCGGGTTTACACCGGGCTATAGCGGAAGTTTTCGCAAGAAAAAAGACGGTGAAGAAACGCCTGAAGAAAAAGAAAAAAATCAGGAAGTTTTAAATCAGGTTAATTTTGAAGAAAAAGATTCAAAAGATTTTTCTGTTAGAATAAACCCTGAAACAGAAAACATAGAACTTTACAGCCTAAGAAATCAAAAAGTAATAGAAACGATAGGAGCAGATGATTTAAGAGATTTAATCTTAAAGCTTGATGATGCTTCGGGCGTTTTTGTAAACAAAAAAATATAAAAGGAACAATTATTATGAACAATCTTGTTAATCCTTATTTAAAACAATATCAGAAGAATCAAGTCGAAACGGCATCTCCTGAGCAGGTACTGATTTTACTCTATGACGGTGCAATACAGTATCTTAACAAAGCAAAAATCGCAATCGGGATGAATGATATTGAACAAATTCAAAAAAATCTGACAGGATGTGAAAGAATTATACTTGAATTTATGAGCACTTTGGACATAAAAAACGGCGGCTCTTTGGCTCAAAATCTTTATAAGCTTTACGATTACCTTTACAATACTCTTGTAGAAATAAACGTGAGCAAGGATGAGAAAAAACTTGAGGAAGTTTTAAGACACCTGACAGGTTTAAGGGAAACCTGGAATAAAGCCATTGCAATGGCTAATGCCGAAAGACAAAGTAACTTAAATGATTTTAAAAGAGTTGATATAAAAGACGATCAAGATTACGAAGAAGGCGAATATTTTGACCAAGATGACGAAGAACAAGAAGATGAATAAGAGGCTGCTTTATGACACAATTTTCACAGTTAAAACTTTTATATAATCAATTTTTCCGGTTATCTGATGAAATAAAATCCATGATTGTCAATGATGAATTTAATGAGGCTATTTCTGTTGTTCAGCGCAAAGACGCCCTTATAAAAGCTATTATAGAAGCAAAAAAAACTCTTGAAATAAAAGAAGAAGAAAAATCTGAAATGGAAGCTTTAGAAAAAGATTTGAAAGAAAAAGAACTTGCAAATATAAATTTGCTCAAAGACTTACAGCATGAAGTTGCACAACAGTTGGGTAAGACAAACAAGAGTTTAAAATTGAACAGTGCTTATTCTGCGCAAAATGACGAAAATAGCGGCTCCATGCTTGATTTTTCAGAATAAAAGGAAATAAATTTTGAATGAAGAATTTGTAAAAGAGAAAAAAAAGGCCGCAAAATTATCAATAGTTTCAAATAGTTTTTTGATAGTTTTGAAATTTGTTGCCGGTTTTATCTCAGGAAGTATAGGAATAATTTCTGAGGCTATTCACTCGGGAACAGATCTTTTGGCTTCGTTTATAGCTTATTTTTCTATTTCAAAATCATCTCAGCCGGCAGATAAAGAACATCCTTACGGGCATGATAAATATGAGGATTTTGCCGGTTTTGTGGAAGGGCTTTTGATAATTTTTGCAGCTTTTTATATAATTCATGAAGCGGTCAAGAAAATTTTAAACCCCGAATTAATAGAATTGGATGTCGATTTAGGGCTTTTAATAATGGGTATTTCTATAATCGCAAACTTTTTTGTAAGCGGATATCTTTTTAAAGTTGCTCAAAAAACTACTTCTATGGCCTTGCACGCAGACGGTGAACATCTAAGGACTGATGTTTATTCGTCTTTGGCGGTATTCTTGGGATTACTTTTTGTTAAAGTTACTGATAATCCCGTTTTTGATCCCGTTGTTGCAATTTGTGTCGCCGTAATAATCTTTTTTGCGGGTTACAGGATATGTCGCGATTGTACAAGTAATCTTTTGGATACTTCTTTGAGTGAAAATGAAAATTCTTATATAAGAGGTATCATCGGAGATTTTATAAATGAATCCGAAGTCATAGAAATTAAAAATATGAGAACAAGAAAAGCAGGCATGAAAAAAAATATTGATATTACACTTTCAGTAAACGGAATTATGCCTATAAGCCAAGCTCATGAATTATGCGATAGAATTGAAAAACAAATAGAAGATTCAATTCAAAATACAGATATTACAATTCACGTTGAACCCCATAAATAGTATTATCTTAAAGTATTAATTCAATTTATTTTTTTAGTAATTAAGCATAATGTTTAAGCTTTATGGTTATAGTAACTTGATTTTGGTATTCTTTGAGTACCGAAAGGAGGAAAATTATGAAACACTCTTTAGCCATAAAAAAACCTGATTTTGATTTTGATTCTTTTAATCAAGAATTCAATAACTTTCTCAGAGACACTCTTTTTGAGACTTCTTTTGCTTCTCCATTGCATTTAAAGATGACTTCAACCTGGCGACCGGCAATAGAAGTTCAGCAAACCGAGAAGGAATATAAAGTTAAGGTTCAGCTCCCCGGCGTTAACAAAGAAGATATTCACGTGGATTTGAACAATGATTTTATGACGGTCACGGCGGAAATTAAGGAAGAAAAAGACAAAAAAGAAGCAAGTAAAATGCATACTTGTGAAATTCGATACGGGAAGTATGTAAGAACAATAGCATTTGATACCCCGATAAAAACCGCAGACAGCAGCGCAGAATATAAAAACGGTATTTTGACGGTTACAATGCCAAAACAAAAAATAACAAAAACCCAAACAAAACGTTTAACTGTTAAATAAAAATTCCGACACAAAAGGGGCGAAGTTTTTGAAAGAAACTTCGCCCCACCATTATTTTTTTTAAGACCATGGTTTAACTAAAAACTTAATTGCATTACCTTCAATGTGTTTTTCAAGTGCGGATTGAACTTCTTTTAATGATATAGTTTCAGTTATGAGTTTTTCGACAGGCACTTGTCCTGAGGAAATCAAGTCAAGTGCTTTTTTAAAGTATTTTGGTGTGTGGTGAAAGACGCTAATCATTTTTATGTCACCGTAGTGCATTTTTGTGGTGTCAAAGGTTACGGTTGAACCTGATTTACAGCCGCCGAAGAAGTGCACTGTTCCCCCGGGTCTTATCATTGAAAAAATTCTTTCCCAAATTGATGGCAGTCCGACACATTCTACCGCAACGTCAAGCCCTTTTCCTTCTTCGGTAAATTCCATAAATATTTTTTCAGGATTTGGGTATTTAGTCAAATCAACAACTTCATCTGCTTGTGAAAAACTTTTGGCAAGTTCTAATTTTAAAGGATTTCTGCCTGCTGCGATTACTTTTGCGCCTTTGAGTTTTGCAAGTTTTGCAAACATAAGACCAATTGGTCCGATTCCTATTATTCCGACAGTTTGACCGGGTTTAATTTCGGTTCTTTCAACCCCGTGAACAACATTAGCCAAAGGCTCGCAAAAAGCGGCTTTGTCAAAGCTTAAATCATCGGGTAACTTAAGCATATTTTTTTGAACAATCCTTGCGGGAACGGTTATATATTCTGCGTAAGCACCGTTTAGTAAATCAAGATTTTCGCAAAGGTTATATTCTTCTTTTTTGCAGAAAAAGCATTTTCCGCATGGGGCCGAATTTGCTGCAACAACTCTGTCTCCGATTTCAAATCCTTCAACATTTTTGCCCAGTTGCGCTATTGTTCCTGCAAATTCGTGTCCGAATCCTGAGGGAATTTGTTTTATTAAAACAGGATGACCGCGTTTAAAGGTTTTTACGTCAGTGCCGCATGTAAGCGCAGATTCGACTTTTACTAATACTTCGCCTTCTTCAAGCGGTTTTATGCTTATTTCTTCAAATCTTATGTCACCGGGGCCCCAGTATTGTATTGATTTCATTTTCATATAAATCAGCCTACTTTTATGTATGCTTTCATAACTTTGTTTTCGATTGTATCACGAAAAGCTTTTTCAATATCGCAAAAATCATAAACGGTTGAAATATTTTTTACTTTAACTTTTGCGCTTGAAAGCAGCTTCATTGCTTCTTTTAAATCTTTGGGTGAAGGAGAATAACTTCCAAGCACAGTCAGTTCCCTGTAATAAATTTCGTTGTTTGCGTAGCCGAAATTTTTTGGAGTGCTTGCAAAAACAACGATTTTTCCTCCATCTCTTACTGCTTTTAGAGCAAGGTCAATAGTAGCATCGGCACCTGCCGTCATAAATACAATATCCGAATCAAGTTTTTGTGTTTTTGAGGAATGAACGGCTTTAATTTTGAATTTTTTTGCAAAATCAATGCGTTCTTGAATTATGTCGCAACCGAAAACGTTAGCTCCGTAAGCTTTTAGTGCCTGCCCCATTAAAAGTCCTATTGAGCCCAAGCCGACAACAAGAACCTTTTTCCCCTTATATTTACCCCCGCCTCTTTTGATTGCCCTGATACAGCAGCCCAGCGGCTCATAAAAGGAAGCTTCGATTTCGGTCATTTTTTTGAGGATTTTGACCGCTACGTTTTGTAAATGTTCTTCGGAAAGATAAATATACTCGCTAAAGCCTCCCGGGATTATATTTGTTTCTTTAAAATGTTTGCACATTGAATAATTTTTATTTTTACAATAATTGCATTTAAAACAAGGAATATGATGTGAACTTACTATTTTATCACCGATTTTAAAAGCTGTTTTTGAATTTATTTCAACAATTTCGCCTACAATTTCATGCCCTAAAACAGTCCCTTCTTTTATAAAATTTTGGCGGAATTTTACTATGTCAGAGCCGCAAAGTCCGCAGCCTGAAGTTTTTATTATGGCACCAAAACCAAATTTTTTTAAATTTGGCTTTGGTGCATCCTTTATAACTATTCTATTTTTTTTAATTTGTGCTGATTTCATTTGTCATCGGCTCTATTTCTATAACGGGTCCGCTCGAAGGTCTTGAGAAAACATAATTTTTAATTTTTTTAAAATCAAATTTAGATGCAAAAACTGTTGCAAACAAAGCTACGAGAACAAAAATTAAAAAATATTCAATTACTGTCTGACCTTTTTTCATATCAAAATTTTATCACAAAAAACATGTATTTTATTGCAAAAATTCATAAAAAACTGTATGATGAAGATATAATCGTTGAGGGTTTTAATGGCAAGAATAAGAAGATTAAGATATTTTGATAAATTTAAGCTTAAAAAAATGATTTCTTTTTTAAGTTCTGATGTTATAAGTCATTATACGAGCGTTTTTATGAAGTTTCCTTTTAATACGCTTCATGAATTTTTGCCTTTGAGATTTAAATTTATGCCCGAAACCCATGTTTTGACCCAAAACGGCGAAATTTTAGGTATGATTACAGTTTCACCGACTCCCGGCAATCCTTTCAGACTTGCAATAAACAGACTTTTTTTGGAACAAAATTATTACAATGCAGGCAAGCAGCTAATCGAATTTGTAGTTGCAAAATACGGTGCAAAGGGCGCAAGCGCATTTGTTGCAGCGATTGATGAATCTCACGGAGAACTCTTGCAGCTTTTTATAGAAGGTTGCGGATTTAGGCACTGTTCAAGCGAACAGCTTTGGAAAATGTCAGAATTTCACTTCACAAAAGAAAATCATGCGTTTATAAGACCGTTCAAAAATTCAGACGCCCAGTCTGTTGCAATGCTTTTTAACGATTCTGTTATTACCCATTTTAAACACTCTATCGAAAAAAAGAAAAATGAGTATCAGGACCCTTTGTTTCAGGGTTTAAGAAATATTTATAAACTTAAGTATGTAATTGAAGATGAGCATACAAAAACAGTTAAAGCTTATTTTTCACTTTCTACAACAGATAATATGAACTATATTTTGGATATTACTACCTCGCCTTGGTATGACTGTTCTTATGAAGACATTTTTGCGTTTACTGTAAACCAAATTACAAAAAGAAAAAAAGATTTTTCGCTTTTTGTAAAACTTAAAAAATATACGGTTAAAGCAGAAATATTTGAAGAATTTTTGCGCCAAAAAGGTTTTAATTGTGTTCAAACTCATTTAATTTTGGTAAAAGACTTTTATAAATTAGTTAAAGAGCCTGAATCTGCTCTTAAGATAGTAATGTTTAACGAAGCAAGCGAAAAACCTGTTTTTAAGATTGAGGGTTTTTGAGTTAAAATAAATTCATGAAAAAATTTGAAAAATACATGAAAAAATGCTTGAAGCTTGCACAAAAAGGCGACGGAAAAACTTCTCCAAACCCACTTGTGGGCTGTGTTGTTTTGGATAAAAACGGAAAAGAAATTTCAAGCGGCTATCATAAAAAATACGGCTCACTTCATGCCGAAGCCGATGCCCTGTCAAAGCTGAAAGATAATCAGATAAAAGGCTCTACCTTGATAGTTAATCTTGAACCATGTGTTCATTTTGGGAAAACCCCGCCTTGTGCTGATTTGATTATTGAAAAGGGTGTTAAAACGCTTGTTGTTGCAATGAAAGACCCTAATCCTGTTGTTTCAGGCAAGGGAATCGAAAAATGTAAAAAAGCCGGTATTAATGTTCTTGAAGGGATTTTGGAAGAAGAAGCAAGGCAGTTAAATGAAGTTTTTATAAAAAACATGGAAAAAAGGGCGATTTTTGTCGCGACAAAAATCGCCTCAACTCTTGACGGCAAAATCGCCGCGCAAAACGGTAAATCCAAGTGGATTACAGGCGAATACGCCCGTGAAGAAGTTCAAAAAATAAGAAACCGCTATGATGCAATTCTGACAACGAGCGCAACTGTGATTAAAGATAACCCTTCGCTTACATGCAGAATAAAAAACGGCAAAAATCCTATCAGGATTGTGCTTGATAAGGATTTAAAAACAGATTTTAAGTCAAAAATTTATGAAAATAATTGTGAAAAAATTTATGTTGCAGTTGATAAAAACACAGATAAAACGAGGTTATCTACCGTTCCTGCTCATGTCGAAATCATAAAATGCCCCCTTAAAGCTTCAAAAATCGACCTTAATTTTCTTTTCAAAAAACTTTTTGAAAAAGAAATAAGAAGTATATTGATTGAGGCAGGCGGAAACCTTAACGGGGAGTTGATTTTTCAAGATTTAGCGGATAAAATTTACCTTTTTATGGCACCTAAAATTATGAATGATAAAAACGCAATAAATTCGTTTTATGGTGAAAAAACCTTTAAAATAGATAATTTAGCACGGTTTAAAATTTCTAAAATTGATAAAATTGCAGAGGACGTTCTGTTTATTTTAAACAAATAAAAAAAACGGGACAAATGTCCCGTGAGTCTTGTTATGCTGTGTTTATATGTTAAGTTAGGAGTTTATTGTATCTAAGCCAAAACTCTGAAAATTTCATCTTGTATGTCAAAGTCTTCGTATGAAGGGGGTGTCTTAACAAAGTCTTTAACAAATTTGCTTATTTTGTTAATTATTTTTGAAAATATGTTCTTTTTAGGTATTACGCTTTTGAATTGAACGTCTGTCAATTCATAGGTTGAAGATTTTATGTCTTTATTTATTTCATTCTTATTGGACAAGAATGAAATGTTTTTGTAGCTATTTAATTTTATTGGGCTAACGGTAATCATTGTTTTCTCCTTGAGAATTACCATTCTCTTTTTATTAAGTGTTTTTCTAACACTTCATCTTACATTTTCATTATGTATCATAAAGAAAAATTTGTCAACCCCCTTTTGTTAATAAAATGTTAAGATTGTAAAAACCAGTATTAATGGGCTATTTGCCATAAAGTGCCAAATGTACACTTAATATAGTGGTCTTGGGGCTATGTTTTCATATCGAAATTACCTGATAAGCTAGGTTTTTATTTTTAAAATATAAGACGACTGATTAATTGAAAAATTATCGTTTATTGTTTTTAATGAGTTTAAATCTTTTTCATACTTCCAGCTATTCTTAATTCCAACAGGGCCGTAAGGCCCTTTTCTTTTTGTGGAAATGGGTAGTAAATGGTGAAGGGTGAAGAGTGAAGGGTTATAAAAAATCCGTCATTGCGAGGCGTAGCCGAAGCAATCCAAAAATTGGTGCGCATTGCGCACCCTACTTTCTTATAAACTCATCAACTTATAATCTTATAAACTAAACTATTCAAATTATCGACTGTTCGACTATTTAACTAAACTTCAGCCGATTTTCTTCATTGTAGGAAACGCTATAACCTGTCTTATGCTTTGAGAATCCGTTAAAAGCATTGTGAGACGGTCAATTCCCATACCCATGCCACCTGCCGGCGGCATGCCGTATTCAAGTGCGTTAATAAAATCTTCATCAATATCGCATGCTTCTTCATCGCCCATTTCTTTGGCTCTGGCTTGAGCCTCAAAGCGGCTTCTTTGGTCAATCGGGTCGGTAAGTTCAGAAAAAGCGTTTGCTATTTCCCAGCCGTTTATTCTGGACTCAAACCGTTCTGTCAGCCTGTCGTTGTCCCTGTGCACTTTTGCAAGCGGTGATATATCTCTGGGGTAATCGATTATGTGAATTGGTTGAATTAGGTGAGGCTCAACTTTTTCTTCAAAAATTTTGTCTAAAATCTGTCCCCAGTTATCGGTTTCTTCTACTTCTATGCCCATATCTTTTGCTTTTTGGGCGGCTTCTTGGGCGGTGTACATCGTGTTAAAATCAATTCCTGTATATTCTTTAATCGCGCCGAGCATGGTTTTTCTGTCCCATGGCGGGGTCAAGTCGATTTCTTTTCCGTCAAAATTTATTTTCATAGTGCCCAAAAGGTCTTGAGCAACTGAACTTACCATATTTTCTGTAAGTGCCATCATTTCGTTGTAATCAACATAAGCCTGATAAAGTTCAATCATTGTAAATTCAGGGTTATGCCTTGTATCGCAGCCTTCGTTTCTGAAACTTCTGTTAATTTCAAAAATCTTTTCGCTCAAACCGCCCACCAAAAGCCTTTTCAGGTAAAGCTCAGGTGCAATTCTCAAATACATTTCCATATCAAGGGCATTATGATGTGTAATAAAGGGCCTTGCGTTTGCTCCGCCTGCCTGAGGGTGAAGCATAGGGGTTTCAACTTCAAGAAAGCCTTGTTGAGTGAGGTATTCTCTGATTTTTTGAATTATAAGGCTTCTTTTTCTCAAGACTTCTCTTGATTCTTCATTCACTATCAAATCAACGTACCTTTGGCGGTAGCGTGTTTCTATGTCAGTGAGTCCGTGAAATTTTTCGGGTAACGGTAAAAGTGCTTTCGACAAAAGCTTATAATTTTTTGCTTTTATTGAAAGTTCGCCTCTGGGGGTTCTTCTCATTGAGCCGTAAAACCCTACAATGTCGCCTATATCTATAAGTTTAAGCGTTTTTATCGCTTCTTCATCCATGTTTTCTTTATGGCAGAAAATCTGAATTTTGCCTGTGGCATCCATTAAATCAATAAACATGCCTGTATTTCGCATTGCCATGACTCTGCCGGCAACCGAATAAAAGTCTTGGGTTTCTTCTCCGACGGGCAAATCTTTATACTTTTCCTGCAAATCGTTTGCATTTGCATCTTTGCTGTAAGAATAAGGATAAGGATTAATTCCTTTATCGGCAAGGTCAGCTAATTTTTGAACTCTTGTTTGTCTTATCGAGTCTTTTTGTGATGAATGTTCTTGTATTTCTTCTGTCATATTTCCCTCTTTTTTTAACTTTTCTAAAATTATTTTAGCATGAAAATAAGCAATAGTGAAAGGGCGAGCAGTGAGCAGTGAGAGGTGAGAGGTGAGAGGTGAGAGCGGGATTTTCAAAGAAAATCCCGCTCTCACCTCTTTTATGTCATTGCGAGGGGTTTACCCAGAAGCAATCTAAAACTCGGTTCGCAAAACGTATTTTATAGCGGCTATTTACCGTTCACTGCTCACCGTTCACTTTTTTAATTTATCCCTGCAGGTGTCGCCATCGGAATCGGTGCAAGCTGATTTGGTTTAGAGGCTTTTGGTGCAGAAATTTGTTTTGGCGTTGCAGGGGCTGAAGGCTTTTTTACAGGCTGTTCAACATCGGAAGGAAGAATCTCATTGTTTTCCAATGTTGTTGAATCTGTTGCATTTTCATCTGTTATTTCTTCTTCGCCTTCGGCTTTTTCTTCTTTTTGTGCTGCAGAATAATTTTTAAGTTCAACTTTTGGGTAATCAAAATCAGCATTTCCGTAAGGGGCGGTTGCTACTTTCATTACATCTCTCCAAATAAGAGCAGGAACAGTACCACCGGTGAGATTTCCTATTTTTGTGTTGTCATCGTTTCCGACCCAAACGCCCGTAACAACATCGGGCGTGTAGCCAATAAAGCATGCGTCTTTGTAGTCGTCTGTTGTTCCTGTTTTTCCTGCGGCTGGTTTGCCTATATTTGCAGCAACCCCTGTTCCGCTTTTCATTACGGTTTTTAGCATTGCCGTCATAATTGCTGCTGTATTTGTGTCTATTACTTTTGAAATTTTTGCCTTAGGTGCCTGATAAATCACCTGCCCGCGCGAACTTTCCACTCTTTCTATTCCGTAGGGTTCAACTCTGTATCCGCCGTTTGCAAACGCTCCGTATGCCCTTGTTATTTCAAAAAGTTTTACGCCGTTTGAGCCCAAGGCTATTGTATAATCGTATTCAAGCGGGGTTGAAATTCCTAAAAGCCTTGCCATTTGAATGACGGAGCGAATTCCTGTTGACTGGATTACTCTTGCGGCGCAGACGTTTGAAGATATCATTAGGGCTTTGTATGCAGGAATTTTACCTCTGTATTTGTTGTGATAATTTCTCGGTGCCCAGTCGCCGGCTTTAAATGGCGCATCTTCAATTAAGTCATTCGGGTCAAGTCCTTTTTCAACTGCAGCAGCATAAATAAAAGGTTTAAAAGCAGAGCCGGGTGGTCTTACCGCTTGAGTTACCCTGTCGTATTGGCTTTTTGAATAGTCTTTTCCTCCGGCATAAGCTAATATTCTTCCGTCGATAGGACTGAATGAAAATACTGCCGCTTGTTGTTTTTCGCCTCTTAGTCCCCAACCGTTTAAGTTTCTTATGATTGCTTCGTTAGTTTGTTGTTGAGTTTTGTAATCTATTGTTGTTATAACTTTGTAGCCGCCTTGTGAAATTTCTACTTCATCGAACCCGAGTTTCTCAAGTTCTTTCATTACGTAGTCGCAAAAATAAGGTGCTTTGTTAAGGGTATAAATTTCAGGAAGCGGGTTTAGTTTTAATTTTTCTTTAACTGCTTTTTGATATTCTTTTTTTGTTATAAAACGCATTTTATACATTCTTTTAAGAACTTGATTTCTGCGTTCGATTGCTAAATCTTCATTATTAAAAGGCGAATAAACCGAAGGTGCTTGCGGCAAGCCGGCAAGAAGGGCACTTTCTGCAAGCGTCAAATCTTTTAAATGTTTGTTGAAATAAATTTGGGAAGCCCCTTCCACTCCGTAAGCTCCAGAGCCCAAATAGACATTATTTAAATACATTTCAAGAATTTTACTTTTGGGGATAGTTTTTTCAATTCTTGCTGCGATTATCAATTCTTTTATCTTTCTTGTAAAAGTTTTTTCGTTTGACAAGAATAAAATCCTTGCAAGCTGTTGTGTTATTGTGCTTGCACCTTGAACGACATGTCCTGCCAAAACGTTTGCAAATGTCGAGCGTACAAGCCCTGTAATATCATAGCCTCTGTGCTTATAAAAATTCTTGTCTTCTGTTGCTATGATTGCGTTTTTAAGGTTGTCGGGAATATCTTTTAAATCAACTTTTGAAAAAGTAAATGCGGTAAAAGTTTTTATTATTTCATCGTCTGAAGAATAAAATTTTGTTACAATGTTCGGTTTAAATTCATCTAAGTTGCGAATGGGCGGAAGCGAAAGCAAGTAAACATGAAATGCCACAATTCCCGCTAAAAGTGCTGAAACCACAATAAGTACTACATTTGCAATATCGGGATTGATATTTGTGGATTTTGCTTTTTTAATTCTTTTGGGTACTTGAAATTCGGACATTTTAAAACTCTCAACTATTACATCATGATATTATTATAGAATAATAATTTTACAGGTCTATATTGTAAACATGTTTAACTTATTTTTTAACATTATAAATGAAATAAAATCATATTTCGTAGTTGAAAAAACCGAGTATGAAATAATAGGCGAGTGCAAAAAATGCGGTAAATGCTGCAATTACATGTACAGTTTTGATACATATACAGAAAAAGAATTCAAATTCATGCAGTTTTTGTATCCTGCTTACAAAAGGTTTTACATAAAAGGAAAAGACGAGGAAGGAAACTTTATTTTTGCCTGTAAATACGTTACAAAAGAAGGTTTATGTTCGGTTTATGATAAAAGGCTTAAGATGTGCAAAATTTATCCTTTCAGGAAAATCAAATACCCTGCAAAACTTCACGAAGGCTGCGGATATAAGGTTTTGAAAAAAGATTTTGAGGATTATTTAAATAAGTAATTTTCTTGCATGTTTGGTTTGTATATTATAAAATCGAAGGCGGATAGCTAAGAAGAGGTTTTTATGAAGAAGATTTTATTTAAGTTAGCGTTGGGACTTTTTGCATTGTCTTATATGATTTTGCCCTCATGCGCAAAGGTTTTTCCTGATGTTGCCGATAACCATTGGGCATCAAGCCAAATTAAAGAATTATCGCAGGCAGGAGTTATTGTCGGATATCCCGACGGAACTTTTAAGCCCGATGCAAATGTTACAAGAGCAGAATTTGCATGTATGGCAATAAGAGCTCTTAAACAGGAAAACACAAAGGTTATTCAGCCCGTTGATTTTACGGATATAAATGAAGATTATTGGGCTTACGACATGATTCAAAGGGCACTTTATTTTGAATTAATCTCATGCCCGCCTTCGGGAAAACTTTTCAGGCCCGATGATTCTGTTTCGCACGCTGAAGCTTTGACCATGTCGGTTAATGCGCTTACAACAGAAACAATAAGTGCGCAAAAAGCAAGCGAGGTCTTAAAAGTCTATACCGACCTTAATCAAATCCCCGACTGGTTTTTGATAACTGCAGGTAAAGCTGAAATTTTGTCAATGAATGTTATTATTCCCAATGTCCCGCGCACAATGAATGCCGATAAACCCGCAACACGTGCCGAAATTACGGTTTTGTTAAGCAACATGATGGCGCAGGCAAAGCTTAATCCCAATAAAAAACTTGCCGAAGCAATGCGCAAAAAAACAGGTGACGGTTTTGTTATTGAAAGTGCCTTTGTTCAGGGAACGGTAGGTACAATTCCGGCAGGTTCGATAATTCCTATTCAGTTGACCGCTCCAATCAGTTCGCAAACTTCTAAATTGGGAGAAATTTACCTTGCAAAAGCCCCTGAAAATTATATTACAAGAGATAAATATATTCTTATTTACAAAAATTCTGACCTGAAAGGTAAGTTAATAGATGTCAGAGAAGGTAAACTTTTTGTCAGAAACGGCATGTTAATACTTGACAACGACACTCTTGTGACGCCTAATGACCAAACAATTAACTTTCATGGTGTTGGTGAAGTTTGTGTGAAGAAAAATTGGTTTGTTGCCTTTTTGAGAAAAGTGTTTAAAGGTGAAAAGCTTAAGGTAGCACCTAAAGGCACTGTTTATGTCAAGCTCCTTCAGCCCGTTAAAGTCGATCTTTGTAACGGCTGGATATTGGAATAATTGATTTATGTTAAATAGACAAACGGCGGATTTTTCGAAGAAAAATCCGCCGTTTGTTTGTGTTGTGATTGCCAAATCATGCTATAATTATTTTCATGAAAAAGATTTTATTAAGTTTAGTGTTTATATTTGTTTTTTGCCCAAGGGTATTTTCGGGCGATTATTGTGCGGTCGGGGTTGATCATTTTAAAAAAGGCAATTACGAAAAGGCAATGTATAACCTTGAAAAAGCCGTTAAAGCTTCACCACAGAATGTAAATGCCAGGTATTATCTGGCTCAGTGCTATATTTTGCAAAAACGTAATTCTGATGCGCTTAATCAGTACAATAGAATAATTTTACTGGCACCTTCGTCAGATGCTGCAAGGCTTTCTGTTGTGGGAATTTCTTTAATCGAGCAGTCTTACAACGGCAAATCGGTTGTTGGAGTTGGTTTATTATCGGATGAGTTGGCAAAGTATAAGGATAATTATTTTGATTATGTCGTAACAGGTGACAATGCCCTTTTCAGGTGGGCAAGTTTTCCCGTGAGGGTTTATATTCAGCCGTCTGCTCAGCAGGGAATTGTTAAAAAAGCATTCGATGAATGGCAAAACAAAACAGGAAATTTGGTGAAATTTCAATTTGTAAATTCAGCGCAAAATGCCCAAATTAATGTTGATTTTCTTCAACAGTTGGAGTCAACGTCCACAAAAGAAGCTTATGTGGCGGGGTATTCAAAGCCTTATTATAAGGACGGAAAAATAGTTAAGTCGGATGTTCACATTTTGGCGACAGAGCCCGATACAGGTCAGCCTGTTAACAATGATTTTCTTTATTTTTCCGCGCTTCACGAAATCGGGCATGCTTTGGGATTTAGAGGGCACAGCCCGAATGAAAACGATGTTATGTTCGCTCAGGCAAAAACTCCGAAGTTAAGCCTTTCGCAAAGAGATATTAACACTATGAATGTTTTTTACAGGATTAATGAAAAGACTTTAACGGCAAAAGGGGGCGGGCAGTCGGATGTAAAGCTTCAGCAAGCGGTTGATTATTCAAAACAGTTTCCTGAAAAATCGGTAAGCTGGACGGGGCTGGGCGATATTTACATGGGTAAAAAAATGTATCCTGATGCGATAAAAAATTATAAAAAAGCGGTAGCGATTGAGCCGCAAAAAGCGGATTTATATGCACTTTTGGGCAATGCTTACAGTGCTTCGGGGGATTCAAGAAACGCTTTTGTGAACTTAAGACAGGCTTGCGATTTGGATAAAAATAACGGGGATTATGTTTATAATTTTGCAGTTTTTTGCGCCAAAAACGGACAAAAACAAATTGGCGAGCAGTATGTTAAATCTTATTTGACTGCCAATCCTCAAGCACTTTCTGACAGTAAAATGCAGTCACTTTTGCAATCATATAAATAATTATTAAGTATTGTAAACCCTTCTAATGCAGTATTTAAAGGTATTCCAAAAAAAAGGTGTAAAATTACCCTGTTGGACTAGCAAAAAATTTCTTGATGAGTTTTAATTAAGAGTGGACTTCACTTTATTCAAAAAAGGTCGTTTATCCTGCGAATAAATGAAAGAAACGAGTTTTGTACAGAATGTGTAGAAATGGAGTAACTTATGCGAGTAAGAAATGATTTTTCTTATGACGTACAGAAGAGACAGGGAAAGAGAGACATAGGTTTTTCTAAATTTTCGTTTGGGGCGGATGCTCCGGCACCTGCTCAGCCTGCGCAAAAAGTTGAAGAACCTAAAGAAAAAGGATCTTTTATCAAAAAAGCAACCAACTTTTTAGGTGTTGCGGCTTGGTTGTTTATGGTTGGTTATAGTATCAAAAAATTGAGACTTTTAGAACCTTCATATCATGAAAATGTTGCAAAAAGTGCAAAAAATTATTCAAAAAGGACTTTAAGCTACATTGAAAAATTAGCTGATCCTGAAGCGGCTAATATATCAAAAGTGTTAGAGGAAAAAGGATTTAAAGGTCCTTCAAAATTTGTAAGGAAAGCTTTTTACGGAATCGGTGATTGGTTTCAGAATTGGAAAATGAACATGGGCAGTGAGCTTGTTAATAACTTGACTTATGCTTTTGGAACGTTGGTTGTAATGCCTTTAGTTGTTTTATTTAGCCCATTTGGTAAGAAAAATTCATCTAAAGAAGACAAGGCCTTTGCTGTTTTACGACAACCCCTTTCTGTTGCTGCAACTTTAGGTATGCAATTTACTTTTGACAAATTGATAGATAAATATGTTCCTGAAGTATTAAAACAAAACAAATTTGAAGAACCTGCAATTGTTGGAGAAAACGGCAAAATTGTTTGGAAAAATCAAAATAATGAATTTTTAGCGGATAATTTTAATAAAATAATTTATAATAAAGACGAGGCTAAAGAAGCATTTAAAGAATATGCTAAAAATGTTCTTTCGGAAGACGAAATAAAAGAACTATTTACGGATAGATCTTTTGAAGAAGGATCAACATCGGAATTAAAAACAAGGTTAAAAGATATTTTAAACAAAAAGTATGCGGAAGCGGGTCTGAAGCTTGATAAAATAGAAAATGTTGAGGTTAATGATATAAATAGAAAAGCAAGTTCATTTTCTGAATTTAAAAAGATAGAAAAAATCGCAGCCGAAAACATTGAAGACTTGTTAGTTAAATTTAAGAAATTCGCTTCTGTTTTAGATAATAATAAAATGGCAATACAAAAATGTAAGACAGGTGTGAATGTAGTTGCTGCTTCTATAATAGGATGTACTTTCTTGAATGTTATATACGGTAAATTTATGAAGGCTCTTAAAAAACCTCAAGAACAACAGGCAAAGGAGGTTAAATAATGACTATTGATATCTCTAATGCTTTAAATAATTTGAATATTTCAAAAATAGAGGTTAAACTTGATGAAACTTTTGATTATGTTTTAAAGCAAAAAGAAGCTAAAAAACAATTTAAAATTTTATCAAAAATAGCTTCTAATAAAGATATTTTTGATAAAGAAAATATTGATGCTCTTAATATTGTTAAAACCCATTTGGAAACTTTAAAAGCGAATTTTGAGACCATAGAAAGTGTCACAAAAAAAGTAGCTGGTGAAATAAAAATTCCAAAAGTATTTAATCATGTAGTTAAACTGCTTGGAAAGGTTAAAATTGATAAAACAGGTAACAAAGCCTTAGATACTGCTTCTGCGCTTACACATGTTGTTTTATGGGGCAATGTAGGAAAAGAAGTTGTAGGTACCGCTATGTACACCGTACAAGCTTTAACTAATGAAGATTTGCCTAAAGATAAACGTAAATTTGTAGGCATGTACGATTTGGCTGTTGGTGTTGTATCGACTTGTTTTTCTTTCATATTTGGTGTGGGGCTAGAAAATACAATTAAAAACGGCTATAAAAAACTTTTAAAACCGTTGGCCGAATCCGAAAATCTTGCACTAAAATCAAGATCAGGTGCAGCAATAGTCGGTTTAGCAGCATTTTCATCATTTATACTACAGACTATTGTTGGTAAAAGAATGGTGGCTCCAGCGGTAGCTACCCCTGTTGCGGGTAAATTGAAGAAAAAATTGGAAGAAAGAGAAAATGGTAAAAAGCCGGTTGATTTAACAGCAACTGACTTGAACATAGGTTTCCCAAAAGTCGGGGATAATTCCCAAGGAGCAGGCACTACCAATCTGCTTGATAAAGCAAGGGCTTTAAGCGTTAAAGCTTAGCTTAATTAAATAAATAAAAAAGCGGCGAAGTTTTTAAACTTCGCCGCTTTTTTATAAAAATTTAATATCTCTATTGTCCGGCTTTCGCCCCTACCGCCGGCTGTCCCGCAGCCGGTAGGGGGCTTAGCACTTCTTAGGTCGGATTTGAAAAATTGCGAAAAATCGTCATTTTTCGAATTTTTCTGCATCCTCTTTGTCAAAAAAACTTGTTTGTAGTACCATGAAATAGTATTGATAATTAAGAAGGAGAACAAAATGTCTGGTAAAACAATAACAGTTGACGGAAACTACGCTGCAGCGCATGTCGCGTATGCTTTAAGCGAAGTATCGGCTATATATCCAATCACGCCTTCATCTACAATGGGCGAATGGGTTGATGAATGGGCTTCACAGCACAAGAAAAATATTTGGGGAACAGAAGTAAAAGTTGCGGAAATGCAATCAGAAGCAGGTGCAGCAGGTGCCGTTCATGGCTCTTTAGCAGCAGGCTGTTTGACCTCAACTTATACAGCATCACAAGGTTTGTTGTTAATGATTCCCGTTATGCACAAAGCTGCAGGGGAATTGCTTCCACACGTAATGCACGTTACGGCTCGTTCTTTAGCGGCTCAATCGTTGTCAATATTTGGCGATCACTCAGATGTTATGGGCTGTCGTAATACAGGTTATGCGATGCTGGCTGCTAATTCAGTTCAGGAAGAAATGGATTTGGCACTTGTTGCACACTTAGCAACATACAAGTCTAAAGTTCCTTTCCTTCAATTCTTCGACGGATTCAGAACTTCTCACGAAGTACATAAAATCGAAGAAATCTCTTACGAAGACATTGCAAAATTAGTTGAACCTCAATATATTGAAGAATTTAAAAACCGCGCATTAAAACCCGAAGCTCCGATTTGTAAAGTCGGTGCGCAAAACCCTGATGTTTATTTCCAGGGGCGAGAAACAGTCAATAAATTTTATGATGCAGTGCCTGATATTGTTCAGGAATATATGGATAAAGTCGCAAAAGTTACAGGCAGACAGTATCACTTGTTTGATTATGTAGGCGCGTCTGATGCGACAGATGTAATTGTTGCAATAGGTTCTGCTTGCGAAACAATCGAAGAAACAATCGAGTACTTGAATTCTAAACGCGGTAAAAAATATGGCTTGATTAAAGTCAGATTATACAGACCGTTTGATGTAAAAAGATTTAATGAAGCACTTCCAAAATCCACAAAACGGGTTATTGCTCTCGACAGAACAAAAGAACCCGGCGCAATCGGCGAACCTTTATATATGGATGTTGTCGCTGCTATAGGATGTCAAAAAGACATCAGAGTAATCGGCGGAAGATACGGTTTATCTTCTAAAGAATTCACTCCGTCAATGGCTTTGGCTGTTTACAAGCATTCCGAAAACAACGGATTCCATGGCTTTACGGTGGGTATTGAAGATGACATAACCAATCTTTCATTAAAAATTGATGAACAGATTGTTACAGAGCCCGAAGGCACTACAAACTGTATGTTCTGGGGCTTAGGCTCTGACGGTACGGTCGGTGCTAATAAAAGTTCTATTAAAATTATCGGGGATTACACAAACAAAGATGCTCAGGCATATTTTGCTTATGACTCCAAAAAATCTTATGGTGTAACGGTGTCTCACTTAAGATTCGGGGACAAACAAATTAAATCAACCTATTTAATAACAGCACCCGATTTTGTATCTTGCTCTGCTCATTCATATATAGGCAGATACGATTTGTTGAAAGGTATTAGTGAAGGCGGAACTTTCTTGCTTAACAGTCCTTATTCAAAAGATGAGGTATTTTGCCACTTAACAAAAGATATGCAGGAAACTATTATTAACAAAAAAATAAAATTCTACAATGTTAATGCAGAAGAATTGATTAAACAGCAGCCCGGACTTCGCGGAAAAGGTGCAAACACTGTTATGATGGTTGCTTTCTTTAAAGTTTCGGGGATTATTCCTTTTGAACAGGCATACGAAGGCATGAAAAATATGACTGTTAAAACCTTTAAGAAAAAAGGCGACGATGTTGTAAATATGAACTTAGCTTTAATAGATGCAGCGATTAACGCATGTGAAGAAATACCTGTACCTTCTTCGTTGGATGTAAATTGTGTTTCTGCTGCAAAATTGCTTCCCGATGATGCGAGTGATTTTGCAAAGAAAATCATTGAACCTTCGATGAAACAAAAAGGAGATGATATTCCTGTTTCTGCGATGTCGGTTGACGGGGTTATTCCGACATCTACTTCAAAACTTGAAAAACGCTGCATAGCTCCGAGAGTTCCTCACTGGAATTCCGAAACCTGCATTCAATGCGGAATTTGTGCTTCAGCTTGTCCTCATGCAGTTATAAGAACAAAATTAATTATGCCTGAAGACTTAAAAAATGCACCTGCAACATTTAATACAATAGATGCAAAACCCGGTGACGGTGAGAAATTCAAAGTTCAGGTTTACTGTGAAGACTGTACCGGCTGCGGAGTTTGTGTTGATCAATGTCCTATTAATATTAATAAACCTGAAACACCGGCCTTATCCTGGTCAACAATCGAGGCTGAAAAAGAAGCAGGCGAAAAAGAAAATGAAATTTTCTTTGAGGCACTTCCTGATAATGTTATGGGCAAAAACACAACCAAAACAATTAAAGGCGCAATGCTCAGAAAACCGTTATTCGAGTTTTCAGGAGCTTGTGCGGGTTGCGGTGAAACTCCTTATGTTAAACTTGTATCGCAATTATTCGGCGAAAACATGATTGTTGCAAACGCAACGGGATGTTCATCGATTTATTCGGGAACTTTCCCTACCATTCCTTATACAACAAGCAAAGAAGGAAGAGGTCCTGCTTGGGCAAATTCCTTATTTGAGGATAATGCCGAATTCGGTTTTGGGATGAGATTGGCGGTTGACCAAAACAGAGAAACATTAAAATTATATGCTGAAAAACTTCTTGACTGTGAAAAAACGCCCGTGGAGCTTAAAGAGTCTATTAAAGCATCTTTGGCACTTTGGGATGACTCAAAAACAGACGAAGCAATTAAAGCTCAGGACAAAGTAAAAGAACTTCTTGCTAAAACCGACTGTGATTGTGTAGAATTGGCAAAAGTAAAAGAACTTCAAGACTATTTCACGGATAAATCAGTTTGGATTATAGGCGGAGACGGTTGGGCAAATGATATCGGATACGGCGGTATTGACCATGTATTGGCGCAAGGCAAAGACGTAAACATCCTTGTTCTTGACACAGAGGTTTACTCTAATACAGGAGGACAAGCCTCTAAAGCTACTCCTACAGCTGCTGTAGCAAAATTTGCCACCGGTGGCAAACCTACTTACAAGAAAAACATGGGACTTATGAGCATGTCTTACGGTCATGTTTATGTAGCATCAGTTGCACTCGGCGCGGACAGAGGTCAAACTCTTAAAGCTCTACAGGAAGCCGAAGCTTACAATGGACCTTCCATAATATTTGCGTATGCCCCTTGTATAGCGCATGGTATTGATATGAGCAAAACCCAAACAGAAGAAAAACGCGCTGTTGAAGCCGGTTACTTCCCGTTATACAGATATAACCCTGCTAATGAACAACCGTTCAGTTGGGATGCAAAAGAGACTAAAGGAAGCTATCAGGACTTTATCAGAAGCGAAGGACGTTATAAACAGCTTATGAAAACAAATCCCGAAGCGGCAGAGGCTCTTTACAAACAGGCAGAAGATGATGCTTCAAAAAGAATGGCTGTTTACAAAGCAGTCGGTGAATTGATGAAGTAATTTTAATTAAATTAAGGGCGGGTATTTTTATCCGCCTTTTTAATTATAAAGGTGTAAAGTGGGTTGGGGTTTCCACCCCAACAACATGAGGTTAAAAATTATGTTTAACAAAGAAAAACCCGTTGAAGTCATTATTGACAAAGAAAAATGTACCAAGTGCGGGATTTGTATCGGTTATTGTCATGAATTTTTAGGCAAAGACCAGGATGGTTATCCAAAAGCTATGCCTGTTGAAAACACTCTTGCCGGTTGTATTCAATGCGGACATTGTATGATGGCATGTCCGAATTCTGCTATAGAAATTAAAGGTGAAGACATTTCAAAAAGCCATTTGCGAGAATTTGGCAATGCCGCAAATTTTGAAGAATTGAATAATCTGTTTTTAAAAAGAAGAAGCATAAGAAAATTTAAAAAAGATGAAGTTTCAAAAGAAGTTTTAGATAAAATTATTCAAGCCGCAGCGACTGCAGCTGTAAGCATTCCGCCTTCGGAATTAAAGGTTTTGGTGATAAGCGGCAGTAAAAAAGTTCAGGAACTTGCCGAAGAAATTGTTCAAGGCATGAAAAAATTTCCAAAAATGTTCAACCCAATATCTTTGAATTTGATGAAAATTTTTGCAGGTGAAACAAATTACAGAATGTTTAAAGAATTTATTATTCCGCTTTGTAAAATTACCGTTGAAGCACGAGATAGAGGCGAAGATTACCTTTTTTATAATGCGCCTGCTGTAATTTTATTTTACAGCACCGAATTAAGCGACAAAGAAGATTCTCTTATCGCTGCGACACAGGCAACACTTGCTGCCGAAGCACTCGGGCTTGGAACTTGCTGGATAGGTTCATTAGGTGCGGTTTTTCAGCATAACGAAAAGCTGCGTAAAAAATACGGCATTTTAAAAAATGAGAAAATCGGCTCAGGCTTTGTTGTCGGCTATCCCGATACCAAGTTTTACAGGGCATTTCAGCGAAACTTTAAGAATGTAACATTTATTTCATAGTTTTGCGCAATATTTTATTAGAAAAATACTTAATTAAAGTATGTAGAAGTTATTTTTGTGGAGGAATTTTATGTCAGTTAATTTACCTATTATAGAAAAAGTAGCAGGAAAAGTTTTTGTTTGTAGCAAAGGAGTTGACCCTGTTAAAATCGAATGTGCAAGTGAAACTATTGCTACGCAAATTGCGCATCAGGTGAAAATGTTGGCAATAACATTGGGTAAAAAGTTAGATAAAACAGTTTAAAAATAAATGAAAGGAAGGTCATTATGTCAGAATCAATTGCGAGTATTGTAAAAAAAGACGGGCAAATTTTTGTTAATGTTAAGCCTGCAGGGGCCAAAGAAGGTAAATTAGGCGAAGGCGGAGTTTTAGTTAAGTGTAAAGATGAAGAAGAAGCAAAAGCAATGGTAAAAGAAATTGACGCTGCGGCAATTAAAGAAGCAACCTTAAAAGAAGGCGAAGGTAAGAAAATAGACAAAGCAGCATAACTTACTTATAAATTGTGAAAAAGGCGGGTAAGGATAAAATATCCTTACCCGCCTTTTTTCTAAAAAATATCGCCATAAAAGTTAATAAATTTTTTATTTGTAAGTTTTTATTTTATAATTATGATATAGGGGTTTTGGCGTAAAGTTTGAGCCAAAGAAGAGAGGGGAATTAATGGAAATTGAAATAATAAAACAAACAGATCCTGAAGTCGCCCAGTTTGTTGAAGCTGAATTAAAAAGGCAGCAGGCAACAATTGAGCTTATAGCAAGCGAAAATTTTACATCAAAAGCCGTAATGGCTGCTTGCGGAACTGTTTTAACCAATAAATACGCAGAAGGAAAACCGCACAAAAGATTTTATAACGGATGTGAAAATGTTGATGCGATAGAAGAGTTGGCGCAGGAAAGAGCAAAAAAACTCTTTAATGTAGCACATGCCAACGTTCAGCCCCATAGCGGAGCACAGGCAAATATGGCGGTATTTTTGTACGCACTCAAAGCCGGTGATAAAGTTATGGGAATGGATTTGTCAAACGGCGGTCACTTAACTCACGGCTCGCCTGTTAATTTTTCAGGGCTTTACTTTGATATCGTAAGCTACGGAGTAGATGAAAATGGCTGTATTGATTACAACGAAGTCGAAAAACTTGCCCAAAAAGAAAAACCCAAAATGATAATTTGTGGCGCAAGCAATTATTCAAAAATTATTGACTTTAAAAGATTCAGAGAAATAGCAGATGGCATAGGCGCGTATTTAATGGCAGATATCGCACACATTGCAGGGCTTGTGGCAGGCGGAGTCCATCCTTCGCCCTCGGTATATGCCCATTTCATAACAACCACAACGCACAAGACCTTAAGAGGACCAAGAGGCGGGATAATTATGTGCGGGGAAGAACATGCCGCAGGAATTGATAAAGCCGTATTTCCGGGTATTCAAGGCGGTCCTTTGGAGCACATTATCGCAGGAAAAGCCATTGCGCTTTTGGAAGCTTCAAAGCCTGAATTTAAGCTTTACGCACAGCAAATTATCAAAAATGCACAAGCCCTTGCAAACGGGCTTATCGGCGAAACCATGGATATTGTCGGCGGATGTACTGAAAACCATTTAATGACGCTTGATTTAAGAAAATTAAACAAAACAGGCAAAGACATGGCAAATGTCCTTGAGCGTGTTGGTATAACCGCAAACAAAAATACCGTTCCAAACGACCCGCAAAGTCCTTTTGTGACAAGCGGAATAAGACTCGGAACACCTGCAGTTACAACAAGAGGGTTTAGGGAAGATGATATGGATGAAGTTGCAAAAATCATTGCATCTGCAGTATTTTCGTCGGATAATGAAGTCGGCTTAAATAATTTGCGCGAACGTTCGCTGAAATTATGCCAAAAATATCCGTTGTATTAAAGGAGTAAAACCTTGATCATCAAATTATCAGAAGCACATATAATCGGCGCAATAATTTCCTACTTGTTAGGAGTATTCATCGTGCCTTTGGTAATTTCATATTCAGAAAAACAAGGTTTGATTGATGAACCGAACGAAAGAAAAATTCACAGAAAGCCTATTTCAAGACTTGGCGGGATTGCAATTTGGCTAAGCACTATGCTCACTTTTCTCTTCCTTGTGTTTTTGAGTTATTACCCTTACGGAAGTTTGGTTTCGGGGATACTACTGGGCAGTTCACTGATGTTTTTCTTGGGGCTTATTGATGATATTTATAATCTGGATGCAAAATTTAAACTTTTTATACAAATTGCGATTGTAACTTTGGTATATTTTTTGGGCGTAAAAATAGACACGATTATAAACCCCTTCGGCGGGGTTATACATCTTGGGCATTTTTCTTACATAATAACCGTTTTGTGGATAGTGGGAATAAGCAATGCGGTAAACTTCATTGACGGAGTTGACGGACTTGCAGGCTCTGTTATAACAGTTAATTCTATAACACTTGCAATAATCGCTGTTGCAATGGTTCCACCAAGTCCTATAAGTGCGTTGATAGGCTTTATACTTGCAGGTTCAATGCTTGCGTTTTTAACATATAATTTTAATCCGGCAAAAATATTTATGGGAGATTCCGGTGCTTTATTTGCAGGCTTTTTGCTTGCGGCACTTTCGATTACAGGAGTTATGAAGGCAGCAGCCCTTGCCATTATTTTACCTTTTGTGGTTTTAGCGGTGCCGATTGCTGATATTACTTATTCAAGTTTGAGAAGAATTTCCAAAGGAAAATCGCCTTTTGTTGCAGATGCCGAACACATCCACCACAAACTTTTAAAAGCAGGATTCACCCAAAAGAAAACCGTTTTGATACTGACTTCTGTTGCTGTTTTTGCAGGTGCTGTTGCTGCGTTTTTTGCAGGCTCAATCAAACATTATATCGCCTATATTCTTGCGCTTATAGTAATTATGGTTGTGTTGAATTTAATAAAAATTTTTAAAAAAAGTGCTTAATGAGGGCACGGAATAATTCCGAAATATACAATTTCGAGAATTTTCCGCAACCTCAATTTTTAAACATTTCTTTTCTTTGTTTTTTTATTTCACAAATTTGTTCAAAATAATCTTTGTTCAGTAGATCTCCCACAGATGAATAAAGCTTTAAAAGAGCATTTTGGATGTTATCAGAATTAAGATTAATCATATCTTTAGCCATTTCTTCGTTTGAAATTGCAAGACGTGTCATATCCCTGAACCCGCTTGAGGCGATTTTTAAGGCAAGTTCATTGCAGCAAGCCGCCTTAAAAATCGCCTGCGAAATCAACATCGGCATATGAGAAATAAGCGCAACTGCTTCATCATGAGCCTCCGGTGTCGTGAAAACAGGATTCGCACCGAGCGATTTTATGATATTTTCCAATTTTTTAATATCCTCTTTTAAGTTTTTATCCAAAGGAGTTAAAACCCAGTTTGCTTCTTTAAACAGACCTTCAATGGAATTATCAAATCCGCTAAATTCGCTTCCTGCCATAGGATGCCCCGGAATAAATTTGAATTTATATTTCTGTGGGCGGTTTTTGCTTTGCAAAAACCGCTTCAAACTGCAAACATCTGTTACGATTGTATTTTCATTTAAAATATTTTCCAATTCATCAAGAGTTGAAATGGTTTTGTTCATCGGAGTACAGACAAAAACAATATCGCAGTCATTAAGAGATTGAAGCGAATCTGTGGCAAATGAATATTTTTTTGCTTTTTCGATTGTACCTGCACTTTTTGAAACCCCGATAACATCAAAGCCCAAAGCGCAAAGTTCTTTAAATATGCTTCCTCCGATAAGCCCTAATCCGACAACGCCTATTTTTAAATTCTTATCCATAAAAAACTCCTAAATTAAATCTTCCAGCAATTTTTCAAAATCCGGGAAGGATATATTAACCCATTCAAAATCATTGATTAAAATCGGCTCGTAACAGATTAAACCCGCCACATAAAGCATCATTGCAAGTCTGTGGTCGTGGTAACTTTCGACTTCTACTCCGCCTTTAAGTTTTGATTTGCCTTTAATCCTAAATCCGTCTGCAGTTTCTTCAATCTCAGAACCCAGTTTTTTTAGTTCCGAAACAACCGCGCTTATTCTGTCTGATTCTTTATTTCTTAAATCCTGAGCATCTTTAATCACAGTTTCGCCCTGTGCTTGAGTTGCAAGAAGAGCGATTATGGGAAGCTCATCAATAAGTTTTGGTATAAGTTCTCCGCTAATCTCGCAAGCCTTTAATTCTGAAAATCTGACTCTCAAATCACCGACTTGCTCATTTGAAATAAGTTTTTTATCTAAAATTTCAATATCTGCACCCATTTCTTGCAAAACTTCTAAAATCCCTGTTCTTGTGGGGTTTAACCCGACATTTTTAATTAGAATATCGGAATTTTTAACTATCAATGCTGCAACAATAAAAAATGCCGCAGAGGAAATATCGCCGGGTACAGTTATTGTTTTTGGCTCAAATTGTGATTTTTCAATAGTAATAGTATTTCCTTGAACAGAAATTTTTGCGCCCAAATATTCAAGCATTCTTTCCGTGTGGTTTCTGGAAATAAAAGGTTCGGTGAAAGTTGTTTTTCCCTGTGCAAAAAGTCCGGCTAAAAGCACGCAGGATTTGACCTGTGCCGAAGAAATCGGGGAATGGTAATCAATCCCGTTTAATTTTGAGGCTAAAATTTTAAGAGGAGCCGTAAAGCAGACCTTAGTAAAATTCGATTCTTGGATAGATCCTGAAACAAGTTCAGGATGACGTTGAGGTGATTTACTTGCAATAATTTTTGCTCCCATAAGTTCCAGCGGCTCTATAATCCTTTTCATAGGGCGTTTTGACAGGCTTTCATCGCCTGTTAAAACACAATCAAAATTTTGTCCTGCCAAAACGCCCGACATTAGCCTGATTGTCGTGCCGGAATTGCCGCAAAACAATTCTTTTTCAGGTGCTTTAAAACCGTTTTCGGAATTAATAAACAATTCACCGTCAGAGCCGAATTTCGTTTCAATGCCTAAGTTCTTCAAAACACTCAAAGTCGAAAGACAATCTGCGCCTTTAGAAAAATTTTTGACAACGGATTTGCCTTTTACTAAAGACAAAATTATCGCCGCCCTGTGCGAAATCGATTTGTCCGCAGGTGCAACAACTTCGCCCTTAAGCCCGAGTTGTGATTTTCTGACTTCTTTTTGCATAGAACAATTATACTATAAGTTTTGGCAAATCTTTCAGAGAATAAAAAACTGAGGCGGCTTTTTTAAAATCTTCAGGATTTGCACTTACAAAAAAGTTTTCAAAGCCTTCAATTTTACTGTCATTTATTCCTGTTTCGTATATTCCTTGTTTAATAGCATCTGCAAAGTAAACAGAAGGGTCAATGAACATTTCTTTAGGGGCAAATTGAGCCAAAATATCAATCAAATAAGGATAATGGGTGCAGCCCAAAATTATTTTATCGGGGTTGTTTTTGAGCATTTCTTTTACATATTTTTCTATTAAATTAATATTTTCCTGCAAATTTTGAGTTTGATTTTCGACTATATTAACCCACTCAGGAGTTGCTATTTCAAAGACTTCTAAATCAGGGTTGTATTTTTTAAGTTCTTTTGCGTAAATTCCTGATTTAATCGTTGCATTTGTTGCAAAAACTCCGACTTTTTTTGTCTGAATTTGAGAAATTTCTTTTGCGGAAGCCTGAATTATGGGATAAATTTTAAACCCGTAATTATCCTTAAGTTTTTCATAAACTGTTGCAGATGTTGTGTTACAAGCCATCACAACAGCTTTTACATCTTGTTTTTCAAAAAATTTAAGAATATTGTCAACAAATTTATAAAGTTCTTCGGATGTTTTTTCTCCATAGGGAAGATTTTTTAAATCGCCGAAATAGATATAATTTTCGTAAGGCAAGAGTTCTTTAACCTTTTTAAAAACTGTTATTCCTCCGACTCCGGAATCAAAAAATGCTATAGGTTTTTTGTTCATAAATCTCTCTTTTATTTTTTCCCTTGGTTAAGGTATTTTAAAATACCTTCGGCAATAGCTTGTGCTGTTGCCTGTTTACGCTGCTCACTTACCAGCTGTGCTCTTTCGGCGTCGTTTGAAAGAAATCCTATTTCGACTAAAATTGCGGGGACTTCCGTATGATTAATAACATAAAATCTTGATTTGAACAAGCCTCTGTCAGGAGATTTTATTAAGCTCATCATTGATGAATGAATTGTTTGAGCAAGCCCTACACTTTGAGGTTGATAGTAGTGTGTTTCTATTCCGGTAATTTCAGGTTTTGTGCTTGAATTGACATGGATACTAACAAAAATGTCGGGATTGTTTTCGCAGCAGATAAAAGTTCTGTCTTTAAGCGAAACCGTATCATCTTTGACTCTTGTCATCAAGACCGTAACGCCTTTTTCGCGAAGAATTGATTCAACCCGCTTTGAAATATCAAGGGTAATGTCTTTTTCGTTTATGCCTGCGCGGATAGCACCGTAATCAGCCCCGCCATGTCCGGGATCTATCATAACTTTATGTTCACCGCTGATTGAAATTTGTCTTTTTGGTAAAATGTAAGTTGTTTTTTCGCCTTTTAATGTTATTTTAAAAGCTTTTGCATCTGCTCCTAAGTCACAGTTAATCGCGGTTTCTTTTTTTAGAGGAAGTGTAAGTTTTAAACCCACTTTAGGAAGAAGTTCCATTTTCATATTTGCAAAAACACCTGATTTAAGAGAGTTTTTAAAATCAACATCATTGTAGCGAAGGGCATTGTAGAAGGTTATTTCAATCTTTGAATCATCTCTTTGAATTCCTGTCACAACGGCAGTGTTGAATGCAAAAATATACTCGCTTGTTGTCGGATTAACCTGTTTTGAATAATAAGTTACAATATCGGTTGTTTTGCTAAAAAGCGATGTTAAATCGACATTTTTTGTGTCAGATATCAAAATTGACTGCCCGTCTGACGAAAAAACAGGAAAATATTTTTCTTTTTCCTCGGTGGTAATGACTATTCTAACCTTATTTGCCAAAAACTGCCCAATTTTGAGCGTTTCTTTATCATTTAACTTTATTTCTTTATTGCGTATTTTTGGATTGGCAACAGCATTCGGGATGTCAAAAACCACCCTGGAAGGTTCAGTCAAATAAAGCGGTTTTTCAATTCCTATTGCCCCGAATCCGCTTAACAAAATCCCGTCCTGTTTTGGATAAATAGCGTCAAGATAGTATTTTGACTTCAATTTAAGTTCTTTTTTAACCCCTTCAGACACAACCGATTTAACCGGAGTTAAGCTGACTTGAGGTGCTATACTGGCATTAAAAGCCTTTTGAATTTGGGCTAAAACTTCATCCTGCTTTGGTGTGTCAACAGCTACTTTAACCGTATTTGCATCTTCGTCTGAAATTGACAAATATTCATAAAAATCGCTGCTTGAAGTTCGCTCATCACGGTAAATATTTTGGAAATAATCTTCCTTACAAATACCGTCTTTAAGTTTGATTACAATGTTATTATTAACTTTCAGGAAAGACACTTTTTGAGCGGAAGCCCCTTCGTCAAAATACAAAACCACTCTCACCTTGTTCGGATTTGTCGAAAATTGTCCCACTTTGACTTGCTTAAGCAACCCTGTGTTAAAAAACCAATTTTGCCCAGGTACCGTTAAAACCGCAGAATCAATATCAAAATAAGCCCTTTCCGGCTCATGAAGTTTAACGAGTTTTATATTTTTTAAAATCGGCTCAACCGTGTTGTCAGGAGAAGTTAACAATATTATTGAATTTGAAGTGTCAAAATTAACCGAAGTTATCTTGAAGACTTCGTCACAAAGCGCAGATTGTATAAATACAGCTATGAATAAAAATAAAAGTAAAATTTTTTTAATCATTTTTAAAAAAGTAAAAATCCCCTCTTTAGATATTATACTACCAAAAAGTGCCCCAAACAATTATGTAAACTAATATTTAATATATTGATTAATTTATAAAACAAGATATAATATCAATGTAGGCAAGGGGCAAGGGGAATTTTTATGAACAAGAGATGGTACGATAATCACGACGAAACACTTCAGACTTTTGACATTCTTAAAAAATTGGACAGAGAATCCAGAAAAAGACTTGCAAACGATATTGTTGACGTTGCAAATCAGATTAAAGCTGTTCACAGAGAAGAAGATGAACCTTCTCTTACTATTGGTCTTGAAAGAGTTTTGGGGATTTGGCAGAGCTCTAATGCCCGTCGCTGGTACGATAAACAAGAGGACTTAAATACCGCAATAAAAACTATTTCAACCCTTCCGGAAGACGATTTTCTTAATATTATGGAAGGAATTTGCGTTTCGCTAAAGGAATAAAAATCAAATCAAAGGAGACATTTTATGAAAATACAAAGAGTTACCGGTTTACAAGCGGCCAATAAATTAAGTAAAAGTCCTAATTTTAATGGTAATTTGTATTTGCAGAAAGGTATAATAGATTCAAGTTTGGAGTTTTCCAAAAAAAATCTTCATTCTTTATTTGATCAAATTATACCTAAAGATTTTTTTGAAACATTTTATAAAATGATTAATAATTTATCAAAAAGAATTTCCAAAAAAGACGAGTTGCCAAATGTTGTTTTTACTATATATCCCAAAAAAGAAGGACTTATCATCGAAGGGTTAAGGGGTGTTTCAAATAGAAACAATAGAAAAACAGTCGAATTTTTACCTCAAGAGTCTTTCAGGAAAAGACTTAATGATGCTTTTTTAGCAATAAAAAAATATTATGATGATTTTGATAAAGCAGTTAAAAGCTAATTTATTGTTAATATTTGTAAAATTTTTGATGCCAAAGTAGCAAACTTTTAAATTTTGAGACATTAAAACAACGTAGCTTGTGTATTTTTATAAAAAAAGGAGTATTAAAATGCAAATTAACAGAGTTTCAAATAGCACATCTTTTGACGGTAGATTATTGATTCCCAGCCACAAAAAAGCCGGAGAAATGGTTAAATATACCGAGAGAGGATTACGTGCATTATTAGGTGATAACGTTTGTAAATATGATTGCCAAGAGTATTTAAGCTCACTAAACAATCTTTTAAGGATAGTTAAAAAAGAGTCTAAAAACTTTATTTTATCTTTGTATCCGGTCCCTGAAAATGGAAATGTAAGATTTATTTTCAGTCAAGATGCTAAATTTTCTAAAGTTGTTGAACAACCGGCTAATGACCTTAAAATAGTTGGCGAAGAAATAGCCGTAAAATATAAAACTATTATGCAAGATCCAAAACAATTTAGTGAATTGGCTTAGATAAAACATAACTATTTAAAGTCATTATTATTATTTGAAAAATTTTAAATAATAAATAAAGTTGATTTTTTAAAGTACCGTTCTTATTATGCCGACTTTTAAAAAATGAAGGCAAAGGACGGTATTTTTATGGCAAAAATAATAGAAAACAAAGTCGGCAGAAGGACAATAAGATTATCTGTCGATGATGTTATAAGCACGGTTAGAGAATATCAAAGAATAGTCAGAAACCCTAAAACTTACGAAGGGATAAGAATTCTTTTAAAAGATTCTTCGATATATTTACCTGAGGACATATAAAAACACCCGATTGGGCAGGTAAAATAATAGACAAGTGGTGTTATTGTCAAAACATGTTTGTTGTATCCTGTAAATAATAGGAGGGTATTTGTCATGAAAAACTTTTCAATCATCGCTTTAATTTTTGTTATTCCTTTGGTGGCTTACATGATTTTAACCAAGCCTGATGCGTCTTTTGCAAACAAAGCAGGCGGCGGGGTTAAAGCTCAGGTAATCAAATTTGCGTCTCCGATGTGTCTTGACTGCAAAAAAATGGATAAAATTTTAAAAGAGCTTCATCCAAAATACGAAGGAAGCATTAATTTTATCGAAATTCCCGTACAAAACGATGACGAATACACAAAGGGACAAATAGAAAAATACAATGTAACGCTTGTTCCGACAATGATTTTTGTCAACACTAAAGGACAAAAAGTTAAAAAAATCGAAGGATATATTGATAAAGACGAATTAGAAAAAATTATGAAAGATTTGATTAATGGATAATTACATTTCGCTTTTTTCTCAAAGCGCAGGTGGCGGAGAACATTTTCAGCTAATTTTGCTCGCCGTTTCGTTTTTGGGCGGATTGCTTGCATCAATTTCGCCCTGCTCGCTTGCCATGCTGCCTATTATTATCGGATATATCGGCGGATATTCAAAAGAAAGCCCTATAAAAATATTTGTTCAAATGATGTTTTTTGTATTCGGAACATCTCTTGTATTTGCTACAATCGGCGTGATTTGTGCTGTAACGGGAAAAGTCTTTATTTCATTTGCTCCGGGGTATTTTATTTTAATCCTTGCCTCGCTTTTAATGGTAATGGGGCTGAATATTTTAGGTATTCTTGATTTTAATCTTCCTGTTATAATAAAACAGATGCCGCAAAGCAATGGCAGAAACATGTTTTTGTACCCTATTTTGCTGGGTGCGGTTTTTGCAATAGCAGGAACGCCCTGTTCGACACCTATACTTGCGGGTATTATGGCGTTTGCTTCATTGTCAACAAATATTGCATTGGCTGTTTTAATGCTGTTTTTGTTTTCTTTGGGGCAGGGGCTTATACTTATAATCGCAGGAGTCTTTACCTCAACGCTCAAGGGATTTAAAAGTTTTGCCGTTGTGTCGGAAATTTTATTAAGATTAAGCGGAATCTTACTTTTAGGCTCTTCTTTGTACATATTTTACAAAGTCTTTGCCCCGTTATTGTAAAAAAAGCTTATGTGTAGTAAAATTAACGCAGATGAGGCAGGGTTAATTTTTTACCCCTCACCTCAATCCTCTCCCGCAAGGGGAGAGGAAGAATAATTAATTTTACAATACCTAGGGAGAGAAACTATGGCTAAAACTTTTGAAGGTAAACTTACCGTAAAAAACGAAAAATTTTGCATTATTGTTTCAAGATTTAACGAATTCATAAGTTCAAAATTGCTTTCAGGAGCAGTTGACGAGCTTTCAAGGCACGGGGTTAAGGACGAAAACATCAGCGTTATATGGTCGCCCGGAGCTTTTGAAATTCCGCTTCTTGCAAAAAAATGCGCAAAAACAGGAAAATACGATGCGATTATAACTTTAGGCGCAATAATTAAAGGTGCAACCGCTCATTTTGATTATGTCAGTGCAGAATTATCAAAAGGAATAGCAAGCGTAAGCCTTGAAACCGGAGTTCCGGTTATTTTCGGGGTACTTACAACAGATAATATCGAGCAGGCAATCGAAAGAGCCGGCACAAAATCAGGAAACAAAGGTTCTGATGCCGCAAAAGCCGCTATTGAAATGGCAAATCTTGTTCAACTGATATAATTTAGGGATAAATTCGGGGAAGTTATGAGTGAAGTAATTACAGAAACGCGAAATCTCTTAACAAGAGATATCGACATTATTTCTACCAGAGAAATGGTGCAAAAAATGAATGACGAGGACAAACTCGTTGCTTTTGCCGTAGAAGAAGCACTTGACGAAATATCACAAGCCATAGATATAATTTCAAAACAATTTTTAAAAGGCGGAAAACTTTACTACTTCGGTGCAGGGACTTCGGGAAGATTAGGTGTATTGGATGCATCGGAATGCCCTCCAACTTTTAGCGTGGAGCCTGATATGGTTCAAGGAATTATGGCAGGCGGCGACAGCGCATTTAAAACAGCCGTTGAAGGTATAGAAGATAACTTTGACGCTGGAGTCGAAGATGCAAAAATTTTAACAGAAAAAGATGTTGCAGTGGCTATTTCTGCAAGCGGAAACCCTAATTACCTTTTAGGTGTTTTGGCTCAAGCTGAAAAAGTCGGAGCAAAAACAGTCGGAATAACCTGCAACCCAAGCGGAAAAATATCCGAAGAAGCAGGGCTGGTAATCTGCGTTGATGTAGGACCCGAGGTTATTGCAGGCTCAAGCAGGCTAAAAGCAGGAACTGCGCAGAAAATGATTTTAAATATGCTCACAACAGGTGCAATGATAAAAATCGGCAAAACTTACGAAAATTTTATGATTGATCTTAAGGCAAGTAACGAAAAACTTAAGGACAGAGCAATAAGAATAGTTGCCGAATTAGCACAAGTAACCCATGCCGAAGCTTTAAAAAAACTTATTGAATTTAATTGGGAAATTAAGCCTGCTATAGTTTCACTTTACCTTGCAATAGATATCGACAAGGCAAAAGAACAGCTTAAAAAGCACAACGGGATTTTAAGAAAGGTTATTTAAGCTATTAAATCTAAATTGCCCAGCTTTGCCTCGATTTTATCATCAAACTTATTATAAATGTTTATATTTTTAACTTCAGGTGAATACGGGTTTTTTAAATCTAAAACTTTAACATTACCTTTTCTATCAGGGTATGTTAAGGCTATTGCTGAAAAATAATGATTTTGTTCACCGTTCATTGCTTTTTCATAGTTATCAACTCTTACTATATCCATAGGATGAACGTCTTTTGGGTTAAACGCGCCGTGATGAGGTCTATACTTAACAAAAGGTTGATTTGAGCAAAAATTAATATCGTTAATCATGAATTTCTCCTTTTACAAAAATTAAGCTGTTATGTCTAAGCTTCCGAGAACATTAACAGGGCGATAATCAGAATTATTCAAGTCTATGTGAACAATTTCGCCTTTATCACGTCCTTTAAGAATCGCAACTTCAGCCTCGTTGCCATCTTTGCTTAAAATTATTCCGGGAATATATTCATTAATCCCTCTTGCGGTTAAAGGTTTATATTCAAAATCAACCACATCTGATGAATTAAATTCATTACTATTTTCACTGCTTTTTACAAAATCTATTTTTTGAGGCCTTGATTTAAAAGAAACAGAACTAACATTTAAATTCATATATTTACTCCTTAACTAATTACGTAAATATTAAAACCTCTAAAAAATATTTTTGCTAATATTTATAAAAATCGTTACAAATTTAAAAATTGTACAAATATTGACGTTCTTGATATAATTAAAATGTCATCCCGCACTACGTTGCGGGATCTAATCAATAAGCATATTTAAACGAGATTGCTTCGGTGTATAATTTTTATTAAGCCGAAAATGAATGTCTCGCAATGACGGAGGTAAACAATGAAATTAACGGTTTTAGGCCCGGGATGTTGGGGATTAACTCTTGCGTGGCTGCTTACAAATAATTTCGATAAAATAACCGTTTGGGGCAGGCAAGAAGATTTGTACGAAGATTTAATCAAGAACAAACACTGCTCAAAGCCACTTGAAATTCAGCTTGATGAAAAAATAGAAATTACATCCGATTTATCATCTGCAATAAAAGACTCAGAAATTATACTTCTTGTTGTTGCAACTTCAGGGATAAGACCTGTTTGTGAGGCTTTGAAAAAATCTGGAATCAAAAAAGAACAAATTCTTGTAAACGCTTCAAAGGGAATAGAATTACCTTCTTTGATGAGAATGTCTGAGGTTATAAAAGAAGTTTTGCCCGAACAAAAACTTGCAATTCTGTCAGGTCCGACTCTTGCAAAAGAAGTTCTACTTGGCAAACCCACTGCTGCGTCTGTTGCCTGCGAAAATTTGGAAACGGCAAAATTTGTTCAGCAGGCATGCAATGTCTCGGGACGTTTCAGGCTTTACACAAACAAAGATGTAATAGGCGTTGAACTTGGCGGAAGCCTTAAAAACGTAATCGCTATAGCATCAGGCTTTGCCCATGCAATGAATTTGGGCGACAACTGCATGGGGGCACTTTTAACCCGTGGAATGGCAGAAATAGTAAGAGTAAGCGTAAAATTGGGCGCAAATCCTTCAACTCTATACGGACTTTCCGGCATGGGTGATTTAATAGCGACTTGTTCAAGCCCGCTTTCAAGAAATTACACGGTTGGCGCAATGCTTGGCAAAGGCAAAAAAATTGACGAAATTTTAAGCGAATTGGGCTCAGTTGCAGAAGGTGTTAAAACTTCAAAGGCAATTTGCGAACTTGCAAAAAAACTTGATATTGAGGTTCCTGTATCAGAAGCCATATATGACGCCGTTTATACTGATATTACTCCGATAGAAGTCTTGGGTAAGCTTATGAACAGAAAGCTTAAAGAAGAAGAATCATATCTGTGATAGAATAAAATTATGAAATATGCTGTAAGATTATTGAAAAATACTTTCCACCCTTTGCAAGTTCCCGAAACCCTTGAACTGGAACATGGTCAGATGGTTTTGGTCAGAACTGAAAAAGGCGAAGAAGCACTAAAAACTTTCTTGGTCAATCCAGAAATTGCCCAACAATGGGAAAAATCAAAGCCTGAGGCTCTTCCTGTTATAAGAACTTTATCTCAAAGAGATATGCAAACTCTTGATGAAATTAAACAAGAAGAAGTTGAATCTTTTAACAAATGCAAAGAATTGGTTAAAAAACACAATCTGTCAATGAATTTGGTACAATGCAAAATAACTTTTGACAGAAGAAAAATAACATTTTATTATACCGCCTCAGAAAGAGTTGATTTTAGAGAACTGTTGAAAGATTTAACACAAACTTTTAAACGCGTAAGAATAGACTTAAGACATATCGGAGTACGTGATGAAACCTCAATAGTTGAAGGCAACGGCATCTGCGGAAGACCTTTTTGCTGCTGTTCTTTTTTGAGAAAATTTGATTCAATAAACGTAAAACTGGCTAAAGACCAAGGCATGCCGATAACTCCGGGTAAAATCTCCGGAACCTGCGGAAGGCTTTTATGCTGCCTGAATTATGAATATTCGAACTACATTGAGGCTGCAAAAGATATGCCGCCTGTGGGTTCAAGTGTCATGACGCCTGATGGATTGGGCAAGGTCTTTTCACTTAATTTTCTTAACAGTAAATTAAGTGTTAAACTCGAAGACGGAAAAATTAAAGAATATAAAAAAGCCGAGCTTGAAATGGTTGATGCAGAAGTAAATATCGAAATTGATATTCCTGTTGTAGCATACCCTGAAGAAACAGAGCATGTGGATATTTCACAGCTTGAAGATGATAAAAACAGTTCAACCGGAAATGTTTAAAAATTTTTAATAAGATTAAAGGGGCGGATTTGCTTTGCAAATCCGCCCCTTTAAAAACACTATCCTACGCGAATATATTAATTTTTTCTTCGGTTTCTTTTTTTTCTGCTTTACGAAGTTCACCTTTATAAAAAGGATTTGAGTTGTTTTTGTCTTTGTTTAAGTCAGTTGCAGGTTTAACCAATTCGGTAAATTTCGGAAGTTGATAAACATTTTTTGTTTCATTACCTTTTTCTTCAACAGGAAGAGCGATTTTACCTTCAACATTTTTAAATATTGCCTTTGAAGCTTCGCTGTTTAAGAATTGAAGGCTTTTAACAGCTTTTTCGCTTAAAGAAACCTGAACTCCTGAACTTGCCATTGAAATTTCACGAGCAGTTGCAGCGTTGACTTTACCGGCATACAAATCCAATCCTAAGTCAGGCTTTTTGAATTTGCTGAAATCCAAATTTGACAACTCGGAAGATTTAGATTCGGCCCTTTTGAAAATTGCTTGCGTAACATCAACAAGTGCTTTTGAATCAATTCCTCTATTAATGCTTTGGTTGTAAGATACATTAAGACTCATGACGATATCCCTTTATCCCTTTTTTCGTAACTTTTTCGTAATCCATTCCTTATAGTTGTTTTATCGGTTGTTTTTAAAGCAAACTTAAGAACTTAAGAGAAAATATTACAAAAAATTTACAAAATGAAGAAAAAAGATAATAAAAACAGGGCGGATTTCTGAAAGAAATCCGCCCTGTTTTTATTCATATTTAAATTTATTTTTTACAATCCGGTCCTTCGCATTTTTTAGGCTCAGTTTCTTGTTTTGGCTGAACTTCAGGTGCTTTTTCCGTTGTTTTTGTTGTTATTTGTACGGTATCTGTTTTAGATTGTTCTGCGGCAGGTGCGGCAGCAGTTGTTTGTGCTACAACAGTTGTTGTTTCAGGTTTTTTCCCTTCGCCTCTGAACAAAGTGTAAACAGATGGTCTGGGGCAACAATTAAACATTACTTTCATTTAAAAAAATCTCCTCAACGATATCTAACAAAATAATTATAAACTTAATGATAAAAAACCACAAATAAAATCAGATTATTAATTTACAAATCTAAACAGGATGAAACTATACTCAAAATCAACCGATTAGGTGATGTTCATTTTTTAATAATAAACAAAATAGAATAAGGAGGAATGAACATGCAAGTAAATGATTCTTTCGTACAGGAAACCTTTGATATAAGAAAATTATGGAATGAACAGCATCCCATAATCCACACCTGGTTTTTGTTGAGTTCTGTTTCAATTTGTTTTTTATCTGCGATATTATTTATAATCCCTTAAAAACTATCCGATTAACCTATATGGGAGAATAATGTTAAAATTTCTCTTCTGATTTATGCTGAAGTGTTAAAATTAGAAGGAGAGGAAAATGAAGCGTGCGGTAATTTTACTCGTATTTTACCTGTTTGGCACAAATTCGGGGTTTTGTGATGTAACATATTTTCCTCCGCTTCAGCCTTTGGGAACAAATGCAAATAATGCTTTTGCTCTTAGAAACTACAATCAGGTGAATAACGCTGATTATCAAAAAATAACTCAGATAGAAAATTCACTTTACGGCAAAAATTTTGCATATCAAGATATCTTGATAAGACTTTCCCGAATAGAGAAAAATATTTTTAACAGGACGTATCCGAATTTATCTTTGTCACAAAGGGTTGATAATATAGTCGCAAATTATAATCAAACTACACAATATCCGAATATATCAAAAAACACCTTAAGCAAAATGGAAATGAAAATATTCGGGCAAAATTATAATGGAGATAGTCCTGAAGTTAGAATCGAAAGACTTGAACAACAGCTTCTCGGAGCAGTACAAAGCGGGGACATAACAACAAGGTACACAACACTAAAAACATTGGCGGGTAATTATAATTCAAATCAATACTCACAAAATTATTATTCTAACCCGATTGTAGGCACCCAAGGCGGATGGAAGGGGGTATTAGGGAGCCTTGGGGGCATGCTCCTTGGTGGAAACGGTATGATGACAGGATTTACCCCACCTATAGACCAGTATTACGGTTATTCAAATCCTTCATATCTTAATTATTCTTCGTTGGGGAATCCCGGATACGGGTATTACAACGGATACAGAACAAACCACGGATATTACGATAGATTTAATAATTACGGCTCACAAACAGGTGTTACCATTTTAGATTAAATAAAAAGGGCGGATTCGCTTTGCGAATCCGCCCTTTTTCAAATTTATTTTAACCTATTTTAAAATCTTCCATAGCCTGATTTTGAGGGTAATTATCTTTCAATGTGTCAAAGTTTTTTAATGACTCTGAGCGAAGTTTTTCCATATAAACCTGACCGTTTTTAACAACTTGTTGAAGTTGAATTAAGTCGTGTTCGATATTTGTTAAAACTTGTTCTGCGTAGAGTTCCGCACCTTCTCTTATTCTTATTGCTTCGTCAGCTGCTTGAACTCGGATGGCTTCAGCTTCAGAAAGAGCTTTTCTTTTAATATCTTCACATTCTGATATAACCTGTTCTTTAATTTTTTCAGCTTCTCTTTGTACTGCGCGAAGGACATCTGATTCACTTAAAAGCCTGCCGGCTTCATTTTGAGCGTCAAAAATTATTTTTTCGGCTTTTTGCTGGGCTTCTATCTGGAGTTCTTCTCTGCGCCTTAAGAAAGCACGGGCTTCTTGCACTTCGGTAGGCAATGAGGCGTAAATTCTATCGATTAAAGACTCAACTTCTTTTACTTTAATTGCAACCAAATAATTTGGAAGAATCGGAAAGCTTTTTTCCAAAACGATTTCAAGTAATTTTAAGAGTTCATATATCCCGCTTTGTTGCATATTCATAATCAACGATACCTTTCTTACTATATTCTATAACAATAAATTTTATTTGGCAAATCTCAATTTTAAAAATTCTTCAACCGGTTCGGTAACGAATTTAGAAACATCACCGTGCATTCGGGCGATTTCTTTTACGGTACTTGAAGAAATAAAGTTATACTTGGGTCTTGTTGTCAAAAAAACCGTTTTAATATCACCCGCAAGTGACCTGTTTGTTTGAGAAAGCTGCATTTCAAATTCAAAATCTGATACTGCTCTCAGCCCTCTTATAATAACTTTTGCTCCTTTTGATTTTGCGTATTCAACGGTTAGTCCGTCAAAGGAATCTACTTCAACGTTATTCAATCCATTTATGCTTTTTTTAATTAAGTCAAGCCTTTGTTCAAAAGTAAACAAAGATTTTTTTTCGCTGTTTTTAGAAACCGCAATTATAACCTTTTCAAATATTTCAGAAGCGGTTTTCAAAACATCCAAATGTCCGTTAGTAATGGGATCAAAGCTACCCGGATATACTGCAATCGTCATATTTTTCCTTTAAAAATAGTATCTATCTACAATTATATAATCATAAAATTAAAACCCCTAATAACAGGTAATTTTTTCATTACAAAATTTAACAAACAGATAAATGTAACAAAAGCTTAACAATATTTTACCTTGTTTTTCAATGTTTTCAAGGTAAAAACAGTATTTTTGTTTATTAATAGGCAATTTTTTAAAATCAAAAGAGTTTATGTATATAAGGTTAGTTTTCATCTTGGAGGTTACATGGTAAACAGTGTAAGTTTTGGTAATAGTTATGGGAATTTTCAACCGCAAGGTTATGTTTCACCATATTATTTAAAAAAAGCCGAAGATACAGCAAAATATACTACTGCTGCAGTTAATGCCCAAAGTAATGAAGGCGGACCTTTCACAGGAGTAGGCCTTTGGAGCGGATTTATGGGTGCAGGCTGGCTATGGCGAAATAGAAAAGACATCCGCGGAGGCTTTAATACGCTTAAAGTAAACGGACAAACACAAGCAGAATTATTTAAGGCAGATGGCGGACTTTGGAGCAGAAATGCTTATAAACAGGCTTTTTTAAGATACGAAACTGAAGCTGCAAAAGCTGCTAAGTTAAGCAGTGTTGATCAATCCATTAAAAATTTAAATAAATTATCTGCTCAAGCTAAAAAAGCAGGTGTTACTTTTGAAGAATATGTTGCTAAAAATGCCGGTAAAACAGGTATGTTGTCAAAAGCCGGTGATTTTATAAAAAATACAAAAGCGGTAAAAGCAGCGGGAAAAATCCCCGGATTATCTAAAATAGCTAAACTGGGTAAAGGAAACGGATTCTTTTTCGCGATATCAGCAGCATTAGAATTATTTACTCAAGTTATTCCTACATTCAAACAGTTAGGCGCAAAAGCCGGTTGGAAGCAGATTGGAAAATCAACTGCGACAACTATCGGAACAGTTGGAGGTTTTGTCGCAGGACAAGCCGCAGGCGCAGCAGCCGGAGCTGCAATAGGCGCGGCAGTCGGTTCAGTAATTCCCGTAGCCGGAACAGCAGTCGGCGCAGTTGTAGGACTTGCTTGCGGATTCTTAGGCTCTTGGCTTGGAGGAAAAGCGGCTAAAGCTGTTGTAGGAGAAAATGAACTTGATAAAGCTAAAAAAGAAGGAAGATTACCGGCAGATGATGCTCAACCAGAAGTTGCTGCACAAACTCAGTTGCCGGGGCAGAATGAATCTGTTGGTCAAATTGCTCAATTGCCGCCTATTCCCGGGTTGGAAAATCCTTTGATGGAAAATAACAGTATGCCCCCATTTACTGCGATGCCTCAACCGCAGGCTCAACAACAGCCTCAGCAGCAAGTGACGGCTTTCGGGGTAAACAATCCTTTTGCAGCAAGAAGGCAAAAGCAATTTCAGCCAAATAGCAACCCTTTTGGAGCAGGGATACAAAACCAAATGTCAAGCTTACCTTATGCAGAAAGGGATTTTATGTCAATGACAGCAGGATTGGCCTAGAATAAGTATTTAATAATCGGGCGAAGATTTCATTTATGAAATCTTCGCCCGATTATTTGTATAAAAGTTGCATTTTTTGAAATTGGAATTACAATTATATATATAGCGGAGGAGAGAAATTTATGAAAACAAAGATTTTAATATTGTTGTTATCAGTTATGTTCGGGGTAAATTCAGTTTATGCAGCACCTTTTAAGGCCGATGCAAAGACGAAAAGAATTCCTGCGGGCACAAAGTTAAAAATTGAGCTTATGGATTCTTTATATACACAAGTCGGAAATCAAGGAGATGCTTTTAATGCAATGCTTTTAGAAGATCAAAAATCGCAGACAGGAGTTATTCTTCCCGCAGGCTCAATAATAAGAGGAAGTATAAATAAAGTAACCCCGATAAAAATGCTATCCAGAGGCGCGGTTTTGTATCTTGATTTTGATCACGTAGTAACACCCAACGGAAGACAGTTGCCATTATCTATGGGCGTTTGCAATAGAGCAAAAATAACAGATGACGGCGGTTTATACGAATCAAAAGGATATGGTGAAGCCTTACAGAAAAATTGGCAAAAAACAGTTGAAATAACGCAAAATGTAACTCAATTCGGGATTGATGCGGGTGAGAATTCATTTAACGGTGCTGTATTTATAACCGCTCCTGTTTGCGCAATAGGCGGAGCAATGGGCGGAGGTGCTTATTTGTTGGGCGATAGCATAATAGATTTATTCAGAAAAGGTTCGGATGTTAAATTAAACAAAGGAACGGTACTGGATGTAATGCTAACTCAACCGATTGATGTCCCTGTAAATTGACGCAGTTCTAGGCGAGCGAAGCGAGCCGTAGAAATGCGTCATCCTGAAACATTAGTTATCGGCTGTGCATTGGCCGTACTTATTCAGGATCTCATTGTAAACCGGATTTTTGTCATCCCGCATGAACAAAGTGAATTGCGGAATCTCACGTGCAAATAGAACTAAAAATATCATCCCGCAGACTACTGTCATCCCGCATGAACGAAGTGAATTGCGGGATCTAATATACTGTCGTCAAAAGTGGTAACGGTAAAATATTGCCATTATCGTACAAGTTAACTAAATTAGGATTAACATCTTTAATTAAATTCCATTTCCATGCTCTTTTCCAACGCTTAATAGTTTTTTCTCTCGAAATTGCTTCCAAGATATCATAATGAATTTCGTAAAATAATAGCTGCTTTATATGGTATTTTTTGGTAAACCCATCAGCTGATTCGTTATTATGCTCATAAGCTCTTTTTATAAGATCGGAAGTTACACCGGTATAAAATACTGTTCTATTATAATTAGTTAAAATATAAACATAATATTGTTTCATGTGATTAGTTTAACATATATTTTATAGATCCCGCAACAAGTGCGGGATGACAGATGGTGTGCGGGATGACAGATGGTGTGCGGGATGACAGGTGTGTGCGGGGTGACAGGTGTGTGCGGGATGACAGGATGGGGGCGGGGTATAAATTTTACGTGATAATATAAAGAAGCGGCGGATCTTTCGACCCGCCGCTTCTTTTGGAATAATTTCCAACAAGCTCAAATATTATTAACCGTTGATAAGTTTTAATGCAATACTTGGAGCTTGGTTTGCAGCTGCCAACAATGAAGCTGAAGCTGACTGAAGAATTTGGTTTTTAACATAGTTAGCAGATTCTTCTGCAACGTCTGCGTCTTTGATTGTTGAATTTGCAGCTGTTAAGTTAGTTTGTTGTACTGTCAAGTTTTTACCTGCAGCTGACAATCTGTTTTGGAATGCACCAATTTTTGTTTGTCTGTTTGTAATGTTTGTCAAAGCAGTTGTACAGTTAGCAAGGAATGCTTTAGAACTTGCAGCACTTTCAAACGCTGAATCAATTGATGTACCACCGGCAGGTGTTAACTGGATGGCAGATACGGTTGCTTTCGCAAAAACATCAGAAGAAATAGTAAGTGAATCATCCGCTGAACTTCCTGTACCTACTTGGATAGCTATACCTGATGACTGGGTTCCATCTAACAATTTAATTCCGTTAAATGATGTGCTGTTAGCCAAACGGTCAATTTCTAATGCTCTTTGTTGTGCTTCAGCTTTCATTGCCGCTCTATCATCTGCACTATAAGTTCCGTTAGCAGATTGTTCTGCCAGGTCTCTGATACGTTGCAAGTTTGATTTAATAACTCCTAAAGTACCTTCTGTTGTTGTTAATAGGTTTGAACCTATTTGAACGTTTTTAGATGCTACTTTTGAACTTGATAAAGTAGTTTCAAATGATGTTGAAACCGCCAATCCGGCTGCATCATCGGATGCTGAGTTGATTCTGAAACCTGTTGACATTCTCAACATCGATTTGCTCATTGCATCGGTTGCATCATTCAAGTTGTTTTGAATGTTGATTGCCGATAAGTTTGTGTTTACAGTAATTGCCATAGTTGATCTCCTTTCAAAGTGACCTTTTTACTTCCTTGTGTTTACTTCCTTGTGTTTACTTTTTTTGACTGCTAGTCTGCAAAAAATAAGATCCAAAAATACACGCACACCGCGTTAAGGTTGATCCTTTTTGCTCACTCACATTCATACTGTTGATTAATCTAAGCCAGTGCTAATAACTAATTTAAGTTACATGCATAACTTGACTTCACATACACATATTACGACTATTCTGAGGACTAATTAATTCAGATTTAGTTTGAAATATCTGATACTTTAGTATAAATCTTTTAAAAATAAATTTAAAGAGGGTAAAAGTGTATTTTAAACATTTCTTAATATAAAAAAACAAACAAAACTTGACAAAGTCAATAGATAAAAGGGTTTTAAAGTATATATGTTTTATATTTTATTTAACTACTAATGTAAATTTTTATTACAATTATAAAGTTATTTTAAATTTTTGGCATGGTTTTATAGTGTTGAGTTTAGAAAAAAATGGGGCGAAAATTTTTAAAAATTTTCGCCCCATTTTTTTCTAATGGTTTTTCTTATTAATATAGGTTCATTGAAATAACTTTTTGAGCAATTCTTACAGTATTTAAAGCTGCGCCGATAAGCAGATTATCTGCCACACACCACAGAGAAATAGCGTTTTCAAAAGCAAGGTCTTTTCTGATTCTGCCGACATAAACAGGATTTTTGTAAGCTGCATCAATCGGTGTGGGATATTCATAATTTTCAATGTTATCAATGACTTCAATACCGTAGGCATTTTTTAACAGTTCTTTAGCTTTTTTAGGTGTTATTTCATTTTCAAATTCTATGGTAACGGCTTCCGAGTGTCCGCGATAGACAGGTACACGCACGGCAGTACAGGTTATCGGAAGACTTTGAGACAAATGCAGTATTTTTTTTGTTTCATTAACAACTTTCATTTCTTCTTTTGTATAACCGTTTTCCAAAAAAGAGTCAATCTGGGGAATAACGTTAAATGCAATCGGTTTTTTAAAAACTTTATTTTCAAATGTTTTTTCATCCAATGCCGCTTTTGTGTTTTCGGTTAATTCATTAATCGCCGCAATTCCGGCTCCGCTTACCGATTGATAAGTGGAAACAATCAGGCGTTTTATTTTGGCAAAATCATCTAACGGTTTTAAGACAAGCATAAGCTGAGAAGTCGAGCAGTTAGGATTTGCAATAATTCCTTTGTGCAGTTTTAAATCTTCATCATTAACTCCGACAATAACAAGCGGAATATCTTTATCCATTCTGAAGGCACTTGAGTTGTCAATAAAAACACAGCCTTTTTTAACAGCTTCGGGTGCAAGTGAAAGACTTGTAGAGCCGCCTGCGGATGCAAGGCAGATATTTACTTCCTCAAACGATTCCGGCTTAGCTTCTTCGACTTTATAAATTTTACCCTTGAATTCCATTTCTTTGCCTGCGCTTCTTGCACTGGAGAGAAGTTTTAAATTATTAAAAGGGATATCAAGTTCTTCCATAACTTTTAAAATTTCACGCCCGACAACACCTGTGGCACCAAGTATTGCTATATTTGGTTTGTTCATTTGTTTCCTTCCTTTGCACGTCATCCTGAACTTGTTTCAGGATCTCATAGGCGAAAGACTTTGCGATGCTGATACTATTGAAAATTTTAACATGAATTGGTCTATTTCTGCAAGCCGTAAGGACATTTTCTACGGCTCGTTCCTCGCCTTGAAAAGAAGTCAAATAAATTCAGCATGACGTAATAATTAACTATAATATATTTTCAAGTCCATAAACAAAGTCGCTATTTTGTGCAACGTGTTTTATTGCCAAAATCACGCCCTGCATATAGCAAGCCCTGTCCATCGTATCGTGGCGAAGTTTAAAAATCTGCCCTGATGCACCGAAAATAACTTCTTGCGAAGCAATGTAGCCCGGCATTCTGACAGAGTGAATATGAATATCAGAATAAGCAACGCCGCCACGAGAACCTTTTATCAGCTCAACTTCTTCGCAGTTGCCCGTTGCAAAAGTCTTATTCTCATTTACCCCCGCAATCATTTGAGCGGTTTTAATTGCCGTACCTGAAGGTGCATCTTTCTTTTGATTGTGGTGAAGCTCAATGATTTCTGCATTATCAAAATATTTTGCAGCCTGCTGCGAAAACATCATCATCAAAACCGCACCGGTAGAAAAATTCGGCGCAATTAAGCAAGAAACATTTTTTTCTTTTGAAATCTTTTTTAATTCTTCGATTTGAGCATCTGACAATCCGGTTGTACCGATAACTGGGCGAATTTTGTTATTCAAGCAAAATTTTGCGTTATCAAAAATTGATTTCGGCTGGGTGAAATCGACCAGAACGTCGATTTCTACGCTTTTAATCGCATCTTCTATGCTTTTAAAAACACTTTCTCCCCCGCAAATATCTATTTTTGCAACAAGTTTCATTTCAGGATTTTCGCCTACCGCTTTTATTACTTCCTTGCCCATTTTCCCGCAGGCACCGCACACCGCAATTTTCATCATGTCAGTATCCTCTTTCTTCTTAACAATTATATTATAAAAATTAATTATGATAAAATTGTTCCATGAATACTTTTTCCCAAAAAATTCCAATAGCTAAACAGGAAGCGATAAAAAAGTTTATCTTGCAAAACTTTCAGGCAATAGTGCACCCTAAGCAATATACCTTTTGGGAGATTAAAAATAAGGATTTTGTCGTAACTTTTTATAATTCAGGCAAATTTGTTATTCAAGGGAAAAATATCGACATATTGCTTGATGTTTTAAGTTCAAAATTTCATGAATTTAGTGAACAGGAAATAGTAAACGGTAAACACAATACCATGGCAACTCCGCTCACTGTTCATAGTTCACCGCTCACTTATATAGGCACCGACGAATCAGGGAAGGGCGATTTTTTTGGTCCACTGGTGATTGCGGGCGTGCTTATTGATGAAAAAAATCGCCCGATTTTTAAAGATTTGGGCATTAAAGACAGTAAAATGCTTAAAGACGAAAATATTTTAAAAATGGCAAAACAAATCCAAAAAAACGCTGTATTTTCAACAGTTGTAATTTCAAATGCGAAATACAATGAGCTTTATAAAGAATTTAAGAATTTAAATAAGCTTTTGGCGTGGGGGCATGCAAGGGTTATTGAAAATATTTTGGAAAAAAGGCCTTGTGAATATGCGCTTTCTGACAAATTCGGTGATGAAAGCTTAATCAAAAACGCTTTAATGAAAAAAGGCAAAGTTATCACCCTTGAACAGAGGGTTAGGGCAGAAAGCGATATTGCGGTTGCGGCGGCATCGGTTTTGGCACGGGCAACTTTTGTTGAAAAAATGCAAAGTATGGAAAAGTTTTACGGAATAAAATTTCCCAAAGGCGCAAGCGAAAAGGTTAAAGACAGCGCAAAAGAATTTTCCCGAAAATATGGGAGAGACAGACTAAAAGAAGTTTGCAAAATCCATTTCAAGACTTATAAAGAGCTTTAAATTCATTTGACATAAGTATTTTTTTATATTAGCATATAGCTTAAGTCCAAGCCTTTATGGGCCTCGGTGGCGGAATCGGTAGACGCGTTGGACTTAAAATCCAATCAGGTTAATTACCTGGTGCCGGTTCAAGTCCGGCCCGAGGCAAACTTTTAAGAGTGGGTTATCTAAATGGATAGCCCTTTTTTAATTTCGAGGTAAAGATGACGGACAATAAAAAGAAATTGACAAAAAAGAATAAGAAAAAAGCTGTTTTTAATGGGGTTAAGGGGCTTAACATTGATAAAAACGAATATCAGGAAATAGTTTTGTCGAACACGAACTTTCCGGATAAATCTTTTGGAAACCGGCTGAAGTAGAAGTTATAGTTGTTTGCTTGCAAAAAATTCGTCAGCATGCAATAATGATATTGGAAGTATATAAAGCGGGATACTCTGTCGGGGGTAAATGCGATAAAAGATACTGAAACTTTAATACAACGCGGGATACTCTGCCGAACCAAATTGACTAAATGTCAATTTGAGTGAGAGGTAAGTCTGGAAGACTGATTAGTGAGTTGAGCGTCTTGATAAAAGAATAACGCGGGATGGAGCAGTCTGGTAGCTCGTCGGGCTCATAACCCGAAGGTCGTTGGTTCAAATCCAGCTCCCGCAACCATTAC